>VIKI01000122.1 GCA_008080595.1 Comamonadaceae bacterium
CATCGGGCTCAATCCAGATTTGCAGC
The DNA here is from genome assembly GCA_008080595.1 of Comamonadaceae bacterium. Taxonomy (GTDB): domain Bacteria; phylum Pseudomonadota; class Gammaproteobacteria; order Burkholderiales; family Burkholderiaceae_C; genus Rhodoferax. The sequence continues at coordinate 27 of VIKI01000122.1, forward strand.
AAATGGGTGGTTTGACCAGGCGCGTGGTTGAACTCACTGTGTTGCACGCCGGTGCCCGCACTCATGCGCTGCACATCACCCGGTGGAATGGTCTTGATGTTGCCCATGCTGTCCTTGTGCGCCAGTTCCCCCGAGAGCACGTAGGTGACAATTTCCATGTCGCGGTGCCCGTGTGTGCCAAAGCCCTTGCCGGCAGCAATCCAGTCTTCGTTGATGACGCGCAAATTGCCCCAGCCCATGTGTGCCGGGTCGTAGTAACCGGCAAACGAAAAACTGTGAAATGACTTGAGCCAGCCATGATCGGCATAACCACGCTCACGAGAAGGTCTGATCGTTACCATGTTGTGCTCCTTGGACTATTTTGCGAATGCCTGAATTTTGGGCCAGGTACAGGGCGCGACGGCGCAGGTGATTTGATGGCATCATTCAATTAATTTGAATTTTTAATACCACATCATGCAAACTGCCAGCCAAGTTCTGACCCCGGATGCCTTTTCCATGCTGCAAACCATTGCCCGCACCGGCAGTTTTGCCGCCGCCGCCCGAGATCTCGGCATGGTGCCCAGCGCCCTGCGGGCTGGAACTGCTGCGCGAGGCTGAGCGCCTGCTACAAGACCTGGATGCCGTGGCCAACCGGGTCAAGCGTGTCGCCACCGGCTGGGAGCCGCAGTTCACCATTGCGGTGGACAGCATCATTGCCAAAGCTACGCTGATGGAGCTGTGCGACAGTTTTCTGGCCAACAACCCACCGACCCGCATCCGCCTGCGCGACGAAACCCTGTCGGGCACGCTCGAAGCGCTGACCAGTGGCCAGGCCGATCTGGCCCTGGGTGTGGCCGACCTGATCCCAACCAGCGCCATTCAGGCCAAGCCCTTGGGCGACGTGCGTTTTGTGTATGCCGTGGCCCCGCATCTCCCGCTGGCCCTGGTCAGCGAACCTTTGACCGATGAGGCCGTGCGGGCGCCCCGCGCGGTAGCCGTGGCCGACACCATCAGCCGAGGACGCGGTGTCACGATTGGTTTGCTGGGCGGGCAAGACGTGTTCACGGTGGCCACCATGCAAGACAAACTCGATGCTCAGCTGCGTGGTCTGGGCTGCGGTTCCTTGCCCGAATGTATGGCCGGGCCCTACATCGACAGTGGCCGTCTGGTGGTGAAAACCACCCAACACCCGGCCCGTTCAGTACGGGTCAACTATGCCTGGCGCACCAGCCCCAACAGCCCTCAAGGCAAGGCTTTGCAGTGGTGGCTGGATCAGCTGGAGAGCCCCACCACACGCACCGCTTTGCTGGAGCGTCACCGGGGCGTGTAAAGTCGGTCACATTCACTGGAGAAAAATATGAGTACAACCGCAACTAATTCCAAACACTTTGCCATCGTTGGCGCTGGCATGGCCGGCATCACCTGCGCCCGCACACTGGTGCAAGCAGGCCATCGTGTCACCGTTTTCGAGAAAAGCCGCGGCGTGGGTGGGCGCATGGCCACCCGCGACAGCGCTTTTGGCTCGTTTGACCATGGCGCACAATATTTCACCGTTCGCGATGCCCGATTTACCCAGGCGCTGGAAACCACTCCCAGCCTGTGCAAGCGTTGGAGTGCCAACAATGTGCAGGTGCTGGACGAACTGGGCCATGTCAGCGCCCCCGGCTTGTCCACCCGCGACGCACATTGGGTGGGTGTACCTGGCATGAAGTCTTTGGTCGCTGGCTGGGCCGAGCCGCTCAAGGCTGCGGGCCAGATTCAAAAACAAACCCAAGTGATGCTGATTGAGCCTGACGCCCTGAAACCCAAACAATGGCAGTTGCGCACCGAAAGCCTGGACGGCAGCCTGCATGTGTTCTCGGGTTTTGATGGTGTTTTACTCGCCATCCCCAATGTTCAAGCACACAGATTGCTCCAAAATTCAAAGCTGCAAGCGCCCTGGGTCAAGCAGATTGAGCAGGTCAAAGTGGCCCCCTGCTGGACGGTGATGCTGGCTTTTCCACAAGCCATGCAGCCTGGCATGTCGTCTTTTGGCCCACAATGGAACGCCGCCCGCAGCACCCACCACCGCATGGCCTGGCTGGCCCGAGAGTCCAGCAAACCCGGGCGTGACCCGATTGAGCGTTGGACAGTGCAAGCCAGCGCCGCCTGGTCACAAGAACACCTGAACGATGACCCACAGCGTGCCCAAGCCAAGCTGATCAAGGCGTTCTCAGAAGTGACCGGCATCCGCGCCGAACCGGCTCACGTCGACAGCCAGCGCTGGCTGTATGCCAAAACCCTGCACCCCCTGGGCAAAAACTATTTGTGGGATGGCAAAAAAGGCCTGGGCGTGATGGGTGACTGGTGTATTGGACACCGCGTCGAAGATGCCTTTGTGTCGGGTCTGGAACTGGCCCTGGCCGCGCTCTGAGCCACCTCAGCGGGCATGGCAGTACCGCCTTACATTGGCCGCTTTGCCCCCTCACCGACCGGGCCACTCCATGCCGGCTCGCTGGTCTCCGCGCTGGCCAGCTGGCTCGATGCCAGGGCGCACACCGGCCAATGGCTGGTGCGCATCGAAGACGTGGACAGCACGCGCTGCCTGCCCGGCATGGCGCAAATCACCCCTGCGGCTGTTCGCGCTCAGACATCACACGGGTTTTGCAACACAGCGGCGAAACCAAACCGCGCCACGGCGAGTTGATCTACCCAGGCACTTGCCGCCTGGGATTACAGGGTAAAACGCCAAGGGCATGGCGCTTCAACACCCAGTTGCAAGCTGATGTGCACTGGCAAGACCGTCGCCTAGGTCCCCAGCTGCAAAACGTGGCCACTGAAGTCGGTGACTTTGTTTTGAAGCGTGCCGACGGCTGCTTTGCCTACCAGTTGGCGGTGGTGGTCGATGACGCGGCCCAAGGCATCACCGACGTGGTGCGTGGCGAAGATCTGGCCGACAACACCGCCCGGCAAATCCTGCTGCAACAGGCCCTGCAACTGCCCACCCCGCGCTACCTGCACACCCCGCTGGTGCTGGGATGCAATGGCGAAAAACTCAGCAAACAAAACGGTGCACAGGCGCTGGACACCTCGTCTCCCACAGCCGCACGGCAGGCCCTGGACCAGGCGGCGCAGAGGCTGGGTCTGGCCGAATCCAGCGCAACATCCATCCCCGAGGCACTGCGGGACTGGACATTGCAATGGCACAAGCGGCTCACCAATGAATCATGGGCAAAGGGCGCAAAGGTGAGCGTTTGAACTGGTTGATGGTCAGGCTCAGCAACTTGCGATGAAACCCGGCACTGGGAAAAGCCTGTTTGACCAATCTGATGTAACTCCCCGGCAAACCAAACCGAATCAGACCCATCGACACATCCACCAGATCGGCCTGGCGAAAAGCCTCAACACTCGCAAAATGGGCTCCGGTATAGAGCGACAGCTTATGGTGCTCCGTAATGATGGTGTCCACCTCGGCCTCCAACTCACTCAAGCCCTGGCTGGCCAACCAGTTTTTGGCCAAATCCACGGATGGCTTCAGGTAGTCAAAGGATCGCTGCGTCCAGATGCCCAGATCGTGAAAAGCGGCGGCTACCAGCACTGCAGTGCTCGGCTGCAATTGCCCGTTAAGCGCCAGATACACATTCAACACCCGGTTGATGTGATTGCGGTAAGCCACAAAATCATCGCCCAAATCGGAGGCAAATCCGCTGAGAAGTTCATCGACAAGGGCAAAACCGGAATGAATCTGCATGGCGACACCATCTTTATGAAATTGGGCGACCCACAACTGCCGCCAGGTAGCCGCATTGTGCCGCGCTCAACCCTCTCTACAATCTGCCCCCGTGAACGACACCGCCAATACCCCCACCAAAGCGCCTGAACAGGCCCGCCCACCGCGCATCCGCCCACACTCTCTGGAGGGCGTGGCCTACCCCAAAACCATCAAAAGTTTCGTGCGCCGCGCCGGGCGCGTGACCACCGGGCAGACCAAAGCCTTTGAGGAACTTGGTCCCCAATACCTGTTGCCCTACCAGGCAAGCACTATGGACTTTGTAGCTGCTTACGCAGAAGCAGCAAGCGCCAGAGGCCTAAATTCCTTGCAAAATACGCCTGTGGTTCTGGAAATCGGTTTTGGCATGGGTGAAGCCACCGCGCACATTGCCGCCCTTCTGCCCAACACCAATTTCCTGTGCTGTGAGGTGCATGAACCTGGTGTGGGCGCACTGCTTAAACGCATTGGTGAGCAGCACCTGCACAACATCCGCATCTGCGCCCATGATGCCGTGGAGGTGATTGACCACATGCTGCCACTGCAAAGCCTGGACGGTGTGCACATCTTTTTTCCTGACCCCTGGCACAAAAAGAAACACAACAAACGCCGCCTGATTCAAGCCCCGCTGATCGCCAAACTGGCGGCCCGCCTGAAGCTGGGTGGCTACATCCATTGCGCCACCGACTGGCAGCCCTATGCCGAGCAGATTCTGGAAGTCTTGAGCGCCGAGCCACTGTTGAAAAACACCGCATTGACCAAGCACCCTGAACTGCTGGGTTATGCCCCCAAACCGCATTACCGCCCCCTGACCAAGTTTGAAAACCGCGGCCTCAAGCTTGGCCATGGTGTCTGGGACCTGGTGTTTGAGCGCATTTAAACCACCTACCCGCAACGGCATCGGGCCAAGTTGTGTGGCCTTGCCGCCGGGTCCATGGCCCAGTTTGCTGGACTTTTTGGCAGAGCGCTTTCCAAACGTCAGCCGCAGCACCTGGCTGGAACGTATGGCACGCGGCGACGTGCTCAGCGAAACCGGCATCCCCGTCACCACAGTGCCCTACCTGGCACATCAAAAAATTTATTACTACCGCGAGGTAGCTAACGAACCCCGCATCCCGTTTGATGAGGTGCTGCTGTTTGAAGATGCACACCTGATCGTGGTTGACAAGCCGCATTTTCTGCCGGTGGTGCCCTCGGGTGGCTACCTGAGCGAGACCGTGCTGGTGCGCCTGAAAAACCGGCTCGGCCTGGATGATCTGGTGCCGATTCACCGCATTGACCGCGACACCGCCGGGCTGGTGATGTTTTCCAAACAGCCCGCCAGCCGCGCCGCCTACTGCGCCCTGTTCAGCCAGCACGCGGTGCGCAAAACCTACCAAGCCATTGCGCCCTGGCGGGCCGATCTGAGTTTCCCCATCACCCGCCAAAGCCGTATCCAGGAGGCCGGGCATTTCATGCTGCAGCAAGAAGTGTCAGGGCCTATCAACGCCATCACCCACATCGACGTGTTGGAGGTGCGCGGTGATCTGGCCCGCTACCAGCTCAAACCGGTGACCGGCCAGCGCCATCAATTGCGCGTGCACATGCTGGGCCTGGGTTTGCCGCTGCTGCATGACGGGCTGTACCCCACGCTCACGCCCGAGGAGCAGCTGGACTACGCCAAGCCCTTGCAGCTGCTGGCCAAAGAGCTGGTGTTTACCGACCCCGTCAGTGGCATTGAGCGCCGGTTTCAGAGCTCCAGAAGCCTGATGTTTTGACCTAACCCCGACCCGCAAACGGCATTTGTGTGGCCATCACGGTATGAAACATCACATTGGCCGACAAGGGTAAGTTGGCCATGTAGACGATGGATTGGCCAACAATGTTGACATCCATCACTGGCTCCACAGCCACACTGCCATTGGCCTGCAAAATGCCGGCCTGCATGCGTTGCGTCATGTCAGTGGCAGCATTGCCAATGTCAATCTGCCCCACGGCAATGTTGTACTTGCGACCATCCAGTGAGGCGGTTTTGGTCAGCCCGGTCACCGCATGTTTGGTGGCGGTATAGGCAATCGAATTGGGGCGGGGGGTGGTGGCTGAAATCGAGCCGTTGTTGATGATGCGTCCGCCCATCGGGGTTTGGGCTTTCATCACCCGAAAGGCTTGGCGCAAGCACAAAAACATGCCGGTCAGATTGACATCGACCACGCCTTGCCAGTCGCGTAGCGCCAGGTCTTCAATCTGAACGCCGGGCGGGGCGCTGATGCCGGCATTGTTGAAGAGCAGATCGATTTGGCCAAATTTGGCCAGGGCCGCATCAAACAGCGCGATCACCGCCGCCTCCTGGGACACGTCGGTGGCAACGGCCAAAGCGCGATCCGGGGCTGCGGACAAGGCCGCCACATCCTGCAAGGCTTGCAACCGACGCCCGGCCAGCACCACGTGCCACCCATCGGCCAACAAGGCCAGTGCCACCGCTTTACCGATGCCTGAGCCCGCACCGGTGACCAACGCTACTTTTTTTGAATGTGTCATGACTGAAATTTGAAAAAAATGGATCAACTGCGTCGGCGTGGTTTGCGGGCCTTGGCTTTGGCCGTCTCAGGCGTTTTGGAGCTGCTGGTCCGTTTTGCGGCCTTTGCGCGCGGTTTGGCTTCGGCCATTGGCCGCTCACGTCGGCCTGGTTTAGCCGCCCTGATCGACTCACCCTGAGGGTTTCGGCCCTTGTCTTCGAGCAAGTCACGTTCTTTGGAACTACGGACATTCAAGCCATCACTGTCAGACAACAAACGGAAATCAATGCGCCGCCCATCCAAGTCGACCCGGCTTACCTGCACCCGCACCCGGGAACCCAGGGCAAAACGGATGCCGGTGCGTTCACCACGCAACTCCTGGCGGGCTTCGTCAAAGCGGTAGTAATCACCCCCCAGTTCGGTGATATGCACCAGGCCTTCAACGTACATGGCATCCAGTGTGACAAAAATACCGAAACTGGTGACCGCACTGACCACGCCACCATACTCTTCGCCCAGATGCTCCCGCATGTACTTGCATTTCAGCCAGGCTTCCACATCGCGGCTGGCTTCGTCGGCGCGCCGCTCGTTGGCGCTGCAATGCAGACCGGCGGCCTGCCAGGCCTGCATGTCGATACTGATCTTGCGTGGTTTTTGCCCCGGCTGAGCGACGCGTGAAGCCAGGTTTTTTTCGAGCCTTTTGGACAGCTTGGCATGCGCTTCACCGGGTGTCGGCAAGGTCGGCAACTGGTATTTGGATTTGGCCAAAATGGCCTTGATGACCCGATGCACCAGCAAATCGGGATAACGCCGAATCGGGCTGGTGAAATGCGTGTAGGCCTCAAACGCCAAACCAAAGTGGCCACTGTTCACCGGGGTGTAAATGGCTTGCTGCATCGAGCGCAACAACATGGTTTGAATCTGTTGTGTGTCAGGCCGCCCCTGGGTGGCTTTGGCAATGGCTTGAAAATCGGCCGGTTGCGGGTCATCTCCAATGCTCAGGGGCACGCCGGTCATTTTCAGGAAGTTTCTGAGGAGCTCGACCTTTTCAGGCGTTGGCCCCTCGTGCACACGAAACAAGCCTACATGTTTGCCTTGGGCAATAAAGTCGGCACTGCACACATTGGCTGCCAGCATGGCTTCTTCAATCAACTTGTGGGCATCGTTGCGGGTACGCGGCACAATTTTTTCAATCCGGCCCGCCTCGTCACAGACAATCTGGGTCTCGACGGTTTCAAAGTCCACCGCGCCACGACGTTCGCGCGACTTCAGCAGCGCCCGGTACACATCGTGCAGGTTGATCAAATCAGTGACACGCTGCTTGCGTTTGAGCGCTTCCGGCCCCTTGGTATTGGCCAAAATAGCCGCCACCTCGGTGTAGGTAAAGCGGGCATGGCTCCACATCACTGCGGGATAAAACTGGTAGGCCGTCACTTCCCCGTCTGGGCTGATCATCATGTCACAGCCCATGCACAGGCGTTCAACTTCCGGGTTGAGTGAACACAGGCCGTTGGACAATTTTTCTGGCAGCATCGGGATCACCCGGCGCGGAAAATAAACGCTGGTGGCACGATCGTAGGCATCGACATCAATCGGGGAGCCGTTTTCTACATAGTGACTGACATCGGCAATCGCAACCAGCAAACGCCAGCCAGAAACCGCCGATTTGCCTCGACCTTGCTTGACCGGCTCACAATACACCGCATCGTCAAAGTCGCGGGCATCTTCACCGTCGATCGTGACCAAAGGCACATCGGTCAAGTCAACCCGCTGCTTTTTGTCAATTAAACGAACGGCATCCGGCAGCCCCCGCGCCTGCGCAATGCAGGCATCAGAAAACACATGCGGCACATCGTACTTGCGCACGGCAATTTCAATTTCCATGCCGGGGTCGTCAATTTCGCCCAGCACTTCTTTGACACGACCCACCGGCTGACCAAACAAGGCTGGCGGCTCGGTCAATTCGACCACCACCACCTGTCCGACTTTCGCGGCTCCGGTAGCGGCCTTTGGAATCATCACATCCTGACCATAACGTTTGTCCTCCGGGGCCACGATCCAGATACCACTTTCACACAACAAGCGGCCAATGATGACCTGATTGCTGCGTTCAACAATTTCCACGACCCGACCTTCAGGCCGACCCTTGCGGTCACTGCGAACCACGCGCGCCTTGACGCGGTCTTTGTGCAACACCGCACGCATTTCATTGGGAGGCAAATAAATATCTGCATCACCATCGTTCCTGATCACAAAACCGTGACCATCACGATGACCTTGAACAATTCCTTCAACTTCTTCCAGCAAAGCGCTGGTTTGCTTAATATTTTTGATACAATGCCTTTCTTTCCTGAAATGCCCAGGTGGCGGAATTGGTAGACGCACTAGTTTCAGGTACTAGCGAGTAACTTCGTGGGGGTTCGAGTCCCTTCCTGGGCACCAATATAAATGAATTCCGGTTCATTTTGATGTCAGAAACCGGATGTTTTTGAACAAAAAGCCGCTGCAATCGTAGCGGCTTTTTTGTTGCCTTTTTGATTGCTTTTGAGCCTGCTGCAAAACTGTTCAATGCAACAAACTCAAAAGGGCTGGGCCACCAGATCGTGTCCACGCACCGCCACAATTTTGGCCTTGGTGAATTCACCGACTCGCATGGTCTTGCTGATTTTTTCAGGTGCAAGCAACTGCACCACACCATCCACTTCAGGTGCATCGGCGTAAGAACGACCCAAACCGCCTTTTTTCCCCAGTCCAGGAGCAGAGTCGACCAAAACTTGCATGGTTGCTCCCACCCGTTTTTGCAATTTGGCAGACGACACCGCTTCAGCAACTTCCATGAATCGGGCGCGACGCTCTTCACGCAAGGTGTCAGGCAACATGCCAGGCAATTCGTTGGCAACAGCACCTTTGACAGGGCTGTAGGCAAAACACCCGGCACGGTCAATCTGGGCTTCGCGCACAAAATCCAGCAAGTGTTCAAACTCGGACTCGGTTTCACCCGGAAAGCCGGCAATAAACGTACTGCGCACCACAATTTCTGGGCACACTTCTCGCCAGCGCAGCAGGCGCTCCAGGTTTTTTTCACCACTGGCGGGGCGCTTCATGCGTTTTAAAACGTCGGGGTGACTGTGCTGAAACGGCACATCCAGATAGGGCAGCACAAGAGCAGAGGCCATCAGCGGCAGGATGTCATCTACGCTTGGGTAAGGGTACACATAGTGCAAACGCACCCAAGCGCCATAGGTTTGCGCCATCTCCCCCAGGGCTTGCGTCAACTCAAACAGCCGGGTCTTGATGGGCTTGCCATTCCAGAACCCGGTGCGGTATTGCATATCCACGCCATAGGCCGAAGTGTCCTGACTGATCACCAGCAGCTCTTTGACACCCCCTTCAAACAAGGCTTGCGCCTCTTTGAGCACGTCACCAATCGGGCGCGACACCAAATCACCCCGCATCGACGGAATGATGCAAAAGGTGCAGCGGTGGTTACAGCCCTCACTGATTTTGATGTAGGCGTAATGCCTGGGGGTCAGTTTGATCCCGGCTGAGCCAAACGCATTGGGCACCAGATCCACGAATGGATCATGCGGCTTGGGCAGGTTGGCATGCACCGCATCCATCACCGCTTGGGTGGCTTGTGGACCGGTCACCGCCAACACACTGGGATGCATTTGGCGGATCAAGTTATCGCCTCCCTCACCGGTTTTGACTCCCAAACAGCCAGTCACAATGACCTTGCCGTTTTCAGCCAAAGCCTCGCCAATGGTGTCCAGGCTTTCTTTGACAGCATCATCAATAAACCCGCAGGTATTGACAATGACCAGATCAGCGCCCGCAAAGGTTTTGACGGTTTGATACCCCTCGGCACTGAGCTGGGTCAGTATCAATTCAGAGTCAGTCAGCGCTTTGGCACAGCCCAAGCTCACAAAACCCACTTTAGGGGCGGTCATAGGGGAATTGTTTTCTGCCATTGTTGGGTTCATACGTCGAGAATATTGGCCTGCTTAAACTGGGGTTTTGATGCCAAAGGCACCCAGCATTTGCCCTGTTTGTTTTTGCATTTGCTCTTGCATTTGTACCAACATGGCCTTGGACTGCTCCAGACTTCCACCCATCAAGGCTTGTAAGGCCGGGGGTTGCAAGGCCGCATATTGACTCCACATCTCGGGCGTAAAACCTTTCGACTGCTCAGCAAAACGGGTTTGCACTTCAATCAGGGACTGAATATTTTTCTCAAGATAGCCCCCCAAAAAACCCTGCATGGCGTGACCATAAAAACGAATCAAACTTTCCAGCACAGGCGCGGTGAACATAGGTGTGCCGCCAGCCTCTTCTTCCAGAATGATTTGCAAAAGAATGCTGCGGGTAATGTCTTCACCAGTCTTGGCATCACGCACTTCAAACGCCACACGATTCATCACCAGCTGCTTGACTTCCGAAAGTGTGATGTAGGCAGAAGTGTCAGTGTCATAAAGTCTCCGATTGGGATACTTTTTAATGATGCGTTGATGAGGTTTTCCCTGCTCAGCTTTGGCGGTATTCATGTGAAGTCCTTGGACTCCCATTGAGCCCGTTGTAGTTTTGCGCAACGTAAGATTGTAAGTAGTCACCACGCGCAACTAACCCGAGGGAAAGCCCTGATGAGCGACCCAAGATTTGATGGGAGAACGGATGTCAAAAAGAAAGACCGAGGTTTTTGAACTCTGAATCTGGCTACATTCAGAAAACCTTGGTAGGCGCGATTGGACTCGAACCAACGACCCCCACCATGTCAAGGTGGTGCTCTAAATTCAGGCATAAACCCAAACACTCACAAGAAAGTTATTTTTCTGTGATGCGTAATAATTGACGTTTACGTTAACGTCAATTATTTTTCGGAGAATTCCATGGACATATCAGGAAAAGTCATCATCGTCACAGGTGCTGCCTCAGGCTTGGGCGAAGGTACCGCACGCCTGCTCAGCAGCAAAGGAGCCAAGGTGGTGATTGCCGACATGCAAGTTGAAAAGGGCGAAGCTGTTGCCGCCAGCATCAATGGCGCTTTTGTGAAATGTGATGTCAGCAACGAAACAGATGCCCAAGCTGCCGTCAACCTCGCATGCAGTCTGGGCAAGCTGATGGGCCTGGTCAATTGCGCAGGCATTGCCCCGGCTGAAAAAACAGTGGGGAAATCAGGGGCTCACTCACTGAATGTGTTCAACAAATGCATCACCGTCAACCTGATTGGCAGCTTCAACATGATCCGCCTGTGTGCCGATGCCATGAGCAAAAATGAACCCGAGGCTACGGGTGAGCGTGGTGTCATGATCTCCACCGCATCGGTAGCGGCTTACGACGGCCAGATTGGCCAAGCGGCGTACAGCGCCTCCAAAGGCGGCATTGTCGGCATGACACTGCCGATAGCGCGGGACTTGGCACGCAACGGTATTCGCAACATGACCATTGCTCCAGGCATTTTTGGCACACCCATGATGTTCAGTTTTCCGCAAGAAGTACAAGACGCGCTGGCCGCCAGCGTGCCCTTTCCTTCCCGACTGGGAACACCCCAAGACTACGCCAAATTGGCTGTCCATATTTTCGAGAACGACATGCTCAATGGTGAAGTGATCCGTCTGGATGGAGCCATTCGTCTGGCCCCCCGCTGATTAGGCCATACACATGACGGCAAAGGTTTGACGGGTTTCTACAATCGGGATCATGTCCATCCCCCAGACCTTTGTTCAGGAATTGCTTGCCCGCGCCGATGTGGTTGAAATCGTCGGCCGTTACGTCCAGCTCAAAAAAGGCGGGGCCAACTTCATGGGGCTGTGCCCGTTTCACAGTGAGAAGTCGCCTTCATTTTCAGTCAGTCCAACCAAACAGTTCTACCACTGCTTTGGCTGCGGCAAAACCGGTAATGCCATTGGTTTTTTGATGGAACACGCGGGCATGAGCTTTGTGGAAGCGGTGCAAGACCTGGCCCAGCAATTTGGCATGAAGGTGCCCGAAGATGATGCCAGCCCACAAGACCGCGCCAAGGCCAGCCAACAACGCGAAAAACAATCCACTCTTAACGAAGTCCTGAAAAAAGCCTGTCAGACCTATCAAAAGCACCTGAAAAGCTCTGAACGCGCGGTGGCTTACTTCAAAGGCCGCGGGGTCTCAGGCCAAGTCGCCAAACAGTTTGGCCTGGGCTACGCCCCCGAAGGCTGGCGCAGTCTGGCCAGTGCTTTCCCGAATTACGACGATCCCCTTTTGGTGGAAAGTGGCTTGGTCATCTTGCACGAAGAAGAAGGACAGGATGCCAAACGTTACGACCGGTTCCGTGACCGGGTGATGTTTCCGATTCGCAACATCAAGGGTGACTACATCGGTTTTGGTGGCCGCGTGCTGGGAGACGACAAACCCAAATACCTGAACTCACCAGAGACCCCGGTATTCAGCAAGGGCCGCGAACTCTACGGTTTGTTTGAGGCGCGGGCCGCATTGCGTGAGCAGGGTTATGCGCTGGTCACCGAAGGCTATATGGACGTGGTGGCCCTGGCGCAATTGGGCTTCCCCAATGCCGTCGCCACGTTAGGAACCGCCTGCACAGCTGAACATGTTCAGAAATTATTCCGCTTCACCGATGTGGTGGTGTTCAGTTTTGACGGTGACAGCGCCGGGCGACGTGCGGCCCGCAAAGCGCTCGATGCTGCGCTCCCCCTGGCCACGGACGTGCGATCCGTCAAGTTTTTGTTTTTGCCACCAGAGCACGACCCAGACAGCTTTATCCGCGCCCACGGGCAAGAAGCCTTTGCCCGTTACGTGAGCGAAGCCGTTCCCTTGAGCCGGTTTTTGATTGATGCGGCCCGCGACGGCTGCGACCTCCACAGTGCCGAGGGCCGTGCCCACTTGGCCAGCAACGCCAAACCGCTGTGGGAACTGATGCCCGAAGGTGCCCTGAAAAAGCAACTGTTGACTGAAATTGCCGACCTGGTGCAGTTGTCCAACCGCGAACTCACGAGCGTCTGGTATCCCCGCCCCTCAAAAACCTCTGGCAAACGTTCTGAAAACTATAAAAACGAGAGTGACTCGCGCAGTGAATACGGTAGCTTCAGCAAGAAATCACCTAAAAAAAACCTTTCCGAGAAGATGTCAGGCCATGGCCGTCCACCAGCCAGCAGAGCCGACCACGCCGCCCGCATTTTGCTGGACAACATGGCCACTCTGGCGAGCCTGTCAGCCGAAGACCATGCCATGCTGTGTGCCTTGCCCGCGCCGCATGGGCCCCTGTTTGCATGGTTGGAGACCCAGTTCCATGAGCACGGCCCACAGCCCTGGGTGGCACTGCGCGAAGGTTTACAAGATACCTCCAGCGAAGTCTATGCCCTGCAACTGATGGCGGGCTATGAACTGGGGGTGGACAGCGACAACGCGGAATCTCTCACCGAACTGCGCCACCTGCTCAACCGCATGCTGATTGATCAACTCAAAATCGAAGAAGACCTGGCCATTGTGGCCGCCAAGTCCGACCCCAGCGCCCTGCAGCGCTACCGTGAACTGTTTGACCGGCGCAAGGTGCTGACCAGCGCCACCAACCCGGCCTGAAAAACACAGCACACGCGCCAAAAAGGTATAATCCACGGTTTTTCGATCAGACAAGAGCGACAGCAGCACCTCCGGGCCCGGCCAACAGATGACACATCACCCATCTGGCCAACCAACCGCAAGGACTGCACTCCAAATGTTCGCCCATCCATCTTGTCAGACCAGGTGAATTCCTCGTCCTGCCCAACGCTGGCCTGAAAAGCGTGACTCTGTTTGTTGTTTCCTTGTTTTTAAGGTATCTCCATGCCCGCTACCAAGCCCAAAAAAGTTGCCGAGCCCCAAGCTCCAGCCAGCGTTGCCAAAAAGACTGCCAGCAACTCTAAAGAACCGAAAGCTCTCCCTGTGACCACTGCCAAGACCAAAGCCAGCACCTCTGCCGAAGACAAACAAGTTATTGCTGAAGGGGCCGAGCCCGTAGAAAAGAAAAAGACTGCCAAAGCGAGCAAAGCGGCTGATAAACCGGCCGGAGCCAAACGTGGCCCCAAAGCCAAGGCGGCCAAAAAGGCAGATGAAGATGATCTGGACATGTCCGACATTGAGGAAGATCTGGCGGGTGAACCCGAGGTAGCTGAAGCCTCTACCGAAAAGGTCAAGCCCCTGCGCATGAAAATCAGCAAGGCCAAAGAACGCGCCTTGATGAAAGAGTTTGGCCTGGACGAGACCGTTCTGTCCGAAGAAGACCTGGCCAAACGCCGCCTGCGCCTGAAAGCCCTGATCAAGCTCGGTAAAACCCGTGGTTACCTGACCCATGGCGAAATTTCTGACCACCTGCCCGACAAGCTGGTGGATGCCGAGACGCTTGAAGTGGTGATCTCCATGCTCAACGACATGGGGGTTGCGGTTTACGAACACACCCCCGATGCCGAGACCCTGCTACTCAACCAAAACGGCCCAACAGCAGCCACCGAAGAAGAAGCCGAAGAAGAAGCCGAAGCCGCTCTGAGCACGGTCGACAGTGAATTTGGCCGCACCACCGACCCGGTGCGCATGTACATGCGCGAAATGGGCACGGTGGAGCTGCTCACTCGCGAAGGCGAAATCGAAATCGCCAAGCGCATCGAAGGTGGCCTGATGGCCATGATGGAAGCCATTTCAGCCTCCCCCGCCACCATTGCCGAAGTGCTGCAACTGGGTGAAGACATTCGCACCGACAAGGTGGTCATCACCACCATCGTCGACGGTTTCACCAACCCCAACGAAGCCGACGACTACGTGGCTGAAGAAGACTTTGACGAGTTTGATGCCGATGACGATGACGACGGCAAGGGCGGCTCCAAAGCGCTGACGAAAAAGCTCGAAGAGCTGAAAAAAGAGGCCATGAGCCGCTTTGACCGCTTGCGTGACTACTTTGAAAAAATCCACGCCATTTACAGCAAAGAAGGCTACGGCACACCCAGCTATGTGAAAACCCAGCGCTCTTTGTCTGACGAGCTGATGTCGATCCGCTTCACCGCCAAGACCATTGAAAAACTGTGTGACATGGTGCGTGGCCAGGTCGATGATGTGCGCAAGAAAGAGCGTGAACTGCGCCGCATCATTGTTGACAAATGTGGCTACCCACAAGTTCAGTTCATCGCCGAATTCAGTGGC
>VIKI01000123.1 GCA_008080595.1 Comamonadaceae bacterium
CACGGCAGTGCAGATTTTTTGCGCTGTGGTCGATGCAACATTGTGACTGGGCAAGTCGTCAATGATGATGGCAAACTCGTCGCCGCCAAGCCGGGCTACGCAGTCACTTCCACGCACACAAGAGCGAATGCGCTCAGAAACCCTCTTTAACAATTTGTCGCCAATCTCGTGCCCAAGGGTATCGTTGACGAACTTGAAGCGATCCAGGTCAAGATACAGCAATGCCAAAGATTGAACGGTATCGTTGATGTTCTCGATGCTGTGGCTAAGGCGGTCGTTGAACTTGATGCGGTTGGGCAAACCAGTCAGTGCATCGTTGTAGGCCAGATGATGCACACGACGCTGGGTTCGGCTGGCATCAACCAAACGTCGTACGCGCTGGTTGACAACGGCCAGATGTAATGGTTTTGGGATGTAATCACTGGCACCTGCAGCAAATGCTCGCTCAATGGAAGCACTGTCCTCCAGCGCGGTGATCATCAGCACGGGAATTTCCCGACCTTCAGGGGATTCTTGTAAGAGAGAGCATGCAGTAAACCCATCCATCACCGGCATCAAAGCGTCCATCAGGATCACATCGGGGCGCAAACGTTTGACTTCGTTCGCAACTTCGCTGCCATCTGAGACCTCGGTAACAATAAAACCATTCAGTTGCAGAACCGAACAGAGTGCCGACCGGGTACTGCGATCATCATCAACAATCAGCACCCTTGCAGCACCCACTTCAGACTGCTGCGCAGGCATTTCCGTCTCGCTCTGGAGTTCATGGTTCAGAGTTTGCCCAACAAGTGCATACTCAGCCCTCATACGGGCCGTTAAACGCCCAGCAGCATCATTCTGGCCTTTTTCCGCCAGGGCCTCCATTTCCTTGGCCAACGTCACCAACGCAACTGCACCAAAATTTCCAGCCGCTCCTTTGACTGCATGTGCGGCGCGGCGCAGGGCATCGCTGTCACCCGCCTCAGCGGCAGCCTCCATTTGCTCCAGATAGACGGGCATATCTTCCAAGAATGGTCGAATGACTTGGCCGACCGCTCCACCCAGGGCTTCACGCAGACGAGCCAGCGCACCATGGTCAATGGGCTCGTCAGGTCGCGAATTGTGGAGAGCACCTGCCAGCAAGACGGGGGATTCCGTAAGCATTTTCGGCAACCAACGGTGCAAATGAGCACGGACACTATCGAGTGTCAATGGCTTCGACAGGTGATCGTCCATACCCGCCGACAGGCATTTAGCGACATCCGCTGGTTGTGTATTGGCCGTCATGGCAACAATCGGCACACGCTTTCCCGTTTCGGTTTCCAGGGTGCGAATCAACGAGGTTGCCTCGTATCCGTCCATCTCCGGCATATTGCAATCCATCAGGATCAGATCCCAGGACTCAGATTTGAAGGCATGCACAGCCAAACGCCCGTTTTCAACAACTTTCACTGAGCACCCTAGCAGTTCCAGCATACCAATGGCAATGGCTTGACTCGCTCGGTTGTCCTCAACGACCAGTAGTCGCGGCATGCTTGCATTGACAGCAGATGTCGGGGAGGGGGCCAATGTTCTGACACCCAGAACCCTATCGATGCATTCCAGCAATCTCTCCTTACGCAAAGGTTTTGCCAAATACGCATCCGCCTGGGGAGCGTTGGGTGCACACGTTGCACCGTAGCGATTCATCAAAGCCATACGTGGTTGACCCAGTGCCGGCTTTGTTCGCAGGTTCTGCACTTCTTCGGCATGAGTTTGGGCAAACAACATGTCAATCAGCAGAAGCTGACAAGGGTTCCCAGACAACATCGCCGCTTTTAATTCTTTTTCAGCAGTGGCCGCATTGCTCGCAGTTTTGCAAACATAACCGCAGGAGCACAAGGTTTGCTCAAGAAATTGCCGAACGATGATGTTTTCATCAATGACAACGATACTGCCGGTGCGCATGACTGCGTTGGGAATGGCCGCTTTCATGGTGCCCAGACGCAGTGGCAACTGGAACCAGAATTTGCTCCCCACACCAAGCTCACTGTCAACACCGATTTCCCCGCCCATCAAGGCACACAGTTGTTTGCAAATGGCCAGTCCAAGACCGGACCCATCATGGCTACGTGTTGAGGATGGATCAGCCTGGGTAAAAGAATCAAAGATGGTGGACTGAGCTGCCAAAGGAATACCAATACCGCTGTCAATCACCTCGAAACGCAAAGTTCCGCTGTCTGCAAAACCATGGAGGGTTGACACCTGCATAGCGATCTCACCGTGTTCGGTGAATTTGACAGCATTACCAAGCAGATTCAGCAGAATTTGCCGCAATCTCCTGGAGTCACCATACAGACACGAAGGAACGTCAGATGCCAGAACATAGGCAATCTCAAGGCCCTTGCTGCCAATTTGGGGGGAAACCAGATCTATCGTTTGTTCACACAGGCGTGCAACATCAAAATCATTTTCAGCCAGTTGCAGCTTGCCAGCTTCAAGTGAAGAAAAGTCAAGAATATTGTTGATCAAATCGAGCAAATACTGCGATGAATCCCAGGCCAGATTGACATAATTGCGGGCCACCGGAGAAAGCACCGATGCTCGCAACAAATCAAGCGTACCCACCACACCATTAAGCGGCGTTCGCAACTCGTGACTCATGGTGGCTGCAAACTCTGCCTTCAAGTTGGCCAGTCGCAAGGCATCCTCACGCGCCAGACGCAAGGCTTGATCCCTTTCATCCAGCACACTCATCATGTTGTTAAAGGCGTGGGCCATGTCGACAATATCCGTGGGCCCAACCAATTCGGCCCTTACCCCGGTCAAACTGGTTTCTGCACGCCCCATGGCGGCAGCCAATTGTGATAAAGGTTGAGTTACACGCAGTGTCAGCCAGCGTGTGGCCAAGAGAAAAATCAGCGCAAACAGCAAGGAGATGCTCATGTTCAAGGCAAACAGGTTGACCATGGCCTGATCTAAAGATGCCTTTGAGAGCACAACTCGAACGTAACCCAGGGTTTGACCCGAAGTCACTTCCATCTCAAATGGAGACATTTGATCTGCAGTACGTACCTGAGCGACAAATCGCCAGTTTTTGTCGTCCTCTGCTTCAAGAAACGCTGCAGAAGGTGCATTCCCCCAATTGGGCGGTACTTCAGAGGCCGGAGTCATCGCAACGCCTTGTGCGCCATGTGCAGAGAGGGTTGCGCCATCCGGGTGGCGGATTTCAACTCGAATCACATCAGGAAAAGCCAGCGCACCAGAAACAGCATCGGCCGCGTTTTCACTCGAATCTGACAACAATGCCAAGCGTGCTTGGCGGGCAAGGCTATCGGCAAGCCGCTGGCCCTGTTGTTGGCGGTTGAGACGGGTTTCACGACTGCTTTGCCAGGAAATGGCAAGCGAGGACATCAAGGCAAGCATCAGTACACCGATGGACACCATGATCGACAACTGTCGACGAAAGGTGGTCTTATTCAGCAACAGGGTGAGTCGATTGAAGGATGGCATTGACAAAAAATCAATCACTGTGCAGGGAAAACAAGATCAATCCCGTTTTTCAGGGGAGAGGACAGTTGCATGCCGAGGTGACTCGCTGTGCGCACATTGACTGCCAGCAATGCATCTTTCATAGGTACCACCTTGAGAGCCGCTGGAATGATCGCTGGATAGTTCAATGCAGAAGCAGCCAACTGACGACCCAAGGCGACATTGTTTGGATATAAAGAAAAAAGTACGCCACGCTTGACATGGGTCACGTTACTCGAGAATACCGCCAAATTGAGTTTCCAGGCGCTTTCCAGAACCAGAGGCAAGATCGATGTATCTTCAACTGTTGTCGGGTCCTGCGGTAGCCACAACGCATCTTTCTTGGGGTCGATGGAAGCCAACTGTTCCTGATAGGCCTTGACCGCACTTTTGATATCGGTGACCTCCACCGCCAACAACTCCAACCCGTGCTTGTGGGCTGCTTGCCGGGCCATACGTATCAACCAGGCGTTTTGCCGAGGATCGTACACAACCACAACGCGACGGGCGTTTGGCATGAAATGCTTGAGTCGCTCAAAGAGCATTCCTGGATCGGGGGCCAGGCTGATGACTGGAAAGTTTCGGGTTTCGTCTTCTGGTGCAGAGACCACCCCCCCGACGACCACACCATAGTCACTCACCAGGCCGGATGCTGCTTTTAAACCTTGGCGGCCAAGTGCAATCACAACCTTGATGTCCTGGCGTTTGAGATTGGCAACAATGTCTTGGGCCTTCATGTCGGAGCCCACGGCATAAGTCACCACGCGCTTGCCAATTTGCGCCTCAACACCTTCAATGATTTTGTGAAATATACCCCGATAGGGCTCGTCAAGGTCCGGGTAAAGAACGGCAATATTGCCCGGCTCTGCGTCCAGAACCACTTTGACGGAATCCGGGCGTGTTGACTGTGCCAACAAAGAACCATTTGCCGCCAGTTGCAGCCGAAAGACAAGCACATCACTTGTGCGCTCGATTCTGTCAATGACCCGTGTCAACTCGAATGTTTCAGCAGATTCGTAGGAATTTGCAGCCGAAAACACGAGAGTCTGCATCTTGGGCCCTGTCGCCCGAGAGTGGGCCAGCGGAGATACTGCCAGCCATGTCAACCAGATGGTGTAGGCGACGAATCGAAAAGAATAATTTTCCACAATATTTCTCGAAAACTGTGACCGATTACAAGCGATAGCTGGCCTGCAAATAGAGCGTGCGTCCCGGCATTGGAAAGTCATCAATGATGCCCGAACTCGCCTTGCTAGGCTCCCGGATGTCTGCATTCAACGCATTTCTCAAGGAGATTGCAAAATCCCAGCCATTCTTGGGTTGGTCTGTGCGCAAGGTCAGGTCAACTGAGGTGTAGTCAGGCACATCTGGTCGGGTATCACCTATCGGGCGTTTGCGTTGCGCAATTCGATTGAGCTGAGCGCTGACAAACCAACCCGGAGAAAACCGCCAGTCTGCCCGTGTGTACAGATGCTGCTGAGGAGCGTAACCCACATTCTGCCCCGTTGCTGGATCCACATTTTTTTGGTACGCGTAATAACCTGAAAGACGCAGGTTTGCCATGGGATCCCAAGTGAACTCAATTTCACCACCACTGCCATTTTGCCTTCCTGTGTTCATATAAGTGGTTCCCGAGAGCGCAATGATGTCGGCAATATGGTGTTGAAAAATGCTCAGACTGGTGTGCAAATTGGGCTGCATTTGCCAACTGACCAGACCTTCAAACGTGGCAATCTTTTCCGGTTTCAACGCGGGGTTTCCAAGTGCCACAGGATTGCCAGTGACATACAACTCAGTAAAAGAAGGCGCTCTAAAAGCACGGCCGTACATCAGCTTGACGGTAATGTCCTGCCGGGCTTCCCAGACCAGTGCCAGGCGTGGATTGGTGGTGCTGCCAAAGTCCGAATAATGGTCATATCGAACTCCCCCGGTCAGCGTCCAGTCGCGGGCGAACCCCCATTCGTCCTGAAGATAGGCGTAATTGACATTTCTCGAATGTGGTGACAAAAAGAGATTGATGCCTGTGGCGGTGTACATGGGTACCGATATGGGCAAGCCTGATGTGGCGATGAAATTTTTGGTCTCAGCAGTTTTGTAAATCTCGATTTGGTCGTGCCCCATACCCAGACGCAAGCGATGGTCAGATAGACCCGAATAAACCATTGCAGCAGAAAGCCGCGTCTGGCGCTCCCACTTTTCCGGTGCGCCCATCATGCCATCGGGAAAAGAGCCAAAAAAAGCACCCTTGGGAAACAGTGTTAACGGTGTGATGTTTTCGTTGGCCAGTTGCATGTGAGCGGCCTGCAAGGTCAAACTCAAGTCTGACCCAAAATTGGGATCGTTCCAGGACAAATCGCCGGAGAATCGTTCGCTGCGAATCAGCCCGGTTGGGTCCAGTGCCGCCGCAATTCCTGCACTGGTTCCTGCATTGTTGAGCAATGCGTAGCTGCCGTGTATGCGAAATTTTTGATAGGCCAGATCAATCTGTGCATCCACCGTGTCTTTCCCCAGCCGAAGTGCGCCGGGAGCAAGAGATGCTGCTGGCGCAAGACCCAGAGCGTCGATTTTGGACTGGGCATCGGCACGGATGATTCCACGCTGACCGTCGGTTCTGCCGATTTTCAGATAGCCGGCAACTTCAAGTTCGCCTTGTTGACTGCCATGCTGAAACCATGTGTCCCGACTATTGAACGAACCCAGGCGCACGCCCAAAAGGCTGCCATTCACTTCCTCTGCCGTCTTGGTGACAATGTTGACCGTCCCGGCAAATGCATCCGCCCCATAAACCGCTGAGCCTGGGCCTCGAATCACTTCAATGCGCGAAATGTTTTCAACTGGCAACTCACCCCTTTGCTCGTTAGGATTGCCAAGGAAGGCGTTAGTCATGGGTATCCCATTGATCATCATCAGCACATGGGGTGATGAGTCCGTCAGAATGCCGCGTATGCCATAGGTAGGCGTGTAATTGTTTTGCAGGGCATTTCGGGAAATATGCATGCCGGGCACAGTTTCCAGTACCTCGCTCAGCGTTGTGGCTCCCATGGCCACGATATCTGCTGCTGTGATCACCGTGGCAGCAGCAGGGGCCTTTCTGAGCAGTTGTTTGGTGCCGGTTGCGATGCTGACAAAATCCCTGTCGCCGTAGGCCTGCGCCAACTCCTTCTCATCCTCTGCGATTTGTGCCATCGCAAGAGGTGACTGAAATATCAATGTGACAAGCAATGCCAACGCTGGGTAAGTTGTACTTTGCATAATTCGTTGCCTTTACATGGGATTTCCCCATGGTAATTGGATTGACGGACTATCTTGCGGTTTTGCTAATCATTGGAAGCTCTAATTTGGCACTCTGTATTGATGACTGTCAAGCCTGTTGCTGAAATGAAGTGATGCGACTCTTGGCGTTGCTTGAAAAAATGACAGTCAAGCTCGCCTCAGCAGTGCGGAAAACCCTTCAGCAAGCTGTTCATATTTTATCCATGGTGATGCTTAATGGCATCCGTATATGCTACAAATTAAATAGCTTGTTGCGCATACAGAACAAGCGTTTTATGCCAATTTGACCAATAAAACAAGCCACCCAGCGACTTCAAATCTGCCTTGACGCTGGCGCACAGTTTTTGGCCGCGCGGCAAATCCGTTCGTTGGCCTTGGTTTGGGGTCAAATGTAATACACTAAGTGCCATTTTTGTAATTCTTATCATGACACTGACTGTGCGTCTTCCAGACACCATTGAAAGCCAGCTGAGCCGCTTTTGCGACACCATGGGGCTGTCCAAGTCCCAGGTGGTGCAGTCTGCCTTGCGCGACTGGTTTGCCAAACCCGCCGTGGCGCAAAGCCATCCTTTGCTGGCGTTTGTAGATGCTGCAGCCAGCGCTGAGCCAGCTGCTGATTGGGCCGGGCCCTATTCAAAAGACAGGCTGCGTCAGCGGGTCTTGGCCAGCGGTGCGGCGCATCAGGTGGCTGAACCCGCAGCACCTTATGCCGTGAACCCAGCACAACAGATCGATCCTCCCAAGGTGGTGAAAAAGGGTGCCAAGAGCCGCGCAGTTCAAACGCCCCGGCAGTCCAAAGCGAAACCGGCATGAGAGTTGCCCGCAACACCCTGATCGCCGACAGCGGTTTTCTGATTGCCTTGTTTGACCCCCGCGAGCCGCACCATACCGCAGCAAAAGCGTATTTACAGCGCTTGCCCGTGCCCGTGCCCCTGCTGACGGTGGAGGCGGTGGTGGTTGAGGTGATGTTTTTTCTGGCAGGGGCCCAGCGCCGCGCCTTTTTGAACGCTGTTGCGGCGACCGCCTTGCCGGTGCTGCCACTGGAGGCTAGCAGCCACCAGCGTATTGCCGAGCTCTCAAACAAATATGACAACATGACGCCTGACTACGCAGACCTGGCCCTGATTGACCTGGCGGAACGCACCGAATTGAACAAGATTTTGACCCTGGATGCTCACGACTTTTCGCTCTATCGCATCAGAGGCCGCAAGTGTTTTGACTTGGTGAGCTGGTGTTGAGCGCGCCAGACAAGGGTGCATCGACCCTGAACATCGAATTCCCCGAAGACCTGCCCGTCTCCGCCCGCCGTGAGGAGATCATGGCCGCCATGCAAGCGCACCAGGTCATCATCGTGTGTGGTGAAACCGGCTCCGGCAAAACCACCCAGTTGCCCAAAATCGCCCTGGCTCTGGGGCGTGGGCTGTGCAACTACCCCAAGACCTTGCCCAATGGCAGCCCAGCGCCGCGCGGCAAGCTCATTGGCCACACCCAGCCGCGCCGTATTGCCGCCAGCAGCGTGGCCAAACGTATTGCTGAAGAGTTACACACGCCGCTGGGCGATGTGGTCGGCTTCAAGGTGCGCTTTCAGGATCGCTTGAGCAAAGACGCTTCGGTCAAGCTGATGACCGACGGCATTTTGCTGGCCGAAACGCAGACCGACCCGCTGCTCAAAGCCTACGACACCATCATCATCGACGAGGCGCATGAGCGCAGTCTGAACACCATTGATGCCCAGCGCTTTGCTGACCACTTTGCCTCTGTCAAAGGGCCAGCCCCGATCATCATGGTCTCCGGGCGCATGTTCCCGGTGGAGCAGCGTTACCGCCCGTTTGAAGAAGCGCGTGACTATGACCTGAACAACGCGATTGCCGACGCGGTGGATGAGCTGTGGCGCGACGTGCACAACAGCGGCGACATTCTGGTGTTCCTGCCCGGCGAGCGCGAAATCCGCGAGGCCGCCGACCACCTGCGCGGCCACCTGAGCCACCAGCCGGTGTTTCGCAACGCCGAAGTGCTGCCGCTGTTTGCCCGCCTGAGCCAGGCCGAGCAAGATCGCATTTTTGACGGCCACACCGGTCGCCGCATCGTGCTGGCCACCAACGTGGCCGAGACCTCGCTCACCGTGCCAGGCATCAGATACGTCATCGACGCAGGTTCTGCGCGCATGAAGCGCTACAGTTTCAGAAGCAAGGTGGAGCAGCTGCTGGTCGAGCCCATCAGCCAGGCGGCGGCCAACCAGCGGGCCGGGCGCTGCGGCCGGGTGGCCAACGGCATCTGCATCCGGCTGTATGACGAGAAAGATTTCAACGCCCGCCCCAGGTTCACCGATCCCGAAATCCTGCGCAGCTCCCTGGCCGGGGTGATTTTGCGCATGAAGTCGCTGCATCTTGGCATCGTTGAAGACTTCCCGTTCATCGAAAAACCATCGGGCCGCGCCATTGCCGACGGCTACCAGTTGCTCAACGAACTGGGCGCGGTGGACGATGCCAACGAGCTGACCCCCATGGGCCAGGAGCTGGCCAAACTGCCGCTGGACCCGCGTGTGGGCCGCATGATTCTGGAAGCCCGTAGCCGAGAGGCGCTGGACGAAGTGCTGGTGATTGCCAGCGCCTTGAGCGTGCAAGACGTGCGCGACCGCCCGATGGAAGCGCAGCAGCAAGCCGACCAGGCGCACGCCAAGTTTGACGATGAAAAAAGCGAATTCAGCGGCTACCTGAAGCTGTGGAAATGGCTGGACACCAGCCGTGGTGGCCAGCCCTCACTCCAACCCGCTCCCGGTGGGAGAGGGGGCCATTCAGCGACATCTACAGCCAGCTCCACACCGTGGTGGCCGAGCACAAGTGGCGGCTCAACACCAAGCCCGCCAGCTATGAACAATTACACCTGTCCATGCTCTCGGGCCTGCTGGGCAACATCGGCTGCAAGCTGGAAACCGAAGGCGCGGGCGGCGAATACCTGGGCGCACGCAGCATCAAGTTTTACCCGCACCCCGGCGCCCACCTGGTCAAAAAACCGGGCCGCTGGATCGTGGCTGCTGAACTGGTCGAAACCACGCGCCTGTTTGGCCGTGGTATTGCGGCGATCGAGCCGCAGTGGCTGGAGCAGGTCGGTGCGCATCTGCTCAAGAAGCAGTTGCTCGACCCGCATTGGGAAAAAAAGGTGGCCGAGGTCAACGCGCTGGAGCGTGCCACGCTGTACGGCATCGTCATCTACAGCGGCCGGCGTGTCAATTACAGCCGGGTGGACTTGCCCGGTGCACGTGAAATCTTCATCCGCGAAGCCCTGGTTGGCGGCCAGTGGGACACCAAGCTGCCGTTTTTGGCGGCCAACCAAAAGCTCATCCAACAGGTGGAAGACCTGGAACACAAAGCGCGCCGCCAAGACGTGCTGGTGGATGACGAGCTGATCTACGCCTTTTACGACCAGCAGCTGCCTGCCGACGTGTGCAGCGGCTACAGCTTTGAGCTGTGGTACCGCGAGGCGGTCAAAATCAATCCCAAACTCCTGCTGCTCACCAAAGAGGAGCTGATGCGCCACGAGGCCGCAGGCATCACCAGCCAGGCTTTCCCGAAAACCGTGCGACTGGGCGGTGTGGACTGCGCAGCCACCTATCTGCACGAACCCGGCGACCCCAAAGACGGCCTGACCGTGACCGTGCCGATTTTTGTGCTCAATCAGGTCAACGAAGAGCGCTGCGAATGGCTGGTGCCCGGCATGCTCAAAGACAAAATTCAGGCACTGATCAAAACCCTGCACCAGCGCCCGCGCTCACGCCTGGTGCCGCTGCCCGAGTCGGCCAACAAGATGGCCACCCAACTCAACGAGCCCGCGCTGTTTGGCCACGGCTCGCTGACGGATGCGGTGCTCAAGCTGGTGCGCCTGGCCACCGCGGTGGACGTGGTGCGTGCCGACATCAAGGTTGACATGCTCAGCCCGCACTTCTTCATGAACTTCCGCGTGGTCGACGAACATGGCCGCCAGCTGGGCCAGGGCCGCAACCTAGGCGCGTTGAAAGCCGAACTCGGTGCCCAAGCTCGTGGCGCGTTTCAGGCGCTGGCCGGGCTCAAAATGGCGAAAACCGCTTCAGGGGATACCGGTAGGAGCGGCGGAAGCCGCGAATCAGCGCCAAATGCCCCTGTAGCGCTTGTAAATAATGCGCAAGCAGCTACTAAAAGCGCAGCAAATCAAACTCCGCCCAAGGCCAACCCAGCCGGTGTCAAACACACCGCCTGGACCTTTGGCGAACTGCCTGAGCTGCTGGAAATCCAGAAAGGCGGCCAGACGCTGATCGGCTACCCCGGCCTGATCGACGTGGGTGATGCCGTCACCATCGAAGTGTTTGACGAACCCGACGTGGCCGCCGCCAAACACCGCGCCGGCCTGCGCCGCCTGTTTGCCCTGCAAATCAAAGACGCGCTCAAGTACCTTGAGAAAAACGTCCCTGACCTGCAAAAAATGGCCGTCACCTACATGCAAGTCGGCAAAAACCCCGATGGCTCTGGCACCGGCGGCACGCTGGAAGAGTTGCGCGAGCAAATCATCAGTGTCGCACTGGATCGCGCCTTTCTGCTCGACCCGCTGCCCACCGACGAATTCGCCTTCAAGAAGCGCGTGGACGAAGGGCGAGGGCGCTTGACCCTGATCTGCACCGAAGTCGCCCGCCTGGCCGCCACCATCCTGGCCGAATACGCGGTGGCCGCCCGCAAGATCAAAGACAGCAAAAACGCCCCGGATGCCACCACAGACGCGGCCCAGCAACTGGCGCGCCTGATGCCCAAAAAGTTTTTGAGCGTCACCCCCTGGGGCAGCCTGCAGCACTTTGCCCGCTACCAAAAAGCCATCACCGCCCGCCTGGAAAAATACCGCGTCGACCCCGCCCGCGACAGCGCCCGCTTGAAAGAACTGCAACCGCTGGAGCAGCGCTACTGGCGCCTGGTGGCCGAGCGCAAAGGCGTGGTCGACGACCGCCTGCAAGAATTCCGCTGGCTGCTGGAAGAATTACGCGTGAGCTTCTTCGCCCAAGAACTGCGCACCCCGCAGCCGGTGAGCGTGAAGCGGTTAGAGAAGGCTTGGGGGCAGTTGGGGTGAGGTGGCGGGTTATGGGTTGTAAGGGGAATTGGCCTGTAGCGCTTATGTAATATGCGTAAATAGCTATAAAAAATGTAGTACTTTTTAGGCTTGGGATGGGGCGTTAGCGCACGATGCAATTTTTACCCCACTACACGCAATCCTCTTCGACTCTAAGGCTATAGTGCAGTCATAAATTTACTCATCTTACTGATTCAGCAGCCAGATTAATTTGAAAATCAGATGCTGCTTTTTCTTAGGTTGTTATGACTGGTCGTCCATTCTTTATTTCGGCTGTAAGCCTCTTAACCTGTCTTTAACAGCGTGACAAAAACACCACTTTAAATCAATAATTTATATTATTATCACTTTTTCGGTATATTAAATTAATTTTCTGTATGGAATTGTTTTAAAGGTTGTAAATTTTGTCGTTTGTAACTGAAAATTACTTAAGTGTCGCCAAATTTTTGAATAAATATGAATTTTTTACAAACTTACGTTAAACCACTGTTAAGTAGTTTGAAAAATATCCATGCAACTAAACGAGCTAAAAATAAGTTTCTTTAGCTTGGAGTCCGGGCGGGGTCGGACGGATCGCTAACCAGAAAGGCAGGAATGTTCACTATGCATCAACCATTTAATTTATTCGCTCCAAAGCAGGATAAGAGGTTTGTTTGGCTGGTTATCGTTGCAGGGATTATGGCTGCTGTATTACTTTCATATCCTGTCATGAATGAGGCCAGTTGGGATCCTGACTCGATCATGGCAGTAATCAAGAAGCAGCAGACATTAAAGACTCTTTTTGATACTTTGATTGCCTTTTGTGTAGCTATTCTAGGGTCATATATTTATTCGAGGCTAGAGGATCGAAAGCTTCGGCAAACGGTTGAGGCGCTAGAAAAAGAAGTTCCCACTGAGCTGGTTAACTCAGTGCTTGAAACGCTTAAAGCTTTCGATCATCACCTCAAAAACTATCGCGTTGAAGTTGAATTACGACATGGGGAAAGCGATCCATACATACTCTCCATGAGATACAGTTATAGCAAAACATTTCAGCGAACAAGAAATCTTGGATTCAAAATCACGGAAAATACTCTCCAGCAATGTGCGACAGACCGTCCAGCATTGAAAGATCGTTATCTTGACAATGAATTTTTTTGGACAGTACTAGCTCATCGAGCTGCGCTCACCTTAAATCCATTCGTATCAGATTTGCGAATAAATAATCTGTCACTTTCTATCAAGAATGAGGGAAACGGTTTTTTTTCCGCCGTCATTCCCGATGAGGTAGATATAACGACTGAAATATTCTTTTCTTACCGAGTTCAGATGAATGTCCGGCGTCAAGACAACGCATACATAAGTGTTCCTGCTCCATCAAAACAAGCTTGTGTTTCTTTTAATTACCGAGAGGTGAAGGATGAGGTAGATGTCGAGGCCACAAGCACTTATCAAGGAAATCGTCTTGATCCAGGTGGTGAAATACACAATTCCGAGGATGGGTTTATCGAATTATCAAATCTTGGTTGGGTCGTTCCAGATAGCGCTTGCACATTCATTTGGTTTCAAAAGGACGCAAACTCAACCACGGTACAGTCATGATAATTCCGGTAAGATTTATTAATTGTGGGAAGTGACATGGATTCTTTGATCATTGCGGCGCGAAGGATAAATGCTGATTGTTATGTCTCAACCGTCAGGAGGCTGCTGTGAGCTTTGACTTACAGTTGATTTCATCCCTCGTTGGTGTCGGGGTAAGTGCAATTTGTGCTGTTGCAGCGTGGTTTCTGAAGGGAATATTGGTCAAAAGCAAAAATCGGAACCGCGACAAAATTCATGAAGCTGCGAGAAACTACCTGGCTCAAATTAGGTTCAATGTTGGTGGTGTCGGTATCCAATATTCCATCGAGAAACTTTTACCAAGGATCCAAGTAGCAAATCAATTGTTAGTTGACGTGGAACATGGAATTGCTGCAGAAGTATCTGAACATGAGGAACTCTCTGAAATTCAACTTAAATTGGAACTAGACGAACGAATTACTGAGGTTCGGGAGCGACTGGAAAGTATTGAAAAACGGTTACCAAGTGATGCCACAATTGATAAGATTTCTTCAATCAACGATGCCTTGTTCGCTCAACTCATTGAACAACTCTCGACTCGGCTTGATAAACTCGAAGACAAACTACTCACAAAATGGGATGTAGCACAGATCGTTTCTGTGGTTGTCGCTGGCATATTTACTGTCGTTGGAACCACATATGCTGTACTCAAAGTCTTTAGTCATGTCCCGATCACATGAAGCAATAGGGTCAGGTCTTGTATTGCAACATTCATGTTGCATTCGGCCAAGCAATATCTCTGTGACTTGAAGTTCACATTTTTTGATCTATCCTGCTAGAGATGCTTCATTTGGGTGTGGCGCAGTTCGAAAAACAGCGCCACAATCGCGCCACTCTCCGCCATGCCCACCTCAAACCCGCTACTTCAAAGCATCCAGTCCGCCCCCAGCGGCCTGACTCTGACTGAACTGCTGGCGCAACATCCAACCGTCGCACGGCGCACGGTGCAGCGCTGGCTCAGCCAATGGGTTGCCGCAGGGCAAATCGCCACTCAAGGCGAGGGGCGTGCCCGCCGTTACTTGCCAGCGGTGGCCCGTTCCACAAGCTCACTTGGCGAGGCCGGTCAAAGTTTCTCTGCCCCCGTCAGCCTGTCCGCCGATAGCCAGGACATCCTCGCCTACGTCAGCCAGCCCTTGCAGGCACGCAAGCCCGTGGGCTACCAGCGCGACTTTCTGGATGCCTACCAGCCCAACATCAGCGCCTACCTGAGTGCGCCGCTGCGCCGCCAGTTGCACAACATGGGCAAAACCAGCCGCATGAGTGAGCCCGCTGGCACGTACAGCCGCGCCATCCTCAACCGCCTGTTGATAGACCTGTCGTGGGCCTCCAGCCACCTGGAGGGCAACACCTATTCGCGCCTGGACACTGTGGCGCTGATCGAGCACGGGCGCACCGCCACCGGCAAGGGGGCCATCGAGACGCAGATGATCCTGAACCACAAGAGCGCCATCGAGCTGCTGCTGGACAACGCGGCAGCGGTGGCGCTGAACCGCTTTCTGCTGATGAACATACACAGCGCTCTGGCAGAAAACCTGTTGCCCAACCCGGCGGACGAAGGCCGCATTCGCCAGCACGCTGTGGACATTGGCCAAAGCGTGTACTGCCCACTGTCCACCCCTCAGCAGATCAATGAGGCGCTGGACGTGGTGCTGGCCAAGTTCAACCAGATCAGCGACCCGTTTGAGCAATCCTTCTTTGCCATGGTGCACTTGCCGTACCTGCAGCCTTTTGCCGACATCAACAAGTGCACCTCACGCTTGGCGGCCAACCTGCCCCTGTTTCGCGCCAACCTGTGCCCGCTGACATTTCTGGACGTACCCGAAGCCGCCTACAGCGCCGCCACCCTGGGCGTGTATGAGCTGACCCGGGTGGAACTGCTGCGCGACCTGTACGTCTGGGCTTACGAGCGCTCCACCCAAGAGTACCAAGCCATTCAGCAAGACCTGGCAGAGCCCGACCCCCTGCGCCTGGCCTACCGCGATCTGATCAAACAGACGGTGCGCCAGGTGGTGCAGCAGCCGCAGGCCGAAACGCTCAAGGTAATTGAACAAGCACTTGAGCCCGTGCCGCAAGCGGATCGTGTGGATGTGCACGCGCTGCTGGTGCAGGAGTTGCAGCGGCTGCATGAAGGCGTTTTGGCGCGCTATGGGTTGCAACCCTCTGAGCTGGTGGCGTGGAAGGAAGTGCAAAATTCGCTAAAAGGCCAGAATCGCCCCTTGTTGCGCACCGCGCAACACACTATCATTCGCAAATGATCACATCGTTTCGCAACAAAGGCCTGCGAAAGTATTTTGAATCAGGCAGCTTGGCCGGAATCCAACCCGCACATGCGAATCGTCTCAAAATGCAGTTGGCGGCGCTTGATACGGCTCAGGTTATCGAGGATATGGACATTCCCGGCTTTCGGCTTCACCCGCTCAAGGGTGGCGAGCGCGGGCGTTGGTCAATCTGGGTTAATGGCAATTGGCGCGTTACCTTTGAGTTTGAGAACGGCAACGCATTTGTTTTGGATTACGAGGACTATCACTAATGGCTATGCACAATCCACCTCACCCCGGCGCATTTATTCAAGAGGTTTATCTTGCGCCAAACGAAATCAGTTGCCGGGAGTTAGCCCTTAAATTGGGTGTTGCCGCTTCGACCCTGAATCGTGTTTTGAACCAAACCAGTGGCGTGAGTCCCGAAATGGCGCTTCGCCTTTCCAAGGCATTGGGTCGCTCCCCCGAAAGCTGGTTGACGATGCAAGACAACTACGATTTGTGGCAAGCCAAGCAGACTGTGGATTTGAAAAATATCCATCTGATCGAATTTAAATTTGCCTGAGCGTGCATGCTTGGATGAACACGCTCAAAGGCTCTCAACACCCGAACAGCCGAAGCATCAACATGGCAAAAAAACTTGAACAATGGATGGCAGAGCTGCCACAGGCGCGGTGCGCAGCCATCGAGGCGCGTGCTGGCGAATTGGCGGCGTTGAAAGATTCACGCCGGGCTACTGTGCAGACGCAGCAGGACCTGGCGGCTTTAAGGTCAATTGAGAGGGCAGGGTGATGAGGTAGAGAACTGAGCCCTCAGGCGATCTGTTTATTGCGCTCGACCAGATTCACGGCCGTGCGTGACATGCCGTCGATTTCAGCCGAGATGTTGGACAGCACATTGGCCACAACCGCAAACTCTCTCCCATGCTGCCCGGCCCGGGCCGCAATCACTTGGGCATTAAAGCTGACCACTTTGGCTTCGCGAGCCACGGTCTGGATGCCAGAGACGATGTCCGTCAGCTCTTTCATGATTTGTTCTGCCTTGCCCTTGGTGATGTTGTCGAAAGTTGTGGTGACGGCGTTCAGGGCTTCGAGCACGCTGTCCGTGCTGCTGATCAGGGTATTGAGCGACTCTGTGTGTGCACCTTTGTTGCTGATGCATTGCAGCGTGGTACGCATTTGCTGCATAAATTGCTCAATGCGGGAGCCGACACCGCGCGAACCATCGTAGATGTCGCGTACTTTTTGGGCGCTTGTGGCATCAAAATCACTGGCCTTGCTCTTAAGTGTGGCATGGCTGTCGCAAAACAGTTGGAAGGATTTTTGAGCAGCCTGAAGGTGAGTGTCGCTGCCGCTGGCGGCCAGCATGGTTTGCAAAATCATGCGCTGCGACAGCATGCGCTGGCGTGCAGCCATATTGACCACGGAAATGGATTCATTCGCTGCAGTGGGTCTGGCATGTAGTGGCAATGTGCGTACAGTTGACAAAGCCATGGCGGCTGCCATTGTGGGCGAGTGGGGTTTAACAGTCTGGGTGTGCATCGTGACCTCTCCAAGAATTGTTACGACACACATGCAATATTTAAGCCACTTTCATACTCTGATCACCGAATGACCAGGTCAAAGACTAATTTTCCGCTTGGGTGGTCAGTCCGATTGTCACTTTGGCACCTGGAATGGCTGCGACCAGATTGGCTCGAAGGTGGTCAATCACGGGTTGCACCTCAGAAATGGTTTTTTCCGGTGCAAATTCCAGATAAATCTCTATGAACGCCTGACTGCCAGCTCGGCGTGAACGGATGCCGTGCAGCACCTCATAGTCATCAAAGTGCAGGGCAAGTTCGCGCATGATCATGATCTGGTCTGACTCTTCCAGCGACCTGTCCAGCAGGTCAAACACAGAGCTGGAAAAGATGCCCATGGCACTCACCAGAATAGAAATGGCAATGATCAGGGATGCCACTGGGTCGATGTAATACGACCAGCTGTAGTTGGCCAGCGCCAGGCTAGACACCAGCGACAGCAAAATAAAGACGTTTCCAAATGCCTTGGTGAAGAAGAGACTGGCCTGAGATTCCAACAGTGGCGAGGCCTGTGCCTTGGCCATACGTTTGTTTTTCAGGTAAAAATTTCCGTTGACAAAGGCATAGACAACTTGCACCGCCATACTGATCCATACGCCTGGCCCGCTGATGCTTGAGGGATGAAGAATATGCAGCACGGCATTACCACCAATGATCAACAGGCAAACCAACATCAGCATGCCAATCAGCAGACTCGACAGGTTTTCAAGCTTGTCTACGCCGTAATTGAATTTGTGGCTGGCTCCTGC
>VIKI01000124.1 GCA_008080595.1 Comamonadaceae bacterium
TCATTTTGACTTGTTATTCCGCGATTGGTCTGGGGACGATGCTGGGTGGTTGGCGGATTGTGAAGACCATGGGGCAGCGTATTACCAAGCTGAAACCGGTGGGTGGTTTTTGTGCAGAAACCGGAGGGGCATTGACCTTGTTCATGGCCACCGCTTTGGGTATTCCTGTTTCCACCACACATACCATTACCGGCGCAATTGTGGGGGTGGGCGCTACCCGTCGTGCCAGTGCGGTGCGTTGGGGCGTAGCGGGCAACATCATTTGGGCCTGGGTACTCACCATCCCCGCCAGTGCTTTTGTGGCCGCAGTGGCTTATTGGATCAGCTTACAGGTGTTTTGAGCTTCGCTTGGCACCATTGAGCAAGCGATTGGATGTCAATCGGGGCGGGTTGTGTCGCCTTGCCCGATGGGTTTTTCCATCATCACCACATCCAGCCAACGCTCAAATTTCCAGCCGCATGATTTCAGTGTGCCAACATGGTTAAAACCGGTGCTTTGGTGGACGCCAATGGAGCCCCGGTTGTTGGAGTCGCCAATCACGGCAATGAGTTTTCGCACCCCGGCAAGCTCAGCTTGACGGATGAGTTCAGCCAAGAGGGTGCGTCCCAATCCTTTGCCAACAGATTCTGGAGCCAAGTAAATCGAATCTTCCGCACAATAACGGTACGCGGGCCTGGGTTTGAACCAGTTGCAATACGCATATCCCAAAATTCGCTCGCCCTCAGTGGCCACGATGTAGGGTAATTTTTTGCCCAAGACATCCATACGTCGCAGCGACATGTCCTCTTCAGTTGGCGGTTCTATCTCAAATGTCCCCGTACCGTGGTGTACATGGTGGGCATAAATTTGGGTAATTTGCGGGATGTCAGCGAGCTGGCTTGGGCGAATAATAGGCATAGTGTGTGAAGTTTTCCACTCCCCAAAGGATAAATCATGGTCGTCATTCGACTCGCCCGTGGCGGTGCAAAAGCACGCCCGTTTTTTAATATTGTTGTTGCTGACAAGCGGACTCGCCGTGATGGTCGCTTCATTGAGCGCATTGGTTTTTACAACCCGATTGCAACAGCCAATGAAGAAAGCATTCGCATTGCCCAGGATCGTTTGACCTACTGGCGCAGTGTGGGTGCTCAAGCCTCTCCTACCGTGGAGCGCTTGGTGAATCAGTTGGCCAAAAAAGCTGCCTGATTTTTTGATGTTGCCCGGCCTGGAGGCTGCCGAACTTCCGGTAGACGCAATCGAAGTCGGGCGCATCCTTGATGCCTGGGGCATCAAAGGGTGGTTCAAGGTACTGCCCTATAGCGCCGATCCCGAGGCGCTTTTTTCTTGCAAGAGCTGGTATCTCATGCCGACCGAGAAAGGTGTCAAAACCTTTGAGGGGGTTGGCTCTTTGCAAATCCGGCAAGTCAAACTTCACTCCGGTACTGTCGTCGCGTGCGCACAGGATGTGCTTGACCGCTCGGTGGCAGACTCTCTGCGCGGTGCGCGTATTTTTATCCCGAAATCAAGTTTTCCGGTAGCTCAGAAAGATGAGTATTACTGGGTTGATCTCATTGGGCTTGAAGTGATCAATCGGGAAGGGCAAAGTCTGGGCTGCGTGACAGAGCTTTTGTCCACTGGGCCACAAACAGTGCTGGTCATCGAAGATCCAAAAAAACCAAAATCTGAGCCCCGGATGATTCCTTTTGTTGCGCTCTACATCGATGACGTGAATTTGCCCGAGCGGCGAATTTTGGTGGACTGGCAGCTCGATTACTGAAAGCAGTGCCATGCGGTTTGATGTGGTCACGCTGTTTCCAGAGTTGTT
This sequence comes from Comamonadaceae bacterium, assembly GCA_008080595.1. GTDB lineage: Bacteria > Pseudomonadota > Gammaproteobacteria > Burkholderiales > Burkholderiaceae_C > Rhodoferax. The sequence continues at coordinate 1,806 of VIKI01000124.1, forward strand.
TGCGCCATTTTTGACCGCTGGGATCACGCGGCGGGCTTATTCGTCGGGTTGGGTGGATGTGCATTTGTGTAATCCGCGAGAGCATGCGCAGGGTAATTACCGCCGGGTCGATGACCGACCTTTTGGTGGTGGGCCGGGTATGGTCATGATGGCCGAGCCGCTGGAGAAATGCCTTTTAAGCATTCAAGCCGAGCGTCAAGCAGAAGTGCCTGTGGTGCTGTTTTCTCCTTTGGGGCGCAAGTTGGATCACGCTCTGGTCAGTCACTGGGCGGCCAGTCAGGGGGCTGTGCTGATTTGTGGGCGCTACGAAGGCATTGATCAGCGGTTTATTGATGCGCATGTGACAGAGCAAATCAGTCTGGGCGATTTTGTGCTCTCGGGTGGAGAAATTGCAGCAATGGCCTTGTTGGATGCGGTGGCTCGTCTGCAGCCAGGTGTTCTTGGTGATGCCGAAAGCCATGCGCAAGACAGTTTTAACCCGGCGCTGGATGGGCTTCTGGATTGTCCCCATTTCACCCGCCCGGAGGTTTGGAACGAGCAAGCTGTACCTGAAGTCTTGCTCAGTGGTCACCACATCCATATTGAACAATGGCGGCGCAATCAGCGGCTGATGCTCACCCAGCGATTGCGCCCAGAGCTAATTGACCAAGCGCGCAGCAATGGGCATTTGTCAAAGTCAGATGAAGCCGCATTGTCGCGCTATAATGTCGGGCTTACCGATCCTCTGTAAGACCGCTGTGGTGTTTTGAGCCGCAGCATGTGTCATGGTGACGCTGGTGCTTGCATGATCATTGAAAGACCCTATGAATCTGATCCAAATCCTTGAGCAAGAAGAAATTGCTCGTCTGAATAAAACCATTCCTGACTTTGGCCCTGGCGACACCGTGGTGGTGAGCTTGAACGTGGTTGAAGGTACACGCAAGCGTTTGCAAGCTTACGAAGGCGTGGTGATTGCCAAACGTAATCGCGGCTTGAACAGCGGCTTTACCGTGCGCAAAATCTCCAGCGGTGAAGGTGTTGAGCGTACATTCCAAACCTACAGCCCATTGATTGCCAGCATTGAAGTCAAACGCCGTGGTGATGTGCGCCGTGCCAAGCTGTACTACTTGCGTGATCGCAGCGGTAAGTCGGCACGTATCAAAGAAAAACTGCCTGCCCGCAAAGTGGCTGTTGCCACAGCTGCTTGATTGGCCCAAAGCCTCTCCCAAAAACCGCCGCGCTAACGTGTGGCGGTTTTTTTTCGTTCGGGTTTTTAAATTGAGATTTGCCGCGCATGACTCACGTCAAAATTGATCCGAAAACAGTGCCGGTGGACAGGGTTGATCACCACTTGCCTGCCGTACCCATGGCAGCTTTGCTGCCCCAAGCGTTGCGCCAGCGCTTTGCTTCATCTTTGTCGTGGGAACCCGAGTTTCTGGCCGAGAAAAAATTTCTGGATCGCACCCCCGTGTCTGCGGCCGTGCTTCTGCCGATCATCATGCGATCTGAGCCAACGGTGTTGCTCACCTTGCGAACCATGCACCTCTCAACCCATTCGGGTCAAATTGCGTTTCCGGGTGGGCGCATGGATGCCACCGATGCCAATGCCGCGGCGGCAGCCCTGCGCGAGGCTCAGGAAGAGGTTGGACTGGCCGCATCCTGTGTCGAAGTGCTGGGCCAATTGCCGGTGTATGTGACCGGTTCGATGTTTCATGTGACCCCTGTCGTGGGCCTGGTCTCGCCAGGTTTTACGCTGCAACTGAATCCATTTGAAGTGGCCGAAGCCTTCGAAGTACCGCTGCATTTTTTGATGAACCCGGCACACCATCGGCATCACTTGGTGAATTGGCAAGGGGTTCAGCGCGAATGGTTGTCCATGCCGTATCAAGACGGGGGCAGTGAACGGTTTATTTGGGGGGCGACGGCAGGCATGTTGCGTAACTTTTACCGTTTTTTGCAGGCGTAAGCAGCACAGCCGCTATGATGATTACATGAGCTTTATCTCTGTACTTTTTGCTTTGCTGCTGGAGCAGGCGCACCCTCTGGGTCGTGGCAATGTGATCCATGCGTCCATGCGTGCCTGGGTGCGGTGGTGCGCCCGGAATCTCGATGCCGGCAAACCCTTGCATGGCTGGCTGGCCTGGGGGGCAGCAGTGGGTTTGCCGTCTTTGTTGGCTTTGCTGGTTTACTGGGCGCTGGATCTGTGGGTGGGCTGGCCGTTGGCCATGGTATGGAGTGCGTTGGTGCTTTATGCCTCCCTGGGGTTTCGACAGTTCAGTTTTCATTTCACCAAAATTCGCGATGCTCTGGCAGTAGACGATGAAGCGCTGGCGCGCACGTTGCTGTCAGACTGGCAACAAATTGAAACCCAAAACTGGTCGCGCAGTGACATGATTGGGCGTGTCATTCAGTTTTCCGTACTGGCTTCGCACCGTCATGTGTTTGGTGTGTTGGCATGGTTTTCAGTGTTGGCTGCCTTTGGCTTGGGGCCTTTGGGGGCGGTTTTGTACCGGTTAAGTGAATTTGTTGGGCGGTATTGGCTGCATCAGAGTCAGACCCACCACCAACCGGTGAGTGAAGCCTTACAAACCAATGCCCAAACGGCTTGGAACCTCTTGGATTGGCTTCCCGCCCGGGTCACGGCGCTGGGCTTTGCGGTGGTCGGTAACTTTGAAGAAGCCATCGATGGCTGGCGGCAGTATGCTGAGCAACCGGGTCAGCAAAATGATTGTTTGCTGTTGGCGGCCACAGCTGGAGCGATCAATATTTCCTTGCCAGCCATGAGCATGCCTGTTCCGAGCTTGGCCGCGTCGGTTGTGGGTGAACGCCCGAACCAGCGGCCTGCACCTGAATTGGCGCATCTGGCGATTTTGGTGGGCCTGGTTTGGCGTGCCGTGGTGATGTGGGTGGTGTTGCTGGCACTATTGACACTGGCACGCTTGCTCGGCTGATTTTTCATCCATTCGGGCTGTTGCCCCCGTCCATTGAGCACAAGTTGCTCTCTCATTTGTAGTTGAAACGTGGAAAATAAAAGTTATTTCAGTCCCGTTGTGGCGCAACTCTCGCCCTATGTACCGGGTGAGCAGCCCAAGTTGGCGAACCTGGTCAAACTCAATACCAACGAAAACCCGTACCCGCCATCACCCAAAGTGATTGCCGCCATCACCCAAGCGGCGCAACAGGGCTTGCAGCTGTACCCTGATCCTGAGGCCACGGTACTGCGCCAGACCATTGCATCGCAGTACGGATTAAGCCCTGAGCAGGTGTTTTTGGGCAACGGTTCTGACGAAGTGTTGGCACATGTCTTTTTTGCCTTTTTCCAGCAGCGCAGCCCGCTCCTGATGCCCGACATCAGCTACAGCTTCTACAAGGTGTATTGCCGCTTGTATGGCATTGAGGTGCGCACTGTGCCACTGGATGAACATTTGCAGCTGTGTGTGGCGGACTACGCCACAGACAGCGCGGTGGCCGGGGTGGTGATCGCCAATCCGAATGCGCCGACCGGCATTGGCTTGCCGTTGAGTGACATTGAGCGCTTGTTGCAGATGCATCCCGACCGCGTTGTCCTGGTGGATGAAGCTTATGTTGATTTTGGTGGACAAAGTGCGGTGGGCTTGATTGAGCGCTACCCCAATGTGCTGGTGGTTCATACCTTGTCCAAGTCGCGTTCCCTGGCGGGTTTGCGTATTGGCTACGCTTGCGGGCAGTCTCATCTGATCGATGCGTTGACGCGAGTGAAAAACAGCTTTAACTCGTATCCGCTGGATCGCCTGGCCATTGCCGGGGGTGTCGCTGCTTTTGAGGACAGGGCATATTTTGAGCAAACTTGCCAGGCCGTCATGAGCAGCCGGGAAGGCTTGGTCCTGGCGCTTGAGGATCTGGGTTTTGCGGTGTTGCCATCCCAAACCAATTTTGTTTTTGCTCGCCATCCCAAAGCGGATGCAGCTCAATTGGCCGCCAGCCTGCGTCAGCGTGGCGTGCTGGTGCGCCATTTCAATCAAGCACGCATCGAGCAGTATTTGCGCATCAGCATTGGTACACCCCATCAATGTGACCAGCTCGTGATGGCGCTTGCCGAGATTCTGGCCACCAAAGGCTGATATCGCTCGTTAATCAGTAGCGTCGCATGCCTTTGAGCTCAGCATACAAATCGCTGTAAATTTTGTAGCGGTTCTCGCTTATTTCATCCGCGCTACTGCTTGATTTAACTGCAGAAATCACGCCACACCCAGGTTCATGCAAGTGGCTGCAGTTGTAAAACTTGCAGTTTTTCACATGGGGTTTCAAATCTGGCATGTAGGCGGCCAGCTGTGCCGGGTCGATGTGGTTCAGGCCAAACTCCTGAAACCCGGGGGAGTCAATCAAGGCCGTGGTTTTGTCCGCATCGACCCAGTACCAGGTGGTGCTGGTGGTGGTGTGTTTGCCGCTGTTCAGGGCTTGTGACAACACGCCGGTTTGGACCAGTGCACCGGGAATCAGGCAATTGATCAAGGTGCTTTTCCCTGCGCCGGAGGGCCCCAGCACCAGCGTGGTTTTTCCGGCCAGGCGTTGGGTCAGGGTTTGGCGGCTCGGGGCTTCATCCTTGAGCGAGAGGGGAATCACGTCGTAGCCCATGTGCCGGTAGGGTTGTAACCATTCCCAAGCCCGGGCAAATGGCTCGGTCAAATCACTTTTGTTGAGGGCAATCAGCGGTGTGATGTGCTGTTCTTCTGCGGCGATCAGGGCACGTGAGAGTTGGCCGCTGGAAAACTCGGGTTCGGCGGCCAACAAAATCAGCACCTGATCCAGGTTGGCGGCAAAGGTTTTGGTGCGCACATCATCCTGGCGGTAAAACAGGTTGCGCCGGGGTTCGATTTTCTCAATCGTGCCTTCATCCTGGGAGGCCAGCCACTGCACCCGGTCACCCACCACACCCTGGCTTTTTTTGCCACGAGAATGGCAAATCAAACGCTCACCCTGATCCGTTTCCACCAGAAAATGCCGTCCATAGTTGGCGACGATCAGGCCAGGAGCTCGCAGGTTTTGAATCATGAACTTGTGCCGGGAGCAAGCATGGGCAGAGCATCAACCGCTGCTGCGTTGGCAAAATCAGCCTGAGTCAGCCCGCCGACATCGTGGGTTTGGTATTGCACCACACAGCGGTCAAAATGAACCTGCAAAGCCGGGTGGTGGTTGTGCATCTGAGCGATCCAGGCCACGCTGTTCACAAATGTCATGGTTTGGGCATAGCTGGCAAACCGGTAGGTTTTTTCTATCACCAGGTCGCTGCCATCCCCACTGAGTTTCCAGCCCTCCAGTTGGGCTAAGTTTGCTATTATTTGTGTAGCTGTTAGCGCTTTATTTGTAGGCGCTAGAGTGCCATTTTTCATATCAATACCGGGGTTGGGGCTGTGGTGTTCATGCGTGACAGACGCTCTGATGCGCCAGGATGTGAGTAGTAAAAACGCACATACAGCGGGTCAGGGGTCAGGGTCGAGGCGTTATCTTCATACAGCTTGAGCAGTGCGGTGGACAAGTCTTGGGCACTGGTTTGCTGGGCGGCATAGGCATCGGCCTCAAATTCATGGCTGCGAGACAGTTGGGCAAAAACTGGCGCAATAAAAAAGCTGAACAGGGGCAGCGCCAGCATGAACAACAAGAGCGCCAGCGCGTCGTTGGCAGCCATCACATTCGGCTGCACCCCCAGGCCGGTATAAAACCAGGTTTGTTGCGCCAAATAGCCCAGCAGGGCAAAGCCGGCCAAACTCATGGCAAACATCGTCACGATGCGTTTGATGATGTGTTTGTGTTTGAAGTGCCCGAGTTCATGCGCCAGTACCGCATCCACCTCAGCGGCGCTCAGTTTCGACAGCAATGTGTCGTAAAACACCACCCGCTTGGCGGCACCAAACCCGGTGAAATAGGCGTTGGCATGGGCACTGCGTTTGCTGCCATCCATCACAAACAAGCCTTTGGCATGAAAGCCGCAGCGCTGCATCAGTGCTGTGACACGGGCTTTCAGGGTTTCATCTTCCAGGGGAATGAATTTGTTGAACAGGGGCGCAATGAGGGTGGGGTAAATCACCAGCAACAGCAGGTTAAACCCCATCCAGAACAACCAGGCCCACAACCACCACAAGCTCCCGGTGGCAGCCATCATCCATAAAATCAGCGCCGCAATCGGCAGGCCAATCAGTGCACCAATCAAAGTGGATTTCAGCAAGTCAGTCAGCCACAATTTCGGCGTGGTTTTGTTGAAGCCAAACCGCTCCTCCAGCACAAAGGTTTGGTACCACGACATCGGCAACTCGATCAGCCCCCCAACCAGGACAAAGCTCAACAACAGCACCAGCTGTTGCGTCATGCTGATGCCAAGCCAATGTACCCACACTTCGTTCAGCACAGACAAGCCGCCCAGCAGAGTCCATCCCAGTAACACGACAGTCCCCAATGTCATTTCAAGCAAACCCAAACGTGCCTTGGCAAGTGTGTAGTCGGCGGCCTTTTGGTGTGCAGCAAGTGAAATGGTTTTTGCAAAAGCAACTGGTACAGCACTGCGGTGGAGCGCCACATGGCGAATTTGGCGCGAACTGAGCCAAAACTTGATCAGTAAGCCCAGCACCAGGGCTGCGGTAAACAAACAGGTGAACGCAAAGGAAAGATCGGTCATAGAAGTGAAGGCTGGTATGGCGGCGAAGTTTAGGGCATCAGCGACAATCCGCCGCCATGAGTTCCACCAACACCCACACCTCCAGTGCGCCTCTGGCCAAATCCGACCAAAACCTGATTTGGCTGGATTGTGAAATGACCGGCCTGAACCCCGAGCATGAACGTATCATTGAAATTGCCGTGATCGTGACAGACCCCTTGCTGACGCAGCGTATTGAAGGCCCGGTGCTGGTGATTCACCAGAGTGATGAACTTTTGGGTGGCATGGATGCCTGGAACAAGGGCACACATGGCAAAAGTGGCCTGATTGACAAGGTCAAGGCATCGACCTTGACTGAGGTTGAGGCCGAACAGCAATTGCTGGCATTTTTGACCCACTATGCGCCCAAAGGCACTGTGCCCATGTGTGGCAACAGCATTGGGCAGGATCGGCGTTTTTTGGCCAAGTACATGCCCAAGCTGGAAGCCTTTTTTCATTACCGGAATCTGGATGTGAGCACCCTGAAAGAGCTCGCCAAACGCTGGGCTCCCCTGGTGCAAAAAAGCTTCAAGAAAAAACAGCGTCACACCGCTTTGGCCGATGTACATGAGTCCATTGATGAACTGGAACACTACCGTACTCATTTCATTCAACTGCCAAGTTAGGTAAAAACCAAAATTCATGGCATAATACCCGGCTGCACTGCAAACCGTAGTGCATATTTGCACATCTCCCAACATTCACTGAGTCCAAAGCCAAGCTGATTTCCAGTTTGAATTTAAAAGGGCTCCCTGCTTCGAAACGAACTCAATACTGTTGAGTCTGAGCCGGTTCCGTTTGATGGTTGATGTTTTTTAACCATCACACGGAGCCACCGCACAACTTGCGGGGCGAATTTCGTCTGCCGAAAACTTTTCCAACGATATCAACTTGTTGCCGCATGATGCAAGCGACGCACCTGAAGTCGAAGTTGTTGAAGCCCCCAACGGCTTTGTGACCCTGGGGCTGGCTCCAGAACTGATTCTGGCGGTCAAAGACCTGGGCTTTACCCAGCCGACCACGGTTCAGATGAAAACCATTCCATTGGCCATGCAAGGTGTTGCCAATGACGGCAGTGCTGCCAAATTCATCGACTTGATGGTTTCCAGCCAAACTGGCAGTGGCAAAACAGCCGCATTCTTGCTGCCCGTGTTGCACACCTTGCTCAAACAGCAAGAACAGGCTGAAGCCGATGCGCGTGCCCAATACGAACGCGCCGTGGCAGAAGCCACTGCCAAGGGTGAAGCCCCCCCCAAACGCGCCAAACGCAAAGACCCCACCAACCCACGCCACTTCACTGCACCCACTCCTGGCGCATTGATTGTGTGCCCCACCCGCGAACTGGCCCAGCAAGTGGCCCACGATGCGATCGATCTGGTGCAGCATTGCCGTGGCCTGCGCGTGGCCAACATTGTGGGTGGTATGCCTTACCAGTTGCAAATTGCCAAATTGCAAAATGCCAACCTGGTGGTGGCTACACCTGGCCGTTTGCTCGATCTGCAACGCTCGATGCAAATCAAGCTGGATCAGGTGCAGTTTTTGGTGGTGGATGAGGCTGACCGCATGCTGGATCTGGGCTTCTCGGACGATCTGGCCGAGATCAACCAGCTCACCATTGACCGCAAGCAAACCATGATGTTCAGCGCGACCTTTGCGCCGCGTATTCAGCAGCTCGCTGCCCGGGTCATGCGTGAACCACAACGCATCACCATCGACAGCCCGCAAGAAAAACACGCCAACATCAAGCAAGTGCTGTTCTGGGCCGACAACGCCCAACACAAACGCAAGCTGCTGGACCACTGGCTGCGCGACACCACCATCAACCAGGCGATTGTGTTTGCCAGCACGCAAATTGAATGCGACGGTTTGGCCAATGATCTGCAACAAGACGGTTTTGATGCCGTGGCTTTGCATGGCGCCTTGAGCCAGGGCTTGCGCAACCGCCGTTTGATGGCTTTGCGTCAAGGGCATGTGCAAATTCTGGTGGCTACCGATGTGGCCGCTCGCGGCATTGACGTGCCCACCATCACCCACGTGTTCAACTTTGGCTTGCCGATGAAGGCTGAGGACTACACCCACCGCATTGGCCGTACCGGTCGTGCCGGTCGTGACGGTCTGGCCATCACCTTTGCCGAATTGCGCGACCGCCGCAAGATTTTTGACATCGAAGCCTACAGCCGTCAGCCGATCAAGCCGGATGTCATTCCTGGCCTGGAACCCAAACAGCGTATTCCTGAATCACGTCCCAGTGGTTTTGGTGGCCGCGACAACCGTGGCGGTGGCAATTTTGCCCCGCGTGATCGCAAATTTGGTGGCGGTGGCCGTCCCACTGGTGGCTTTGATGCACCCCGTGGTCAGTTTGATGCGCCACGCGGTGGTTTTGCTGACAGAAATGCCGGTGGCCCCCGTATCGTAGGCGCAGGAAGCTATCAAAACAATAGCTCGGGCTTTGCTGACCGTGAAAGCCGCCCATCTGCTGCACCCCGCGAAGGTTTCAGCTATGAACGCAAAGGTGGTTTCAACGACCGCTTTGCCGGTGAACGCAATGCTGCCGCAGCTCCCCGTGCTGACTTTGCCCCCCGCAAACCGGCTTTTGGCAAACCGGCTTTCTCCAAACCTGCGGGTGGTGGCAAGGTGTTTGTGCCACGTGATGCACAAAAGCGTTTTTCTAAAAACGACCGCTAAGCATCATCCGCTCATCCAAGGGGAGCCCGGTCTTGCGACCTTGCTCTCCCTGCGGACTGAGCACTGATCGCAGCATGCCTTTGCCCCAGGCTCAGCCCTGCCGTTACAGCACATCGGGTTGAGCGGCTGGTGCGGCAAGCTTGAAGGCCTCCAGAGCACTACATGCCCGGTCAATCGCCACAATCTGTGGATAGGGTGCAAGGTCGACCTTAAACCGCCGGGCACTTTCGACTTGGGCGATCAAATAGGCATCAGCCAGGGTGGGTGCACTGCCAAAACAAAAGTGACCACGCTGGGTGTCACTGGCCAGCATGGTCTCCATCGCCTCAAACCCAGCCTTGATCCAGGTTCCACACCACGCCAGCACCGCAGCTTCGTCGCAGCCCAGCGTGTGCCTCAGGTATTCCAGCACGCGTCGGTTATTCAGCGGATGGATGTCGCATCCAACCACCGCCGCCAGCGCACGCACCCGTGCCCTGTCATCGGGTTGTGCGGGCAATAAGGGCGGCTGAGGGTAGCGCTCTTCCAGCCATTCGATGATGGCTGGCGATTGCGTCAGCACCAGATCACCCTCGACCAGGGCTGGCACCAAAGCTTGCGGATTAAGCGCCTTGAAAGTGGCATCCAGATGGGCCTCGGCGCGCAAATCCACCGCCACATACTCCCATGCCAGCCCTTTCAGGTTGAGTGCAATACGCAGGCGATGCGAGGTACCACTGCGGAAATAGTTGTAAATCTTCAAAGGTTTGACTCCTGGCACAGGGTCAACGTTCGTCGAAACTCACCGTGACCGCTTCACTGGTGGGGCGTGATTGACAGCTCAAGACAAAACCCTTGTCGGTCTCCCAGGCCTCCAGTCCAAAATTCTTGTCCATGGCCACGCTGCCCGTCATCACCTTGCAGCGGCAGGTGGCACACACCCCGCCTTTGCAGGAAAACGGCAAATCCAGCCCGGCGGCCATGGCCACGTCCAGCACATGTTCATCCGGGTTCATGTGCAGCGCGTGTGATTTGCCATCCAGCACCACGGTCAACGCCACCTGGCCCCCAGCGGGCAGCTTCAAATGGGCCACCGCGGCTTGGCGGGCTTCGGGGGTCATGGCCTCCCATGTGGGTGAGGTAAACCGTTCGGTATGCACCTGCTTGGCTGGCACGCCAGCTTCCAGCAAGGCCTTTTCAGTGACTTCGATCATGGCCTCGGGGCCACAGATGAACACCTCGTCCATACTGCCCACGGGGAGCAGTGCATTGATGATGGCACGCACCTTGTCGCCGTCGATCCGCCCCTGCATCAGATCCGCTTCCTGGGCCTGGCGTGACAGGATGTGGATCAGCGTCAGGCGACCGGCAAAACGGTCTTTCAGGTCTTGCAGAGCTTCGTTGAACATCACACTGGCCATACTCCGGTTGCCATAAACCAGTGTGAATTTGGAGTCGGGCTGGTCTTCCAGCGTGCTGGCCATGATGGACAAGATCGGCGTGATGCCTGAGCCCGCCGCAAAACCCACCCGGTGCAGCGCACGCGGACGCTTGGAGACAAACCGGCCATCGGGCGGCATCACGGCAAGTGTGTCACCGGCCTTGAGCTGGGTCGCGGCCCAGTTGGAGAACACCCCACCTTCCATCGGGCGGATGCCCACCACCAGTTCGTGGTGCTTTTTCAGGTGGCTGTGGGTGCAGCAAATCGAGTAACTGCGGCGCACGTCAGCGCCATCGATCTTGCTGCGCAAGGTCAGGTACTGGCCGGGCTGGAAGTCAAAACTTTCCAGAAGCTCATCGGGCACGCTCAGGGCAACGGCCACCGAGCCAGCCGCCTCCGGGCTGATGCGGGCCACGCGCAAATCGTGAAAACGGGGGGATGTAGACATGATGGCTTAATAAGGTTTGAAGTAATCAAAGGGTTCCAGGCAACTCAAGCAGCGGTAAAGCGCCTTGCAGGCGGTCGAGCCAAAGTGCGAAGTTTCGGTCGTATTTTGTGAGCCACATTGCGGGCAAAGCACCGTCATAGCAGCGCTATAAGCTACTTTTTTGGAAGCAAACTGGATCACGTTGGCCCCGGTTGTAGCGCAGCCGCTGGGGTGGGGTGGGGCAATGCCATAGGCACGTAATTTCTCACGCCCTTCTGCCGTCATCCAGTCGGTTGACCAGGCCGGGGCAATCTGGGTCAACACCCGGGCCGCCACACCTGCCTGTGACAAGGCATTCACCACGTCATCTTCCATCTGGCTCATGGCCGGGCAGCCGCTGTAGGTCGGGGTGATGACCACCTCCAGCCCGGTGTCCGTCTGGCGCACGACACGCAAGATACCCATCTCACGCAGATTCACCACCGGAATCTCGGGGTCGGTCACCGACTCCAGCAGGTTCCAGATGGCATAAAACGGCTCATTGGGCTGCTTCTTGGCAATCGGGCCGTCCGGCAGCAGCAGGCTTGGGGGGGCATCAGCGAGCATGGTGTTTACCAGACAGCTTCAGGATGGGCGCGTGCCAGGCTCTGCATTTCCGCCAGCACAAAACCCAGATGCTCAGAATGTATGCCGGTCTTGCCAGTGCTGACAAAGCCACCTGCGGCCGGGCGCTTGAGGGTGGCCTCCGCCAGGGCTTCGTCAACCAAGGTATTCCAGTCCGCCTGAAGTGTCCGGGTGTCCACCCCCATGCCCGACTTGACCACCGCAGTCTCCATCACGCTTGGTGTGAAGAACTCCTGGGTGTAGGGCATCAAATGATGGATGGCGGCCTGCATCCGGGCGTGGGATTCGTCGGTGCCGTCCCCCAGGCGCAGCAACCAGTCACGGGCATGGCGCAGATGGTATTGGGTTTCCTTGAGCGACTTGGAGGCAATCGCCGCCAGGTGTGCATCGGCCGAGCTCTTGAGTGCGTCCCACACCAACACCATCAAGGCGCTGTAGAGAAAATTGCGGCCAATCGTCACCGCGTAATCCCGGTCACCACTGCTGGTGGGGGCCAGCGCAGTGCTGTGTGGCAATTCCAGCAGGGTGTAGTTCTTGAAGTCTGGCACATCACGAAAGTAGGCCAGCAGGTCTTCGCTGGACTTGCCATCTTTGCGCACTGTAGCCACATGCTGGTAGAGCAGGCGGGCCTGACCAATCAGATCCAGGCTGTTGTTGGCCAATGCCAGGTCTTCTTCAATGACCGGGCCGTGACCACACCATTGGGCGTTGCGCTGCCCCAGGAT
>VIKI01000125.1 GCA_008080595.1 Comamonadaceae bacterium
GACACACTTTTCCAGCTCAGGAATGCAGGTGGCCGGGTCGACACCTGGGCTTTGCGGCAGCATCGCTACCGGCACAAAGTGCTCGGGGAAGAGTTGGCTGACGCGCCAGCATAGCTCGTTGCAGATCGCCGCCCAGGTGCTTGACACATTGAAGTCGCCCATGTGGTGCGCCATGAAGCTGGCGCGTGGGCTGAACAGGGTCAGGTCGCTGCCGCGCTCTTTCATCAGGCGCAACTGGTTGCTCTCGATAGTTTCACGCAACTCATCGTCGCTGATCTTGAGGTCAGCCACTTTGGGCATGACGGTGGGGTCTTTGATGCCCGCAATTTGTTGGTTGCGCCAGGTTTCCAGCGCCTTGGGGGCGGTGGTGTAGTGGCCGTGGCAGTCGATGATCATGGTTTACTCCAGTTTTAAGTGTTTTAGGCCTCTAGCCCTTATTAAATGTGCGCAATAAGCTATCTAATTAATAGCATTCAGCGGATCGGCTCGGCAAAATCCAGCGGCAGGCCGACGTAGTTCTCGGCAATCGACAGGGAACCGGCGTGGGAGTGGATCAGGTAGTCCAGCTCGGCCTCCTGGAACTTGGCGGTGATCGGGCCGTCGTCCGGGAAGCGGTGCATCAGCGAGGTGAACCACCACGAGAAGCGCTCGGCCTTCCAGATGCGGCGCAGGCAGCGCTCGGAATAGGTGTCGATGCCCTCCTCGCTGCGGTTTTGGTAGAAATCCACCAGCGCGTTGCACAGGTATTTCACGTCGGTGGCGGCCAGGTTCAGGCCCTTGGCCCCGGTGGGTGGCACGATGTGGGCCGCGTCGCCGGCCAGGAACATTCGGCCAAAGCGCATCGGCTCGGTGACAAAGCTGCGTAGCGGGGCGATGCTTTTCTCCAGCGATGGACCGGTCACCAGTTGGTCGGCAGCCTCGGCATCGAGCCGCAGGCGCAGCTCTTGCCAGAAGGCATCGTCAGTCCAGTCTTGCAGGCGGTCGGTCAGCGGCACTTGCAGGTAGTAGCGGCTGCGGGTTTTGCTGGCACAGCGCAAAGCCGCGCGGGCTGTTCACGTAAATCAGCTCGTCATGCACCGGCGGTGTGTCCGACAGCAGGCCGAGCCAGCCAAAGGGGTAGACCTTTTCAAACTCTTGAATTGACTTGCGCGGCACGCTGGCGCGGCAGACACCGTGAAAACCGTCGCAACCGGCGATGAAGTCACAGGCCAGTGTCACCGCCTTGCCCTGGTGGGTGAAGGTGACACGGGGGTGGGCGGTGTCAAAGTCAAACACCTGCACATCAGCCGCTTCGTAATAGGTGGGCAGACTGGCGGCGGCGCGGGCATCCATCAAATCATGGGTGACTTCGGTCTGGCCGTAGACCATGACGTTTTTGCCGCCGGTGAGCGCGTTCATGTCGATGCGGTGGCGAGTGCCGCCGTAGAGCATGTCAAAGCCGCCGTGCACCAGACCTTCGCGGTGCATGCGTGCGCCGACACCGGCCTCGTCCAGCAGATCCATCGTCACCTGCTCCAGCACGCCAGCGCGGATGCGGCCCAGCACGTAGTCGCCCGAGACACGCTCGACGATCACCGCGTCAATGCCCGCCTTGTGCAGCAACTGGCCCAGCAGCAGGCCGGATGGCCCAGCGCCAACGATGGCGACTTGGGTTCGGATGGACTGGCTCATGGTGACTCCATTTATAAGTGTTTTAGGCCTATAGCCCTTGTTAAATATGCACAAGCAGCTATCAAATTCATATCATGCAGGTTCCATGCCCTGGCGCTGCTTGGCCTCTGCTGCCACGGGGGAAGCCATGAAGTCCAGCAACGCTTGCACCTGCGCAGGCCGGGTGCAGCCACTCATCATGGCGGCTGAAAACGTGGTGGTGATCTGGATGGCGCTGGGCAATGGGCCAACGATGGTGATGCCCGGCACGTGGATGAGTTCGCTGAACTGCTGAAAACCCAAAGCCACCTCGCCCTTGGCCACCAGACTGCCCACCGGCACGCCGGGTGGCGCGGTGACGATGCGCTCTTTGATTCTCTCGGCAATACCCCAGCGCTCAAACAGCTTGGCGAGGGCCACGCCGCTGGGGCCGGTGGAATAAGCCAGCGTGGGCGCGGCCAGCACGGCCTGGCGCACGGCTTCTTCGCTGCTGATGTCCGGGGCAGGACTGTCCGCAGGTACGGCCACCGCCACGCCGGAATGCACCAGCGGGGTCAGGCTGCTAGCTCGCAAGTGGCCTGCGGCAATGAGCTTGGCCATGGCATCGGAAGCCAGAATCACCAAGTCAAACGCTTCACCGGCTTGCACCCGCTTGGCCGCATCCACCCCGCCGACCGATTCGATGGCCACCGTCTGACCACAACGCTGGGCATAGGCCTGGGTGAGTTCGGCCAGCAATAGGCGCGTGGCCATGGATGAGATGCCGGTGAGCGGCGCAACAGTCGGTGTAGGCTTGGTTTGCATGGCCTCAATTCTGTGACTTGGTCCTCATTGGGGTAAGCCCAAGGCGCAACTAGCAGTTATTTCAAATAGGCATAATGGCCACCTAGTTATTCCCAATCATCGCCATGGACCTGAAACAGCTCGAATACTTTGTGCGTGTGGCCGAACTCGGCAGTTTTACCCGGGCCGCCCTGGCGCTGGACATTGCCCAACCCGCCCTGAGCCGCCAGGTGCGGTTGCTGGAAGTGGAGTTGCGGCAAAACCTGCTGACGCGCAATGGCCGGGGTGCTCTGCCGACAGAAGCCGGCAAGCTCCTGCTGGCGCATGGCCGCGGCATCTTGCACCAGGTGGAGCGGGCCCGTGAAGAGCTGGGTCAGGTGCGTGGTTCGCTGGCAGGCAGAGTCGCGGTGGGCCTGCCGACCAGCCTGGCGCGGGTGCTGACCGTGCCACTCACGCGGGCCTTTCGGGCCGAGTTGCCCGATGCCACCATCTCCATCACCGAGGGTTTGTCGGCTGCGCTGCAAGATGCCTTGATCACCGGTCGCCTGGACATTGCCCTGCTCTACAACGCCCAACCGAGTGCCGAGCTGGAAATCACCCCGCTGCATGAAGAAGACCTGGTGCTGGTGCAGCGCCGCCCGCCGGGTTTGATGGAAGACCCCCCACCCGGCCCAATCACCCTGGCCGAGGTGACCCGCCTGCCGCTGGTGATCCCCAGCCGCCCGAATGCGATTCGGATGCAAATGGAAACCGAGGCCGCCAACATTGGGCAGCGCCTGACGATTGCGCTGGAGATTGACGGTGTCTCGGCGATTCTGGATCTGGTGGCCGAAGATGTGGGCTGCGCCGTGCTGTCGCGCAACGCGGTGCGCAATTCGCTGCGCCCCTCAAGCTACACGCTGCGCACCATCACCGAGCCGGTGTTACGCGCCAAGGTGTCGATGGCCACCAGCTCGCTGCGCCCGGCTACCCGTACCCAGCAGACCACACTCAGCCTCATCCGTCAGGCCTTGGATCAGGTCAGCCAGGCCACCAAAACCTGATCCCGTGGGGTCTTGCATTTTGAAATAACTCATATAGGACATAGAATAAGTAATTGCTCAATTACTTAAGTCCACATGCAAGTTGCCAGCAAAGCGCCCAAACTGCGAACTGAAGTTCGCCAAGCCAAACTGGTCGAAGCTGCGCTGTTGCTGGCTGCACAGCACAGCCCGGCCGACATCACCACCACCCACCTGGCCCAAGCAGTAGGCATCACCCAGGGGGCGGTGTTTCGACATTTTGAAAGCAAAGAAGCCCCCAAACCCTGATGGCTCGCCTGCACAGCGCCGCACAGACAGCACTGGGGCATCCCTGCGCTGAAGTTGACAACACACTTGCCCAACCCGCCGCAACGCCGATCAACACCGGCGAAAGGCCAGCCTTGGCTGCATTACGCGCCGTGTTCATGGCCCACGTCAGCTTCGTGGTAGAGCACCCCGGCGTGCCCCGGGTGATTTTTCAGGAACTGCAGCACCCCGGCGACACCGCCCTCAAAGCCAGCGTGCGCACCTTGATGCAGCAATACCGTCAATTGGTGATGCAGCTGTTGACCCAGGCACAAGCTGCCAACACCCTTGCACCTGGGGTTGACTTGCCATCTGCCGCCGTGCTGTTTCTTGGCTCGGTGCAGGGGCTGGTGATGCAGTCGCTGATCACCGGTGACGTGGCAGCCATGACCCGGCAGGCACCCGGAGTTTTTGCCATCTTCGAGCGTGGTGTGCTTGATCTCACCCCTTCTTTTTGAAAGTACCCCACATGAAAACAAATCCCCTGGTGTTGCGCCGCCTGGCCATTGCCGCCACAGCCCTGGTGTTGGTCGGGGCCATGGCTTTTGTAATGCTGCGTACCGGGCCGCTGGCCCCGATCAAGATCACGGTCACGCAAGCCCATGAGGGCAGTTTGAGCCCGGCCATTTTTGGCATTGGCACGGTGGAAGCCCGACGCAGCTGGCTGGTTGGCCCGACCGTGGCAGGCCGGGTGTTGAACGTGAAAGTGGATGTGGGTGATGTGGTCAAAGCCGGGCAACTGCTGGCCGAAATGGACCCGGTGGATTTTGCCCAACGCCTGGCGGCACTGGATGCTTCACTGGCGCGGGCTGGCAGTGCCCAAACAGCCGCACAAGCCCAATGGGCCGATGCCAAAGCACGTGCCGCGCTGGCAGGCAACACCGCCCAACGCAACCAGAACCTAGCGCAACAAAACTTCATCAGCCAGGGCGCGTTGGAAGCCAGCGCACAAACACTGGCCTCTGCCGAGGCCGCCGCGCAGGCGGCCCAGGCCAATGTCGCGGGGGCCGGACAAGATCTGACGCGCCTGAAGGCCGAACGTGAGGCCCTGGCACAACAGCGTGACAACGTGCGCCTGTTCGCCCCGGCCGATGCCGTGGTGACCACCCGCGATGCCGAGGCGGGCAGCACCGTGGTGGCCGGGCAACCGGTACTGCGCTTGATTGACCCCAACAGCCTGTGGGTGAAATTGCGGGTGGATCAGGGGCGCTCGGCTGGGTTGGCCACGGGCTTACAAGGCCAGATTGTGCTGCGCTCGCAGCCACAAACCGCCCTGCCCGGCCAGGTGGCCCGTATTGAACTGCTTGCCGACAGCGTGACCGAAGAGCGGATTGCCCAAGTTGCCTTTACCCGCAGCCCGGTGGGGGTATCAGTGGGTGAAATGGCTGAAGTGAGCTTGCAACTGCCCGCCACAGCCCCGACCCTGCTGCTGCCCAATGCCAGCATACAACGCCAAAACGGGCACACCGGGGTTTGGCGGCTCAACGGTGACAAACCTGAATTTGCTCCGGTGGAACTGGGGGTACACAGCCTGGACGGTCAGGTGCAAGTGCTCAAAGGCCTGGAGAAAAATGACCGTGTGGTGGTTTACAGCGAAAAAGCCCTCAAAACGGACAGCCGCGTCAAGGTGGTGGATACGTTGGCCCCCGCAGGAGCCAAACCGTGATCAGCCTGGCCGGGCGCGACATCCTGCACAGTTGGGGCAAATTTGCCCTGACGGGACTGGGGCTGGGGCTGCTGATTGGCGTGACCTTGAGCATGGCCGGTATTTACCGTGGCATGGTGGATGACGCACAAGCCCTGCTGAGCAACAGCGGTGCCGACCTGTGGGTGGTGCAAAAAGACACGCAAGGCCCCTATGCCGAAGCCTCCAGCCTGAAGGACGATGTGGTGCGCAGTGTGCGCGGCATGCCCGGTGTGAACCAGGCCGCCAATGTCACCTACCTGACGCAGCAGGTGCAAAAAGCCAGCGGCGATGAGGTGCGGGTGATGGTGGTGGGTATTGAGCCCGGCCAGCCCGGTGAACCCGCTTACCTGATGGCAGGCCGCCAATTGACACGCAGTCACTTTGAGGCCGTGGTGGATGTCAAAACCGGCTTCAAACTGGGTGAATCACTCAAGGTGCGCCGTCACAACTACACCGTGGTCGGCCTGACACAGCGTATGGTGTCGTCCGGCGGTGACCCGATGGTGTTTATCCCCTTGAAAGATGCACAGGAAGCACAGTTTCTGAAAGACAACGACACCGTGGTGAATGACCGCATCCGTACAGCAGCCAACCCGGCTTTCAATCGCCCTGGCATACCCGGTTTGCTCGAAGCGGTGCAAGGTTTACAAACCAGCAGCCACAACGTGAACGCCATCCTGGTGCAGTTGCAACCCGGCTGGCAGGCTGATGAAGTGGCCGAGCAGCTGAAACGCTGGAAACATGTGCAGGTGTTCACCCGCGCGGGTATGGAAGAGATTTTGGTGGCCAAGCTGATTGCCACATCGGCCAAACAAATTGGCATGTTCCTGGCGATTCTGGCGGTGGTGAGTGCGGCCATTGTGGCCTTCATCATCTACACCATGACGCTGGGCAAAATCCGTGAAATTGCCGTGTTGAAGCTGATTGGCACACGCAACATCACCATCGCCGGCATGATCTTGCAGCAAGCCATGGGCTTGGGTTTGATTGGCTTTATGGTGGGCAAAGTGGCCGCAACACTCTGGGCCCCGGTGTTTCCCAAATATGTGCTGCTGCAGACACAAGATGCGCTGACTGGCCTGGTCGCCACACTGCTGATTTGTGCTCTGGCCAGCACACTGGCGATTCGGGTGGCATTGAAAGTTGATCCGGCAGAGGCGATTGGATAAGTCATGAATCACACAAGCAGCGGCGGCATCCGTATTGAAGGTCTGCGCAAGGTCTACGGCAAGGGTGACAGCGCGGTAGAAGCCCTGAAAAACGTCAACCTGGTGGTTGCCCCGGGCGAGGTGGTCGGGTTGGTGGGGCCATCGGGCTCGGGCAAAAGTACCTTGCTCAAATGCTTGGGGGCGATCATTGAGCCCAGCTCAGGGCGCATGACACTTGGCAGTGATGTGATTTATGACAACGGCTGGAAAGTGCCCGACCTGCGTGCGCTGCGGCGTGACCGCATTGGTTTCATTTTTCAGGCCCCCTACCTGATTCCGTTTCTGGATGTGACCGACAACGTGGCGCTGCTGCCCATGCTGGCGGGCAGGCCCAACCCCGAGTCACGCGCCAGAGCCCTGGAATTGCTCACTGCCCTGGACGTACATCACCGGGCCAAGGCCGAGCCCACACAGCTCTCAGGCGGCGAGCAACAACGGGTGTCGATTGCCCGTGCCCTGGCGAACCGCCCGCCAGTGATTCTGGCCGATGAGCCGACCGCCCCGCTGGACAGCGAACGGGCTCTGGGGGTCATGCGTATCCTGAACCGCATGGCTCAGCAGGCACACACTGCCATCATTGTGGTGACCCATGACGAAAAAATCATCCCGACCTTCAAGCGGATTTACCACATCCGCGACGGACAAACCGTTGAGGAAGCGGGTGAAGGCCGGGCGCTGGATTAAGGCCGGCAGTTAGTCGAACGAAGGCACTACGGGCATCGCCACCGGGTGGCCCGCTGCGACCCAGGCATCAAAACCACCTGAGATGGATTTGACATTCAGGTAACCCATGTCTTGCAACACCGCAGCGGCCAGTGCCGCACGGCCACTGGTTTTGCAATACAACACGATGTTCAGGTCACGTGGCTGCAAGGCGGGGTTGGCGCTGAATTTGAATTCCAGCATGCCACGAGAAATATGCACCGCACCGGCCAGGTGACCGGCGGCAAATTCATCCGCTTCGCGCACATCCACCAACACATCAGCTGCGCGAATGGCGGCTTCAGCGTCCGCCACCTGGATTTCGGTGACACGGGCTTTGGCCGCCGCAACGAGGTCATGAGCAGTTTTCATTTCAAGATTTTCCATTCAATAAATGACTATAAAAACAAGAGCTACTTGCGCTTATAAATAAAGCGCTAGAGGCCAAATTTGCTTCAAAATTAAAGCGTTTTACGGATCGTGATGGCACCACGAATCTGGCCAACGGCGTAGCCAGTGGCTTTGTCGGCGGGATACAGCGTGCGTAAACGCTCAGCCACTTCGGGGCTGATTTTTTCAGCAGCGCCGTGGCAAGCGGTGCATACCTCGATGACCGGTAATGCTTTCATGTAGCGGTATTCTTTGACACCATTGGCTTCAACCACACCAAATTTCTCCAAGGTGACGGGTTTCTCGCCAGCTGCAGTACGCTGGTCAAAGTCTTCCAGCGCGGACTGTTCCCAGGCATCAGGCACGGCCTTGGGGTTGCGGTTGCGCAGGCTCACGCGGCGGATTTTCCAGCCCGTTTGCTCCGACGCGGTCTTGGCCATTTGGGGGGCTTTTTCGTTGCACACGGTCACCGCAGAGGCCAAACCGTCTTTGGCAATTTGGGTATTCAGCACTTCAAGTAACTTGGGGGGCACTGCGCCTGCAACTTTGCGGGCATCCGTCAGCAAAGTGTCATCTTGAGCCAGCACCTGACCACTCCAACACAGCACGCTACCCCATACCGCCAGACCCACTTGACCGACGCGAAAAAGCTTTAAATTCATGAATAAACCCTTTGTCAACACAAAGGGGCTATTGGGCCAGATAAGCAACTGCGGTGTCTGTGACTGAAGTCACACGAGCTTCACTTGCACTTAACGAAAATTATGCGGCTGGCCGAGCATTTCCTTGGTCACCAGGGTAATACCTGCCTCGGTCACCCGAAATCGTTGTTTGTCTTGCTCCGGGTTAACACCAATCACCGTGCCTTCAGGCAACTTGCAGCCTTTGTCGACAATACATTTCTTCAGCACGCAGTGACGCCCAATATCCACACTCGGGAGCAGCATACTGTCTTCAACGAGTGAGTGGCTGTGCACCCGAACCCCGCTGAACAACATGGATCGGCGAACGGTTGAACCACTCACAATCGAGCCACCGGCCACCAGCGAATCCACGGCAATGCCACGGCGGGCATCGTCATCAAAAACAAATTTGGCAGGTGGTGTTTGCGGCTGCCAGGTCCAGACCGGCCATTGTTCCGAATACAAATTCAGATCAGGTGTGACCTGCACCAAATCCATGTTGGCAGCCCAATAGGCATCCAGCGTTCCTACATCGCGCCAGTAGGCGGCTTTGCCGGGCTCGGTGACGCAGCTGTCGGCAAAATTTTGCGCAAAGGTACGGTAGCGTTTGACACAGTGGGGAATGATGTCTTTGCCAAAGTCGTGGCAGGACTGGGGGTCCTCCGCGTCACGCAGCAGTTGCTCGTACAGAAAGCGGGTATTGAACACATAAATACCCATGCTGGCCAGCGCTTTGTCAGGGCTGCCCGGCATGGGTTGGGGGGTTTCCGGTTTTTCGGTGAACTCTGTGACACGGTGGTCCGCATCCACCGACATCACACCAAAGCCACGGGCTTCGTTCAGCGGCACCTCGATACAAGCCACCGTCAGATCAGCCTGTTTGGCCACGTGGGCTG
This sequence comes from Comamonadaceae bacterium, assembly GCA_008080595.1. Classification (GTDB taxonomy): domain Bacteria; phylum Pseudomonadota; class Gammaproteobacteria; order Burkholderiales; family Burkholderiaceae_C; genus Rhodoferax. The sequence goes on from VIKI01000125.1 coordinate 9,328, forward strand.
CCAGCAGCTGGCCGTAGTCCATGCGGTAAATGTGGTCACCCGACAAAATCAGCACATATTCAGGCCGCGCATGGCGGATTTCACGCAGGTTTTGAAACACCGCATCGGCCGTACCCAGATACCACTGCTCGCCTGAAGACTGCTGCTGCGCCGGCAATATCTCAATGAACTCATTGAGTCGCCCATCCAGAAAACTCCAACCCCGCTGTAAGTGCCGTATCAGGCTTTGTGATTTGTACTGGGTTGCCACCCCGACCCGACGCACGCCCGAGTTAACGCAGTTGGAGAGTGTGAAGTCAATGATGCGGAATTTGCCTCCAAAGGGCACAGCGGGTTTGGCGCGAAAGTTAGTCAGCTCATACAAACGGCTGCCGCGCCCACCGGCCAGAATCAGCGCAAACGTGTTGGTCGTGAGCTGGCTGATAAAACGCGTGTCTTGCAGCTGGTCACTCGCTCTGTGGTTTGGTAAGTTGTTGTCCATGAAGCTCCTCCTTGAATATCGTTGTTGTGCCCATGAAGCCAGCAGTGGTCAACTGGCCGTCGTACCAAAATTTTCCGGCATCTGAATCGCCACAATTTCACCCCGTGCAGTCGCCACACCTGCGGCATATACCGTGGCCTCCACCACCACTTTGCGGCCTTTGATTTCCTTGATGCGGCCACGAATCTCCAGCGTTTCAGTGATGGGAGTAGGCTTCAAATAGTCTACATGTAAAGAACCAGTGACAAACCGGAATGCAGGCAGGGTGTCCATGGCCCGCCCCTCTTGCCGGTACATGGCTGCCGCAGCCGTACCGGTGCCGTGACAATCTATCAGGCGGGCCAGCAAGCCGCCATAAGTGAAGCCGGGCACAGCCGTGTGAAATGGCTCTGGCGTAAAACGGGTCACCGTTTCCTCACCGTCCCAAAAGGTTTTGATGCGGTGTCCGTGCTCATTTTTGGCACCACAGCCGTAACAATGGGCCAGGTTTTCAGGGTAATACTCTTGAAATGCCTTCATGCTCGCCTCCTTTGATTGCTAACAATTCAATAGCTATCAGCGCTTTGTGACTAAGCGCTAGATGCCATTTTTTATAAATTTATCATACATTCAATGCGCCACATATAACTTGGCATGAATACGTTGTGTGGTTCGCCACACCATCCACAACACCACCGGTACCAGGGCACCGGCGGCCATTTCGGGGTTGATGGGTAAACCCGCCGCCTTGAGTGCTTTGCCACCATACAGCAGCAGGCTGATCACATAGTAAGAAATGGCGGCAATTGACAGGCCTTCCACCGTGCTTTGCAAGCGTAATTGCGTCGCCTGACCGTGCGTGAGTTTTTCAAGCAACTGCTGGTTTTGCAGCTCCGTGGCAATGTCGACCCGGGTCCGTAACAAGTCACTGGTGCGGGCGACCCGTTCAGACAAAGAAGCCAGGCGTTGCCCGGTTGCGGCTACGGTGGCCATGGCGGGTGACAAACGGCGCTGCATGAATTCGCCGATGGTCTGGGTGCCGGGAATGGCTTTTTCACGCAGTTCGGTAATCCGCTGCCTCACCAACGTATGGTAGGCCTGGGTGGCAGAAAAGCGGTAGTTGTTTTCAGCGGTGGCACGCTCCACACTTGCGGCCAATGACACCAGGGTGTCAAGCAACTCCTGGTCTGAAGCCGATTTGTTTTCCAGCTGCGCGGTGATACGTACCAGCGCGCCTTCCGCTTGCGCCAGCATCGGCCCCAGCGCTTTGGCCATCGGCAAGCCACGCAATGCCATCAGACGGTAGGTTTCCAGCTCAAGCAAACGCGCCGCAATACGCCCGGCACGGGTCTGGCTGGTGCCCTCTGGTGCAATCACCAAAATGCGCTCAAACCCATCGGCCTGCAAGCGAAACTGGGTCAGTGCCCAGGAGTGCCCCATGGGGTGGCCGTAACCATGCCGGTTGGGTGGCTCGCTGAGCAGCCCCGCAGATGGACTTGGGTTACTGCCCATGAGGGATGCCACAACGGTGCGCCCACCCAACCAGGTGACCGCCTGCGCCATCAAGGTGCTGGCTTCGTCGAGCGGTGCGTTCACCATGGCCAGTTGAACTGCTGCCACAGTGCGCCCTGGAATCTGCGCAAACCAGTGTTGCGGCAAGGCCAGGCTCCCCAGAAGGTCAGGCTCGCAAGCGCCCAAAGCGGCATGTTCTGGCAACGGTTGGACGATGGAATAACGGGTGAACTCGGTGTGGCGCTCCCACTTGACGGTCACACCATCCAGTCGCAATCGCAAAAAATTGCCTTGCAAGCGCTCAAGCTCCAGGTCTGACTGACCTGGCAGCAGGCGCAAATGCTCGCATTCAGCTTGGCGGCTGATGCCTTCGTTGAGCACGGCCACGTACACAATCAGCGCTGGTAAACGAATCCGCGCCGACGGTCGTGCATGCACCTCGTTGTGTAATTCAGTGCGCAGGGCATCGTCAGGAGGTAACCACGCAGCTGTGGTGACCGGGGCAGGTAATTCAGGAGTGGGAACTGTAAGCATGAGAGTGATTTTGCCCCGATTCAATGACTCAAAACTTCACAAACTGGTGACATATGCCGCCACATCCGAGCGCACACGCGCAGGTTTGGTTTTGGACACGGTACCGATATTGATGCAGCACACCGCTTGCTCGAAGCTTTGCAACTGAAACAGCTTGTGTAACCGGGGTGACGCAAGCGCTTGACCACTGGTCAGGCCGGATCCAAAACCAAACGCATGGGCTGTCAGCAGCACGTTTTGGATGGCGCAGCCCAATGACACCAAGCGCTCAGCATCCCCCACCGCGAGTTCACCCGCCTCCAGCCGCTGGGCATCCTGCTGTGGCGTGCTGCCGACC
>VIKI01000126.1:0-18854 GCA_008080595.1 Comamonadaceae bacterium
GGGCGTGAGAACGAAATTGCCATTGTCAAAGTGCCGCGCAGCCTGCCGCGCTTTATTCGCCTGCCTGAAAATCTCTCGGGCAAACGTACCCTGTTTGTGTCGATCTCCAGCGTGATTCGCAGTCATTTGAATGACTTGTTTCCGGGGCGCACGGTGGGAGATTTCTCGCAGTTTCGGGTGACCCGCCACTCGGATTTGTCGGTGGATGAAGAAGATGTGAAAAACCTGCGTACCGCCTTGCGCCAGGGTTTGGAGCACCGCAACTATGGTCAGGCGGTGCGTCTTGAGGTGTCGGCGGGTTGTGCCGAGTATTTGTCCGACATGTTGTTGCGCCAGTTTGAGTTGCCCGCCTCTGCCCTGTACCGGGTGCATGGCCCGGTGAACCTGGTGCGCTTGAACCAGTTGATTGATCTGGTGGATCAGCCCAAATGGTTGTTTCCCTCGTATGAGTCCAGTTTCCCGCAGCAATTGGCTCCCAACACCCCGATTTTTGAGCAGTTGCAAACAAGTGACGTGCTGATTCATCAGCCCTATGAAAGTTTTGATGGTGTGCTGGCCTTTTTGCGTGAGGCCGTGAACGACCCCGATGTGCTGGCCATCAAACAAACCATTTACCGCACCGGCTCAGATTCGGCATTGATGGAGTTGCTGCGCCAGGCGGTGCAGCGTGGCAAAGAAGTCACCGTGGTGGTGGAGCTGAAAGCCCGCTTTGACGAAGAAGCCAACATCAACTGGGCCGAGAAGCTGGAGTACATCGGTGCCCAGGTGGTGTACGGGGTAGTGGGCCTGAAAACCCATGCCAAGATGCTGCTGGTGTCACGCCGTGAGGGGCGCAGCATCTGCCGCTACGCCCACTTGTCCACCGGCAACTACAACCCGAAAACGGCACGGCTCTACACCGACCTGAGTTACCTGACACGCGACCCCAAGATCACCCATGACATTGAGGCCGTTTTTGGTTTGCTGGCCAACCAGAGTCGCATTCCCAGGCTGAACAAGCTGATCATGGCCCCATTTGCCTTGCAGCGCAGCCTGATCGAGCAGATTGACAAAACCGCCAAGGCGGCTGCCGCAGGTGTGGCCAGTCGCATCATTTTGAAGATGAACTCACTCACCGATGAGAAGCTGATGGAGGCTCTGGTGCGTGCCGGTCAGGCCGGGGTAGCGGTAGACCTGATCATTCGCGGCGCGTGTATGGTGCCCGCGCAGCGCACCGGTTTCACAGACAACATCCGTGTGCGTTCCATCATTGGGCGATTCCTGGAGCACTCCAGGGTGTTTTATTTTCAGACCGGCCCGCAAGAGACTCTGTACCTGTCCAGCGCCGACTGGATGAGCCGCAACATGTTGCGCCGGGTAGAGTTGGCTTGGCCAGTAGAAGATGCAGCCTTGCGCCAGCGCGTGATTGACGAGTGTCTGAATACGTACCTGCATGACAGCGCGGATGCCTGGACGATGCACCCCGACGGCCATTACACACTGGTCAGCCCGAGCCGCAGTCGCGCCACGGGTAAGACCAAAGCGGCTTTGGGTGCACAGGGCAAGCTGATGGCCCGGTACTCGGCCAAAGCGTGAACACTTCTTGGAGTTAACGGCCATGGATCTGATTTTGTGGCGACATGCCCAAGCCTTTGATGCCTTGCCCGGTTTTGATGATGCTTCGCGTGCCCTCACGCCCAAGGGCGAGGGGCAGGCGGTGCGGGTGGCCAAATGGCTGGATCGTCAACTGCCTGAGAGTACCCGCGTGCTGGCCAGCCCGGCCAAACGGGCTGAGCAAACCGTCAAGGCGCTTGGGCGCAAATACAAGCTGCGGGATGAACTGGTGCCTGGCAGCACTGCGGATGAGTTGTTGGCGTTGATCAAATGGTCACCAGACACTGGCCCACCCCACAAGGGTGCGATGCTGCTGGTAGGGCACCAACCCACTCTGGGGCAACTGTTCGCAAAGGCGCAGTGTGGTGGTTGCGCAGCCGCCTGCGTGAAGATCAGTGGCACACCTCGTTGATCACGGTGATCAGCCCAGACCTGATTTGAACGCCAAAGCTTATTTCGCGTCTTTAGGGCGACCGGTTTTGATGGCGGGTACATTGCTCAAGGCAGCTTTGTAAGCAATGTCGCTCATGGCGACCAAAGCCTTGATACCGGCGCGCAGCAATTCGCTTTTTTTCACCGACTGCCCCAGCTTGCCGGCGCGTACCTTGAGGCTGTCAATGGCGGCGTATTCGTCTTTGGGCATGGTGAAACTGTCGCGCACCAGCTTGGCTTTTTTCACCTTGGTCGCTTCAACCGAACTGACCACAGGCTTGGCTGCCACGGGTTTTGCCATGGCTGGTTTTGCAACAACAGGTTTGGCCGCCACGGGTTTTGCTGCAGCTGGTTTAGCAACAACAGGTTTTGTAGCAACAGGTTTTGCAGTGACTGCTTTGGTCGTTGCAGGTTGGGCTGCGACGGGTTTGCTGGTGGCAACGGGTGTGGTTTGGGCTGCTACGGGTTTGGCGGGAGCTTTGGGGGACTTGCTCTTGGCGGGGGCTTTGGCCACTGACTTTGGCCGGGGTTGCGGTAGCTGTTTCCACGCTGGGCGCTTGTGTGTTGAGTTCAGAAGAGGGGGTTGTCGCCATGAAAGCTCCTTGCTTGTTAAAAGAGGTAAACAGTTTATACCGTTTATATCTTTTGTCAATTCAAGAATTTCAAGGCATCACCAGCTCGAATGCCCAGTCGGTTTTTTGCCAGGCCAGGCTTTCCTGGCGTAACAGATGCGCGGATTGTGGAAACTGCACGGCCCAGGTGCTGTCTACTGCCAGGTAGAAGCGCTGGCGCTGTGGGTTGCAGCTCAGTGCCATGCCCTGAATCTGTGGCTCTTGCCGGGCATGGCACAAAATCACCGCCAGGCGTAAGGCCAGCAAGAGCTTGGTGAATTCGGGTTCTTCAAAATTGGCATCCAACTTCTTTAACTTGCCACGGTGGCCCAATACCAGCAAGCCCAAGCGGTAGAGCTCAGGCATGCTGAAGCCTACGGTGTCGGCATTTTCAAGAATGTAAGCACCATGCTTGTGGTAGTCACTGGTGGAAATGGCCATACCAATCTCGTGCAGCAAGGCCGCCCAATGCAACTTGCGCTTGAAATCCACCGTGCGGGCGTTTTGCTCTGGAAGTAGCTGTGCAATCAGACTCGCAGCGACTTGGCTGACCCGTTCGGCTTGTGTGCTGTCAATGGCAAACTTTTGCGACAAGCGCTGCACAGAGACATCTCGGGCATCGGTGGTATGGGCATCGCGTTCGACCATTTCCAGCAGCACACCATGGCGCAACGCACCTTGGGCCACTTGCAGGGTGTCAATCTGCAGCAGCTCCATCAAGCCGCGTAACACACTCACGCCGCCACCGATGACCGCGCGTCGGTCGTCTTTCAGGCCTTCGAGCTGCAACTTGTTGGCATTGCCTGCACGCAGCATACATTTGACCAGCCAGTTCAAACCCTCACGGCTGATCTGACCGACAGGCCAGCCTGCCATTTCCAGCACATCAGCCACGGCACCTACAGTTCCAGAGGCGCCATAGGCACTGTCCCATTGGTGGCGGGGGTAATGTGTGAGCGCTTCTTCCAGCACGGCTTGTGCAGCAATTTCAGCGCGGTACAGCGTTGTTTCGGTGAATTCACCTTTGGGGAAATACTTCATGGACCAGGCCACGCTGCCGACCCGAAATGAGGCCGTTTGCAGGGTTTGAGTGCCCACACCCAACACCAGTTCGGTGGAGCGACCGCCAATGTCGATCACCAGGCGGCGCTCTGAGCTTTGCGGCAGCAAATGAGTGACACCCTGGTAGATCAGACGCGCTTCTTCGGTGCCGGCAATCACTTCAATGGGGTGGCCCAGAATCTGGCAACCACGTTGTATGAACTCTTCGCGGTTTTTGGCTTCGCGCAGGGTTTGGGTGGCCACCGCACGCACCTGTTCGGGCTTGAATCCGGTCAGGCGTTCGGCAAAGCGTGCCAGGCAGTCCCAGCCACGGGTCATGGCCTCTAGCGACAAATTGCGGTCTTCGTCAAAACCGTTGCCCAGACGAACGGTTTCTTTGAGGTAATCCACGCGCTGAAGTTGGCCGTGGTCATAGCGACCTATTTCAAGACGAAAACTGTTGGAGCCCAGGTCAATGGCTGCCAGGAATGTGCCGTGTTTCATGCTTTGAGTTTATGGATTTTGTGTGACAAACAGATGTCAATTTCAAGACATCAAGAGGTGGCCAGGCGGGCCTGTTGCTGCGTCACACAAATGCCATCAAAGTGCCATGAGCTTGTCACCGGGAGTAGTGATCATCACTGCGTTTAACCAAGGAGTACAACATGAGAGATCTGCCTAACCCAACTTTTGCCTTTTCCCCCGTGTCCATGCCCAGGGGGTCACTTCACCGACCTGAAAATGAACAACTTCAAACGTTACCTTCGGCTGCCAAAGTGGAGCGCGCAGGTCTGCTGGTATCGTGGGCCCGACATGCAGACGAAGTCCGCCAAGCCCAACGCCTGAGGTACCGGGTTTTTGCCGACGAGATGGGTGCACGCCTGACCACACCCGTGGCCGGGCACGATATTGACCTGTTTGACAATTATTGTGAGCACTTGCTGGTACGCGATGAAGTCACTCAGGAAGTGGTGGGCACCTACCGCGTGTTGACCCCGGCCCAAGCCAAGCGGGTGGGCAGCACTTACAGCGACACCGAGTTTGATTTGACTAGGCTGCGCGGCTTGCGCGAGCGCATGGTTGAGTTGGGTCGCAGTTGTGTGCACCCGGATCATCGCCATGCGGCATCGTCAGTGGCGACGTGGCGGCCAGTATCTGGCAGCAGCTCAAAACCACGCAACTGGCCCCAATTGAATTACATGTGCGGCCACGCCTGCCTTTGCCATTGGAACATCTCAACTGTTTCCTGGACGTTGAGCCACCGGCCTTGATCAAGGGCTATTTGCGTCTGGGAGCCAAGGTGTTGGGTGCACCAGCCTGGGACCCGGATTTCAACAGTGCAGATTTGCCGATGCTGATGCGTATCCAGGATTTGCCATCACGTTACCGCAAGCATTTCTTGGGCTGATTCCCCAGGAATGTGCCAACAGCCACTGGGCCAAGTTCAATCAAACAACTCTTGCCAGATGGATTTCTTGCGGTAACTCCCGTGTTTGTAGTCATGTTTGTCATGGTGACCGCTGTGCTGGTTGTAGTACGCGGGCGCTGACGGTGGCATGGGCTGCATGGGCACTTGCATGGGCGGTGGTGAGGCCAGAGGCATGTCGCGCAAACTGCGCTCGATGATCTTGTCCAACTCGCCACGATCAAGCCAAACACCACGGCATTGGGGGCAATAGTCAATTTCGATGCCCTGACGCTCGGTCATAAGCAAGTCTGGCGTGATGCAGGTGGGGCATTTCATAGGGTGTCCTGAGTTAAAAAATCGGTTTCTGGATGTGACGATTTATGGGGGCCTGGCAAGTTTCAGTCGTCATCTTCCTCGCGCTTGTTGCCACGCTGGTTTCCACCGCGTTGAATGTCGTGTTCATTGGCGCTGCGGTGGCATTCCACACAGTTGTCAAATTTTCGGATGCCTTCTTCAATGTGCTCACGCCGAATGTTGTTGGGTGTGTGCTCGTGGCAGCTGTAGCAGGTGTAGCGGCTGTAGTCATTACGCACATGGCAGGTCACACAGCGGGTGTTGTGGTCACGGTCCAGAACAAAATATTTGTTGTGGTCAAAAGTGGCCGGAGTCCATTTTTCTTGTGAGTGGCATTGAACACAGTTGCCGGTGATTTGCTTGTGCAACGCATCGGTGGGTGACTTGTGGCAGGCTTGGCATTGGTCGCGCGTTTCTTTCGCCAGCATGGCATGGTTGAAGTTGCCCTGAGTACGGTAACGCCTGACACCCGCGTGGTCACTGTGGCAAGCCACGCAGTCTTGGCTGATCAGCTTTTGATGGAATGTTGTGGAGGTTTGTGGTTTCACTAAGGGCTGCCCCTTGGAGCTCAAACGGCCAATGTTGGCGGGTGTATGGCAGCTGACGCATTTGCTTGCGCTGACACCGGTAAAAGAGGTGTGGCAGGCAAAACAATCGGTTTCGAGCTGCTTGTGACCCGCAATCAGTTTGCCCGGCCCCACCATCAGGTTGGGGTAAACAAAGGTCAGTAGGGCCAGGGCGATCAGGTTGACGGCCAGCAGGAGCTTGAGGATGCGACTCATAGCCAACCCCAGAATAAAAAGACGCTCACAATGTGGCCCAGAGCCAAGACGGCAAACACCACGAAGATGGGGATGTGCACCTTGCGCCACTGGGTCATGGCATTCAGTGTGACGGCATCCCAGAACAGGCTTTGTTCAACCTCGGGTTTGGACATGCCACGCAGCTGAAAATGTTCGCGCTCATCCTGCACATGGCGGCGTGCGTGGTCAAGCAGGATTTTGCCCACCATGCCACTGATCACATTCACAGCCATGGCCACCAAGGCCAGCCAGGGCAGGATGGCATTGAAGTGAATGCCACCATGAATCAACACCATCAGCGAGCCAAGCCATGCGGTGAACTCATGCAGGCGCAACAGGTTTTTGGGGTTGCCCGAGCTGATGATTTTGCGCTTGCGCAGCGAGTACACCAGTGAGCCGATGATCAGCAGCGTGCCTGGAATCCCCAGATAGCGCCCCACCCACACCAGATTGAGCCGATGCAACAGGTAGTCGCCCGCAAAGGTGGCTGCGGCCAGAACGCCCAGCACCAGAGCAAAGGGCAACACGTGTTCACGCCAAAGGGATTTTTTCATCAGGCCTCCAGCGTGACGTTGGCTTTGGGTTTGCACACACACAGCAGGCAGGAGCCGGGCTCAGGATCAAAATCTGGCGCATTGTCGTAGGCCACTTCGCCGGACTGGATGGTGGTCTGGCAACTGCCACAGCCACCCGAGCGGCAGCCTGAATTCACTTGAATCCCGTGGGTTTCGGCGAAATCCAGCAAGCTGCCCGCTGAGCTGTCCCACAGCAACTGTTGGCCCGATTTAGCAAACGTCACCATGAGGGCTGATGCTTCAACTTGAGGGATGGATGCAGCAGGTTTTCTGCGCTTGACCGAGGCCGGGCCAAACGCTTCAAAGTGAATGTGTGCATCGGGCACGCCCCAGTCTTCCAGGGCGGGCACCAGCGTTTCCAGCATTGGTGTTGGGCCGCAAAGGTAAAAGTGATACGGCTTGAGGGGTAGGGGTGCGCTGCAGCCAGTGTTTCAAAGTGGCTACGCATCACCATTTCTTTGCCATGGCGAATGCCATAAAACAACCAGATTTCGCGCCCAGGCTGCTCTGCCAGACACCAGTTCAGCATGCTCAGCATCGGTGTGATACCTACCCCGCCGCCAATCAGCACCACGGGCGCATCACTTCGATCCAGGTAGAAATGTCCGCCCGGCGCACGCACTTGCAGCAGGCTGCCTTCCCGCACATGGTCATGGAAGTAATTCGATGAACGTCCCGGTGGCAATGTGCTGTTCTGAGGTGCTAGCGCACGTTTGATCGACACCCGGTAATGGGTAGAGTGGGGCGCGTCTGAGAGCGAATAGCAGCGCACCACCGGCTCCGTGCTGTGGTCTGGGCCGGGGATGTCAAGGTGGAAGGTCAGGAACTGCCCGGGTAAAAATGCAGGCAAGGCTTGGCCGTCTTGCGGCTTCAGTTCGAACGAGCAGATGGCCTGGTCAACTGACTCCATGGTTTTGCGGGCTACGGTGAAGGTGCGCAAACCGTCCCAGGCCCGAGCAGGGCGGTCGGGCAGGTCAACCGATTTGGGATAGCTGACGGGAATGTCAAGTTCAACGATTTGCTGGCGCAGTGCCAGGTAGCGTGTCCAGTGGCACCAGAAGACGATGACGAGGTAAATGGCCAGTTGCAGCAGAATGCTCGCGGCAATCCAGGTCAATAGCTGAAGGGAAGTCATGTGTGTCGGCACTTGCGCTGCATCGGTGTGAATCTAGCCTGATGGGCTTAAAAAATTCTTAAACCGTGCGTCAAGGAACAACACGAACCCAGTGCCCGTCACTGGATCGTCAGCAGGGATAGGCTCAACTAATTGGCGGTGCGCAAACGATCCACCACGGAGCGCATCTCTGCTGCCCAGGTTCTGCGGTCGCGATCCTGGGCATGCTGCGTTTCACCAAAATTGATCTTGACACACAGCTCTGGCGATTTCAAGGTGCGCCAAACCGAGCCCACCAGCGTGTCCTGGTCGATGTAACACGCCGCCAGGCTGGAGGCACCTGTGGCTGCATCTTCAAAACGCAAGGCGACAGCTTGCACTGGTGCGTTAGCAGAAATGGCTGCCTGAAACAGATTGGCATGAAAGGGCAGTACCTGCAGGCCGTTGCTGGTGGTGCCTTCGGGAAAGATGGTCAGCACCATCCCCGTGTCCGCCTGGAGGGCCTGGGCCATCTGGTGTACCACGCGCAAGGCATCACGGCGTGACTCGCGTGCAATGAACAGGGTGCCGGCGGCATGGGTCAAGGTGCCAATCACTGGCCAGCGGCCTACCTCCACTTTGGAGACAAAACGACATGGGCAACTGGCCAGCAACACCACAATGTCAAGCCAGGACACATGGTTGGCCACCAACAGCACCGGGCCGTGTTGCGGGGCTTCGCCGTGTACTTCAAATTTGATAGCTATCTGCGCAAGCAGGGAAAGCGCCCAAGCCTGAATTCGCTCTTGTTTTTGGGCTTGGCTGAGCTTGGGAAAAACAAAGTGGATGGTGATCAGGCCGCTGACCAGGTGCAGGGCCAAACGCATCAATCTCCAGCAGGCGCGCAAAGTTTTCATGCGAAATAAAAGTGTCAAACCGAGCATTATGCAGTCCAGCCATGTCGATCAGATGACCGTGATAGGCTCGGTTTGATGGGCTTGGGTGATGTGACAGGGTTCACAAAACTGTCACATCAGTTTCATAGGATCACGGCGGTTGGCTGCTGGAGCAGGTGTTGCGCTGGCAGACATTTATCAATGATCAACTTTGGAAAACCATGACCATGTCTCATTTGCCTCAAGCTTCCCGCCGTCAAGCCCTCAAGTTTTTAGCCAGTGCGCCCATGCTGCCGCTGGGAGCCATGTCGGTCAGCTCACTGATGGCTGGCTGCGCCACATCGGGTGCCAGCACTGCGCCTGTGGCCGGGGCTATGGCCTCGGCTTCGTTCACTTCCATGGCTGCACCTACGCTGGCCAACCCTGCTGCCATGGCTGCAACTACCGTGGCTTCCAGCCTGAAGGTGGGGGGGACTACCCAGGCGCTGGCGCACCAGTCGTTTTTCATCACCGGTGACCGCGTGCCCGATGGCCATGGCGGCACGATTGTGGCTGGCGGCTACTTTGATATCGTGAATCGTCCCATTGTTGACAAATCGGTCGCCGGTAAAGAGCGCCAATTTTTCTCGGATTGCCCGGACGGCACATCCTTGTTGCAGTTGCCCAAGACCACGGTCAAGGGCATCAAAGGCAAGGCCGTGTTTGCGGTGGTGCAGTTTGAATACGTGACACGTGATCAGGCGGGTGCTGAGCGTTATGGCACCTTGCCCTCTCCCATGGCGGTGCTGACACTGGATCAGGATCAGGCCACCGGGCAACTGAGTTTGGTGAAGTACCACAATGTGGACACTTCGGAAGTGAACGGCTTGTGGATCACCTGTGCCTCCAGCTTGTCCCCCTGGAACACTCACCTGTCCAGCGAAGAGTACGAGCCGGATGCCTTTGCCGTGGCCAATGACAAGCGTTTCAAGGCTTTCAGCAAGAGCCTGTTTGGTGATGAGTCCGTGGCCAACCCTTACCACTACGGTCACCTGCCCGAAGTCACCGTCAACCCGGATGGCACGGCCTCCATCGTCAAACACTTCTGCCTGGGCCGCATTTCCCGTGAGCTGGTGCAAGTGATGCCAGACCAACGTACTGCCTTGATGGGTGACGACTACACCAACGGCGGCCTGTTCATGTTTGTGGCCGACAAAGCAGCGCATTTGTCCGCCGGAACTTTGTATGCGGCCAAGTGGACACAAACCTCAGGTGCTGGTGCGGGTAGCGCCAAACTGTCGTGGATCAAGCTGGGTCACGCCACCAGCAAAGACATCGAGAAGTTGGCCAATACGCTGAAACCCACGGACATCATGGAAGTCAAAACCACGGATCCGATGGATGCCAGCTTTACCAAAATTCAATACTCGGGCAAAACCAACTGGGTCAAGCTCAAGCCGGGTATGGACAAAGCCGCTGCCTTTCTGGAAACCCACCGTTACGCCGCGCTCAAGGGCGCCAGTCTGGGCTTCACCAAGATGGAAGGCACAGCGCTCAACATCAAAGACAAAGTGGCTTATTCTGCCATGAGCTACATCCAGGCCTCCATGGTCGATGGCTCCACCGACATCAAGGTAAAACCTCAAAGGAGGCCAGAACGATTTGGCCGGTACTGCGATTGCCAGTGACTGGGTGGCGGTTGACATGGCCGCCCCGGCGGCTCTGGTGGGCGAAGATTTGGCTACGCCGGATGCCTTGGGCAACACTGCACACGCCGACAAGATTGCCAACCCCGACAACATCAAGTTCTCGGAAAAACTGCGCACCCTGTTCATTGGCGAAGACAGCGGCATGCACGTCAACAACTTCTTGTGGGCCTACAACGTCGATACCAAGGAGCTCTCACGCATCCAGTCTTGCCCGGCGGGTGCTGAATCCACCGGTTTGGGCGTAGTTGATGACCTCAATGGCTGGACCTACATCACCAGCAACTTCCAGCACCCTGGTGATTGGGACAAAAAACTGCACAACAAGGTGCAAGCCACGCTCGATCCACTGGTACGCGCCAACTTCAAAGACCGCTTTGGCGCGGCCGTGGGTTACCTGAGTGCGGGTGGCAAGGCAATCAAGCTGGGTTAAACCAGACTGATCCGGGTTATTTGCCCATCAACTCGGCCGGGTGTTTCTGGCCGGGTTGTTCGTCCATGTAGCCCATGCCGTTTTTGACACCTTTGCGGCCCAGGATCTGCCAGTTGGTGCGCTGATCCACCAGGCGGGCCAGGTATTCCAGCTCTTCATCAGAGTGATTGATGGCTTTGGCCGAGGTCAGCAAGCGCCCACCTTTGGGTGCAGCCTCACCCCAGAACGACTGGTGGTAGTCTGACTGGCTCACCGTCTGATCCTTGCCGGCCTGCACATCCACCGTGCCGTAGCAGTTGCAAAAATAGCTGCGGTAATTTTGCTCGGGCAGCACTTCGGTGTAGGTGCCCGTGCCGCGAATGCCCACGGTGATGGTGGGGGTGACAATACGCCGCGTGCTGCCTTTGCCCCAGACACTGACCACTGCGCCGGTGAGCAGGCGCAACACACTCACGATGTTCAGAGAGGCCCCTCGCTCCACCACCATGCGAGTGTTTTGGCGAACCTGGAAAGACGAGTTACCCAGCACAAAAATCACACTCGAACCCGGCCCGGTGCTGATCGCATCGCCGCTTTGGATGGTGTGCGCAGGCAGCATACGTTGGCCATTCAGCAGCACGTCACCCACCAGTTCAACAATGTTGCTGCGGTTTTGCGCTTGTGCCGCAGCATAACCGCCCATGGCTGTCCAGAGGCTGGCGGCTTGCAGGAAACTGCGGCGCTGCGTCCAGAGCAGCTCGGATTCGCTGCGTCCTTCCAAGGTGTGTCGGTGGCTCATGGTGTGTTGGGCTCCTGGGTGGGGGTGTCGGACTCAAAACTGTCCCGAAAAGTGAAGTACAGCGAAGTAAAAAACATCGAAGCCACCAGCATCAGACCGGGGAACAGCAGCGTGCCTGCCAGGCTGGGGCTTCCCAGCAGGGAAGACAGGAAGGTGAGAACCAGCACCATCATGACCATGATGGCCATCCACACCAGCGCAAACACGGTGAGTGCCCAAAAATTGCGCAAACACGCCACGATGCTGAAAAACATGGCTTTCAGCGGTGTCAGTTCGTGCCAGTAAACCAGCGCCGGGGCATGCCAGAACAGCAGTGACAAAGGCAGGTGCAGGCCGATGAAGGTCCACATGGCCGCCATGAAGGCGCTGGACTCCATCATGTCCTTTTCTGGCACGCGCCCTCCCAGGTACATGTTGGCAAAGCCACCCCCATCCACCAGATAAGACAAACCCATGGCACACATGAAGCCCGCGGCGTACATGGCCCCCAGGCTGAGCATGGCGCGCAATTTCACCGGCCCGCCGCGCAAACCGGTGAGCAAAATCAGCGGCATGGGAAACCTGCCCTGGGTGGCTTCCAGCGTGGCCGCCATCAGCCCCAGGGTGATGGCGGGCAGCACCGCCATGGCGATGGGCAGGCCAATCAATGGCACCATGGTGGCTACCGACATCAGGGCCATGAACATGAAAAACAGCCCGGTCAGGGCCAGCGGCTGCTTGGCATAGGTTTGTATGCCCAGTTTGACCCAGGTGACACCGGTGCGGGCGGGAACCAGATGCAGTCTCATGCGCTGGCCGCCAGTGCGTCAAAGTCCATCAGGCCGGTGATGCGCTGGGTCAGCACCCGTTCAAAGTGGCTCGGGTCATGGGCTTGCAACATGCTGGCCTCTCGGGGCAGGTACAAGTCCCACAGGCGTGACAGCCAAAACCGCAAGGCAGCGGCCCGCAACATGGCTGGCAGCAACTCACGCTCAGGTGCCAGAAGAGGCCGTTCCTGGTTGTATGCTGCTATGAATGCATGAGCGTTCTGCGCATGGTGTTTGCCGCTTGCAAGCTCAATACACCAATCATTCAGGCATACCGCCAGGTCAAACACCCAGGTGTCCACCCCAGCAAAATAAAAATCAAAAAAGCCACTCAGCAGCGGAGCGCCATTCACCGTGTCAAACAACACGTTGTCACGGAACAAGTCGGCATGGATCGGGCCACGTGGCAGAGCGGCGTAGCTGGATTGGGCGGCGACATGGTTCTGGTAGGCCAGCTCTTGTGTGATCAAGGTTTTTTGAGGTGCGGTCAAATAAGGCAGCACCACCGGCACCGTGTCATTCCACCAGCTCAGGCCGCGCAAATTGGGCTGTTGCGCATCGAAACTGCGCCCGGCCAAGTGCAACCGTGCCAACATGGCTCCCACTTGGGCACAGTGCGTCGGGGTCGGAGCCAGCTCGCTCGCACCCCGCAGCTTGTTGACCACTGCGGCCGGTTTGCCTTTGACTTCAAATACCAGTGCGCCCTTGGCATTGGCGGTCGGCTCAGGCACGGCAATGCCATGCTGGGCCAGGTGTTTCATCAACTGCAAATAAAACGGCAGTTGTTCAAAACTCAGGCGCTCAAACAGCGTCAGCACATGCTCATGGGTTTGCCCCTCCAGCTCGGCAGTGGCGAAATAGTTGGTGTTTTCAATGCCTCCGGCGCAGCCCTTCAAGTGGGTGACCTGCCCCAATTTGAGTTGTTTGAACAGCGCCTGGGCTTCAGGAAGAGAAACTTCTGTGTAAACCGCCATGACTCAGAACCCCAGGACTTTCCAGGTGCGTTCACCGGATTTGGGCTCGACCTGATAGCTCGGCATGCCACCTTTGGGCTGCACTGTGATGCTTTGGGTTTGGCCACCCACGCGTTCTTCGTCGATCCGAGCGCCTGAGTCTTCCACCCGAATGTGTTCAGTGCGCGAGGTCGTACCCGTTCGGCCTGGGTTGGGTTGGGCTGCACTGGCAGAAGCTGATGCAGGGAGTGCGGTTTGGCTCCAGGCGGTGTTGACTGCCAGAAGAAGGGGAATGAGGAGAGTATTGAGGCGCATCTTTTGATTGTAGATAAAGCCGCTTTACCCGCCGGGGCAGGCAAAATGCCGGCATGAACAATGACACTCCCAAAACCTTGCTGCTGGTCGATGGCTCCAGCTACCTGTACCGCGCCTTCTTCGCAGGGGGGGGCGACATGCAAGTCACCCTGGCCGACGGCAGCGTGCAAAAAACCGGTGCCATCCGCATCATCATCAACATGTTGCAGAGCTTGCGCAAAGAATTCCCGGCAGAGTACGCCGCCTGTATTTTTGATGCCAAAGGCCCCACTTTCCGTGATGCCTTGTACCCCGAGTACAAAGCCAACCGTTCACCCATGCCGGACGACTTGCGCACCCAGATCGAGCCGATTCATGAGGTGGTGCGGCTGCTGGGCTGGAAGGTGCTGGCTGTGCCGGGGGTCGAGGCCGATGACGTGATCGGCACACTGGCCGCCAGCGCCGCAGCACAAGGCATGCAGGTGGTGGTGAGCAGTGGTGACAAAGACCTGGCGCAACTGGTGACCGAGCGCATCACCATCATCGACACCATGAATGGGCGAAAACGTGATGTGGCCGGGGTCACCACCGAATTTGGTGTGCCGCCGCATCTGATGCGGGATTACCAGGCGCTGGTGGGCGACACCGTGGACAACGTGCCTGGCGTGCCCAAGGTTGGCCCTAAAACTGCGGCCAAGTGGCTCAATGAATACGGCTCACTCGATGCCATCGTGGCCAACGCGGCCAACATCAAAGGCGCAGTGGGTGAGCACCTGCGTGGCGCACTGGGCTGGTTGCCGACCTGCCGCGAGCTCGTCACCATCAAGACCGACTGTGATTTGAAAGAGTGGCTGCCCGATTTTCATGCTATGCAATCAGTAGCTGCTAGCGCAATACAGACGGGAGATTTGGCCTGTTTTTATGAAAAATATGGGTTCAAGGGGCTGGCCAAGGCGCTGGGGGCAGGTGTCAGTGCACCGACGGCGGCCACAGCGCCCCTGCCAGAGTCCGGCTTGCCTCGTGAGCGCGACCTGTTTGATGACCCGCAGCCCGCAGCAACCCCGACAGCCCCCCAGGTCAGCAGCGTCAGCTACGACACCATCCTGACCTGGGAGGCCTTTGACCACTGGCTGGCCCAATTACAAACCGCCGAGCTGGTGGCACTTGACACCGAAACCACCTCGCTGGACGAGATGCGTGCCCACATCGTGGGCATCAGCTTCAGCGTGACCCCCGGTGCGGCAGCCTACATTCCGCTGGCCCACAGCTACCCGGATGCCCCGGCGCAGTTGCCGCTGGCCGATGTCTTGGCCAAACTCAAACCCTGGCTGGAAGATGCCAGCCGCCCCAAGCTGGGCCAGCATGTCAAATACGACCGCCATGTGTTTGCCAACCATGGCATCGAGGTGCAGGGCTACCTGCATGACACGATGCTGCAAAGTTATGTGCTGGAAGTGACCAAACCACATGGCCTGGCCAGCCTGGCCGAGCGGCACTTGGGGCGCAGCGGCATCAGTTTTGAAGACCTGTGTGGCAAAGGGGCCAACCAGATCTGTTTTGACCAGGTTGACGTGGCCAAAGCTGCCGAATACTCGTGTGAAGATTCCGACATGACGCTGGCGGTACACCACACACTGTGGCCGCAGTTGCAGCGGAACGACAAACTGCGTTTTATCTACGAGCTGGAAATCAAAAGCAGCGAGGCCTTGTACCGCATCGAGCGCAACGGCGTGTTGATTGATGCGCCGATTCTGGCGGCGCAAAGCCACGAGCTCGGCACCCGCATCCTGCAACTGGAAAAAGAAGCCTATGAGCTGGCGGGTCAGCCCTTTAACCTGAGCAGCCCGAAGCAGATTGGCGAGATTTTCTTCACCAAACTCGGCCTGCCGGTGGTCAAGAAAACCCCCACCGGTGCTCCCAGCACCGACGACGAGGTGCTGCAAAAACTGGCCGAAGACTACCCGCTGCCAGCCAAAATTCTGGAACATCGCGGCCTGTCCAAACTCAAGGGCACCTACACCGACAAGCTGGCTCAACTGGCCTTGCCAGCCACCGGGCGGGTGCACACCCATTACGCCCAGGCTGTGGCGGTGACCGGGCGCTTGAGCAGCAACGACCCCAATCTGCAAAACATTCCGGTGCGCACCCCCGAAGGCCGCCGCGTGCGCGAGGCCTTTGTGGCCGCACCGGGCTGCGTGATTGCCAGCGCCGATTACAGCCAGATCGAGTTACGCATCATGGCCCACATCAGTGGCGATGCGGCGCTGCTGCTGGCGTTTCACGACGGCATGGACGTGCACCGCGCCACTGCCGCTGAAATCTTCGGTGTCGACACGGCCCAGGTCAGCAGCGAGCAGCGCCGCTACGCCAAGGTGATCAACTTTGGCCTGATCTACGGCATGAGTGCTTACGGCCTGGCCAAGGCGCTGGGCATTGACAACACCGCCGCCAAAAACTACATCGCACGCTACTTCGAGCGTTATCCGGGGGTGAAACACTTCATGGATCACACCCGCGAACTGGCCAAGGCCCAGGGCTATGTGGAAACCGTGTTTGGCCGTCGTCTGGAGCTTGCAGGCATCAAATCAGCCAAAGGTGCGCAGCTGGCGGGCTTGGAGCGTGCGGCCATCAACGCCCCGATGCAGGGTACTGCGGCAGACCTGATCAAGCTCAGCATGGTCAAGGTGCAACAAGTGATTGATGACGAAAAACGGGCCACCAAAATGATCATGCAGGTGCATGATGAACTGGTGTTTGAGGTACCTGAGGCTGAAATAGACTGGGTGCGGCATGAAGTGCCCAAACTGATGGCCAGCGTGGCGCACCTCAAAGTGCCCTTGCTGGCTGAGGTGGGGGTAGGCCCCAATTGGGATAAAGCGCATTAAGAAAGGGGAATTGAAACCATGGAACCCATGACGATTTTTGCCATAGCAGGCAGTGTGATGAGCGCAGGCCTGGTGTATGTGGTGCTGCATGTGCGTTTTTTTGGCGAAAAGCAGGCGGTGTCTGACCAGTTGTTGAAGGCACAGACTGAAATCTCACAACTCAAGAAAACCCTGAAGGGCTACACCCATTACCGCGAGTGTCTGGAGGCTGGCAAGCATGCCCTGACCGAGCATTTCAAGCCGCCGGTGGCCAAATTGGTCAGGCCGTATGTGCATGTGGAGCCCATCGCCAAGGCTGACTTCAAGCTGGATCAGGATGTCACAGTGATCATCAAGTACGAGGTTGAGTTCTCATTTTCGATCGACCCTGGTTCTGTTGGCTTGGAAATGTGGGACGCGGAAAATGGCGTGGGTTTGAAAATCGGCCATCCCATACTGCTGGGGGAACCCAACATCAAAATACTGTCGCAAAAGGTCGTGAGCAGCAAACCCGTGGCTGACGAGAAGCAGCTTTTCGCCCATGCCCACAAAAAATTCGTGCTTTTGGCGCAGCGCTACGGCACGGCCATGGGCACCGAGGAAGCCTTGCGGGCACTGTGCAAGCTCAAGGCCTTGGAGTGTTTGCGTGATGCACTCTCCAAACAGTCTGGGGTCAAGCAGGTAGGATCCGTTTTTGTGGATTTCAAATAAACGGCATTGAACCGCAGACCAGACTCAAGCTGAACGGATGTTGAGGGTTCTGTTTTATATGAGAAACTGGCCTCTAGCGCTTGTCCTGCATGCGCAAGAGGCTATGAATTTTGTAGCTTTGTCAATCCAGATGCCCTGCTTCAGGTCAGAGCGTCAAACTTCGAGGTTGTCAATCAAACGGGTGCTGCCCAGGCGGGCGGCACCCAAAACCACCAGGCCCTGGTGGCTGAGCAAATCGGTCAGTTCGGCGGCTTCGGGGGCTTGCAGGTCATGACGGCGGCGCACCACCAGGTAGTCGGGCTGCCAGCCGCGGGCGGTTAAACCGGCCATGGCTTGTTGCTCCAGCTGGGCCAGGTTGGTGGCCCCACCGCGCAAGGCCTGGGCCATGTGCTGCAGGGCTTGCGACAGGTGTACGGCTTCTGCTCGCTCGGGGGCTGACAGGTAGTTGTTGCGTGAGGACAAGGCCAGGCCATCCTCGGCCCGCAGGGTTGGGCCGCCCAGCACTTCAATGGGTAAGGCAAACTGCTGCACCATGCGCTTGAGCACCATCAGTTGCTGGTAGTCTTTTTGGCCAAACACGGCCACGCGGGGCTGTACGCAGGCAAACAGCTTCATCACCACGGTGCTGACCCCAACAAAAAAGCCGGGCCGGAACTGTCCTTCCAGAATGTCGGCCAGTTCTGCTGGCGGGTGCACCTTGAAGCCCTGGGGTTCGGGGTACAGCTCTGGTTCTGAGGGGGCAAACACCACATCACAACCGGCTTGCTCCAGTGCCTGGCAATCGGCCTCCCAGGTGCGCGGGTAGGTGTCAAAGTCTTCGTGCGGCAGAAATTGCAGACGGTTGACAAAAATACTGACCACCAGCACATCACCCAAAGGTTTGGCCTGGCGCACCAAGGCCAGATGGCCGGCGTGTAAGTTGCCCATGGTGGGGACAAATGCCGGGTGTTTGAAGTCGGCCAGGTAGGCCCGCAGTTCGGAAATGGTCTTAATTATTTTCATAGCACGTTGCGCTTGATGGATAAGCGCCAGAGGCGAATTTAATGTATGAACTCGGCTTCACCAAGCATGGAGGGTGTTGTCGGGGAAACTGAGGTTTTTAACGGCTTGCACATAAGCTTGCATGGCTTCCTTGATGCCGTGCTGGCCTTGTACACCGGGCAGATCGGCCATGAAGTTGCGGACAAATTTGGGCATCTTGCCCAGATTCAGACCCAGCATGTCGTGCAGCACCAGCACCTGGCCCGCTGTGCCGTTGCCCGCGCCGATACCAATGGTGGCGCAGTGTGGCAACTCGGCGGTCAGCTCGGCCGCCAAGGCTGCAGGCACCATTTCAAGCACCAGCAGGGTGGCACCGGCATCTTGCAATTCATGGGCCTGGCGTTTCATGAGGGCAGCGGATTCCAGCGTTTTGCCCTGAACCCGGTAGCCGCCCAGGGCGTGCACGGTTTGGGGTGTCAGGCCCAGATGGGCACACACCGGAATGCCGCGCTCCACCAGAAAACGGGTGGTGTCAGCAGTCCA
>VIKI01000126.1:18872-24526 GCA_008080595.1 Comamonadaceae bacterium
CTGCATCAGTTCCACCGCGCTGCGCAGGGCCTGCTCTTTGGATTCATGGTAAGTGCCATAGGGCAGGTCGCCAATGATCCAGGCCGTGCCTTGCACCCGGCGCACGCCACGGGTGACGCTTTGTACGTGGTAGCGCATGGTGTCGAGCGACACACCTACGGTGCTGGAGAGGCCCTGACACACCATGCCCAGCGAATCACCGACCAAAATACATTCCACGCCAGCGGCATCGGCCACGGCGGCAAAAGTGGCATCGTAGGCGGTGAGCATGGTGATTTTTTCACCCCGGGCATGCATTTCCATCAAACGCGGCAAGCTCACCGGCTTGCGCGCCGCCGGCGTGCTGGTGGGAGGCAGGGTGCCGTAAGGTGAGGCGCTTTGTGTGGCAGATGAAGTCATCGGGCGGTACTCCCAAAAAAAGTGGCGCGAGTCTAACGCAGATGACCAGTTTGGTGCATCAGGCCTGCGGTTGCAGTATCGTCGGTAGGGCCTTGCTCAGCATTTGCGGGTAGTCGCGGCTGAAATGCAGGCCACGGCTTTCGTGGCGGGCTTGGGCCGAGCGCACGATCAGGTCCGCCACCACCACAAGGTTGCGCAATTCGAGCAGATCGCGGGTGACGTGAAAGTGCGAGTAAAACTCCTGGATTTCCCCCTGCAACAGGGCAATGCGGTGGGCCGCCCGATCCAGGCGCTTGTTGGTGCGCACAATGCCTACGTAGTCCCACATGAAGCGGCGCAGCTCGTCCCAGTTGTGGGAGATCACCACGGCTTCGTCGGCATCACTGACGCGGCTGTCGTCCCAGGCCGGTAAGGTGGGGGAATCTGCCCCGCTGCTTTGCATGATGTCTTGGGTGGTGGCCTGGGCAAACACCATACATTCCACCAGCGAGTTGCTGGCCAGCCGATTCGCGCCATGCAGGCCGCTGCACGCGGTTTCGCCAATGGCGTAGAGCCCAGCTAGGTCGGTGCGGCCATGCAGGTCGGCCACCACGCCACCGCAGGTGAAGTGGGCCGAGGGGACGACCGGAATGGGCTGTTTGGCAATATCGATGCCAAGCTCCAGGCAGCGGGCGTAAATATTGGGAAAGTGCTCTTGCAGAAAGCTTTGGGGCTGGTGTGAGATGTCCAGGTAAACGCAATCAAAGCCCCCTTTTTTCATCTCAAAGTCAATCGCGCGGGCCACCACATCACGCGGGGCGAGTTCGGCCCGTGGGTCGTGTTGTGGCATGAAGCGGGTACCGTCGGGCAGCAGCAGGCGGCCACCTTCACCGCGCACGGCTTCGCTGATCAGGAAAGATTTGGCATGCGGGTGGTACAGGGCGGTGGGGTGGAACTGGATGAACTCCATGTTCTGCACCCGGCAGCCGGCGCGCCAAGCCGCCGCAATGCCGTCGCCAGTGGCAGTGTCGGGGTTGGTGGTGTAGAGGTAAACCTTGCCCGCGCCACCGGTGGCCAGAATGGTTTGCGGGGCTTCAAAGGTCAGCACCTGGTCGGTGTCTGAATCCAGCGCATACAGGCCCAGGCAGCGCCGCTCGGGCAAACCCAGCTTGTCGCTGGTGATCAGGTCAATCAGGGTGTGGTTTTCAAACAGCGTGATGTTGGGGGTTTTTTGCACCCGCTCAATCAGCGTGCGCTGCACCGCCGCACCGGTGGCATCGGTCACGTGCACGATGCGCCGGGCGCTGTGGCCGCCTTCACGGGTCAGGTGCAGTTGGCCGTCTTCTTCCGAGAAGGGCACTCCCATGGTTTGCAGCCAGGAAATGGCCTTGGGCGCGTTTTCCACCACAAAGCGGGTGGCAGCCAGGTCACACAGGCCGGCCCCGGCAATCAGCGTGTCGTCCACATGCGCGTCAAAACTGTCGTCTTTGTTCCAGACCGCCGCAATGCCCCCTTGCGCCCAGCCGCTGGAGCCTTCATTGACCGCACGTTTGGTGATCACTGCCACGCGCTTTTCAGGGCTCAGCAGCAACGCGGCACTTAAGCCCGCCAGACCACTGCCGACAATCAGCACATCAAAATGCAACGGAGAGGTTGAGGTGTTGGGGCGTGAATTCATGATGGTCTCGAATGAGGTTAAGTGGGGGTGTAGGCCAGCCGCACGTAGATCGGTGCAAAGGCTTCGGCCTGGGTGATTTCAATCAGGGTTTCCTTGGCCAGCTCCAGCAAGGCAATGAAGGTGACCACCAGTACGGCAGAACCTTGTTCGGGGTTGAACAAGGCTTCAAACTCCACAAAGCGCTGGCCATGCAGGGCCCTGAGCACCATACTCATGTGCTCGCGCACCGAGAGTTCTTCCCGGGTAATTTTGTGGCGCTGCACCAGCTTGGCGCGTTTCAAAATGGCTTGCCAGGCTTCTTGTAATTCGCTGATGTTGACATCGGGAAAGCGCGGCTGCAAGGCTTGTTCGATGGTGATTTCAGCACGCAGAAAATCCCGTCCAAGCTGGGGCAATTGGTTCAGCCGCGCCGCCGCCAGTTTCATTTGTTCGTATTCCAGCAGGCGGCGCACCAGCTCGGCGCGGGGGTCGTCGGCCTCTTCGCCTTGCGCCACATGTTTGGGCGGCAGCAGCATGCGTGATTTGATCTCGATCAGCATGGCTGCCATCAGCAGGTATTCGGCGGCCAGTTCCAGGTTGTGGTGGCGGATTTCGTCGACATAACTCAGGTACTGGCGCGTCAGGCCGGCCATGGGAATGTCAAGAATGTTGAAGTTTTGCTTGCGGATCAGGTAGAGCAACAAATCCAGCGGCCCCTCAAAAGCCTCCAGAAAGACCTCCAGGGCATCGGGCGGGATGTACAGGTCTTGTGGCATGGCAAACAGCGGCTCACCATAGAGCCGCGCCACCGCCACCTGGTCAACCACTGTGGGCATGCCCGTCACATCAGAATCGCTGCCAAAAACCTGGCTGGCAGAGTCCATCATCAATGTGATTATATGCTATATAAAAAATAGCTGCTTGCGCTTGTATTTAAAGGGCTACAAGCCTAAAATCTTATTCTTTTGGGGTGGTTTGGTAGACGTAGGGCTGTTGTGCCACGCGGGCTGCCTTGAACTCGTCCTGGGCTTCGCGGTTGAGGGGTTTGTCCCACAACAAGGCCCGGCCTTCGCGCTGGCGGTCTTGCATGCCGGGTGTTTTTTCTTTGAGCTGGTTGATGAACAACGTGGCTTCGGATTGGTACTGAGGGCGATAAAAAATGTTCATGGTGTTACCTTCTGTGTGCATTTTAGACTGGCTCGCAACACCTGCCAGAGGCCAGTGAGCGATCGCCGGTAGTGCTTCTTGCGGGCCAACAGCTTCGGCTGATTCAAGACGACGAAGCCCTGACCCCGAAGACTGCGCCAAAGATCGTCATGTGCTTGCCAACGGGGTGAGGCTAAGAAAACCTGTGTCAGGCCGCCGCTTTGCTTGTCCATCAAGCGTATGCAGCTCTTTTTTATGGAGCAAACATACAGCACCGATGGTTTTGTCTGGGCCAGTCAGACCGAAGCCGGGCGAAGGTGAAATAATCCGGGCTATCCATTTTTTAAGGAATTCAGAGCATGAGCGACGCACAACAACGCATTGACGATCTGGTCAAACAAAACGACATCCTGCTGTTCATGAAAGGCACGGCAAGTTTCCCTCAGTGCGGCTTCTCTGGCCGTGCCATCCAGGTTCTCAAGGCATGTGGTGTCGAACCCAAGGCCATCAAAACGGTCAATGTGCTGGAAGACGACGGCATTCGCGCCGGCATCAAGGAATACAGCAACTGGCCCACCATCCCCCAGCTCTACCTGAAGGGCGAGTTTATTGGTGGCTCGGACATCATGATGGAAATGTATGAAAGTGGCGAGTTGCAAAGCCTGTTGGGCAAGCCTGCGGCTTGATTAACGTAGTCTTACTCCCTATACAGCCACGGCTCAACCATCTCTCCCCATGGACTGACTCACCTCAGTCCGTGGACTTTACTGACTGACTGAAGGAATAGCCCAACATATTCCGTGACTTCTTGGCATTCGCCAGGTAACTGGGCATATTCTTCGCATCAATGGCATCCGATTTCGAGCGGTAGGTATTGACCAAAGTGAGATGCCCCGGCACAAACGCTGCTGAACTTTCGAAGTCAAACACAGGATCGCTGACTTTCGACCCGTCCCCCTTGAACTTCCATTTTTCTGGCAAAAGCACGTAGGTGGTCTGCCGAACATTGACCGGATGTGCCAGCGCCATGGGCTCGCTACGCACTGTGTTTTGCGGTGCCCTCAAATACTCATTGACATCTGGAATAGCCACATATGCCTCCATCCGGTCTTCTTGAGCTGTTTTCCAAAAATCAGGCATCTCGTAATATTCGGTCAAGGTGATCTGGTTGCTCACTTTGTTGTCAGCCACTTCAAACGGGCGCACCACTGCAATGCTTGGGTAATACCTCGCGTAGTAATTGACGAATTGCTTTTGCACTTCCTCAGAAGACTCTTTGGCCAACCGGTTACGCATCCGTTCTGCGCCGACACCTTCCACCAAAGTGGTGACCGTCAGAGCCACAGGTTTCTGCCAGCCGCCACTGCTGTCCAGTATGGCGAGCACATTTCGGGTGTACACCATCGAAGGGCTTTGCTTCATTTCCGATAACTCCGTCTGCCCTGGCTCCAACACCAAGGCATACCCAAAACTTGCCTGGGAAATATCGCGAAGCCCTCCCATTTGCGCTTGTAAAGTGGGGTCTAACCAATAGTCTTCCCCGCCCACCCTGGCTCGCACAATCACATGATCGAAAACACCGGGTGATGCTTGCCACCTCAAAATACCCTGTTTCATTTTGGTGTTCACCAAAGCCGCACTGGCCTCTACTCCCAGTGACTTAAGCAGCGTCAGAGTGAGCAATGTTTTGTCCTTACAGTCGCCAAAGCGTCTGGACAGCACCACATCGGGTTGGGTTGGAGCGTGTGAGCCCGGCCCCACCTCTACCCCCAAATAGCGCACTGTCTTCTGCACATAGCGCAAAGCCTCTGCCACACGGTCTTCTGGATGCGTGTACTGGGTCTTGATACGCTCCACCTCTGCTGCCAACTCATGGCTCAAACGCGCCGGGGTTTTGTAAAGAGGGACACCCCACTGAACGACAGCACCCCAATCACTGAAGTCGCTCCACTGCACACTGGGATACGGGTCGTACCACGAGGGCGCATCGTCTCGCCAACGCAATGCTGCAACATCCTTGAAATGCCACGCATACTCTTGCATGCCTGTCACGCTACGGGTTTCAGCAGCTTGCTCGGTATTGATCAGTTTGATGGCTGGATTGCGCCCTGGCTCCGTGAGCAAGCGGGCATACACATGTTGCACCGAAGTCCCCCATTGCAAGTCAAACTGGCTGTAATGACGACCACCGAACACCGGGTTGCTGCCACGCAGGGTAAAGGCGTACTCCACCACATCGCCCACGCGCACGTCATCTAAAAACAAGTTGGCAGTTTTGGAGCCATTAAAAATCAATTGCTCCAAAGAGGTTTCACGCTGCAGCACCTTGATGGCTGAAGGAATCAATTTCGGAATGAGTTGATCACCCCGACGAATATTGACCGAGTGCAGCAGCAACGTCTGGTACGAGGGGTCGAAACGAATCTCTATGTTGGACGAGTTCTCCAAGCCGCTTTCGTTCTTGATTTTGAAC
>VIKI01000126.1:24555-28706 GCA_008080595.1 Comamonadaceae bacterium
TTTTGAACGCCATGTGGTGATAAGACTGCTTGCTATCGCCTTTCACCAAGACCTGCCGATCCACCAGCAAATAGGACACCCCACCCCCCTGTTTTTCTTGGGCTAGTGCAGCAGCGGCTAGATCGGGTTCTACCGGGTTGATCCAGACAGGAGGTTTTTCGATCTTGTATTCTGGAGGCGCAGCAGCATACACCACGCACCCCCACAAACAGACCCCAACAGCCAGGATGCCCGAGCGAACCCAGTTTGTTATTTGTTGCATAGACATTCCAACATCCAGTTATTGCGCCGTGGCGCGATCCAGCGCAATCAAGTATTGACCAGGTGCAGACATTTCTCGGATCAATTGCTTGGCCTGAAGAATTTGATCAGGGGTCATTTCATTTTCGACCGAAGAATGATAGTTTTCCAACACGCTATCCAGCTCTTCGAAATCTCTTTTGGTCGCAAAGCGCAAGGCGTATGCCGCAACCATGTTTTGAGGGACAAATTCGCCTGCTTGGTAAACCTTGGCCAAACTCACCCTGGCAGACAAATCCGCTTGCGCTGCACCTACTCGCAAATAGTGAATGCCAAGCTTTGGATTGGTTCCTATATCGCCATTCGAGAGGTACGCATTTCCTAATGCTGCAAGACCACTCGTATAAGCAGAATCTGCCGCACGTTGATACCAACACAACGCTTCTTTGGGCTTATGCTCAGCTAAATAATTAGCAGCTCGCTTAATAAATCCATCGGGTGTTGAGCGATTTTCATGCAAACGAAATTCTCTCGCATTGATTTCAGCCAATTGAGTGTCTTGGATAAAAGCACAAGAATCAACGAGACCATTTTTATATTTTCGATTTCGTTTTTCCAAGCGCAAGCGCAAACTAAGCGCAACATCGAGGTCAACCGCAACGCCCAACCCATATTCATGTGCAAGCGCAAGCGACACATAGGCTTCAGGCATATCCTGCTCGGCGGCAGTCCTAAACCATCTGATGCCCTCGGCTTCATTCTGAGCAACCCCAATTCCACCCACGTACATCCATCCAACCCGGAGTTGAGCCATCAGATTTTTCTGGTCAGCAAGTTTTTTCCACCACTGAAAGGCCAGCACTTTGTCTTGCGCCACGCCAAGGCCAAACTCATACACCTTGGCCATAACTTCTTGGGCCTGTGGAAAACCTTGTTCTGCCGCCAGTCGATACCACTTGATCGCCTCTGGTTGATTTTTTTCAAGCCCTTTTCCTGATTCATACCCGTAGCCCACGTTAAATTGGGCCTTGGGGTGCTTTTGTTCAGCCGCAGCTCGCCACCATTTCATCGCGGTGCGGTGGTCAATCTCTACACCCCACCCGTTGAAATAAAGCAGTCCCATCCAGAACTGCGCCTCAGCATGTCCTTGTGCAGCCCCAAAGTTAAACCAGAGGAGTGCCTCTCGGTATTTCATTTCTCCGAAATACAGCGCCCCCAACGCGATCTGCGCTTTGGCATCACCCTGCGCAGCAGACTTCAAAAGCCAACGTTCAGCTTCTGCCCTGTTTTTGGCAACCAATTCGCCACTCAAGTGCATTTCGCCCAAAGCAAGCTGCGACTCAGCTACTCCTGCCTTGGCACCTAATATCAGCCATTCAAGCATCTTCTCTTGATCAGGCACATCCCCGAATGCGCCTGAATAGACAGCAATGAGAGTAAGAAATGCATTTTTTTGGCCCTTAAAAGCAGCAGACTTCCATAAATTGAGGGCTTTTTCAACATTCTTGGGCACACCAACTCCACAGTAATGAAGTATCCCCTGCGCAAAATCAATGCCAACAGCAGCAAGCTGTTCAGTGTTTGAAATTTGATCCATCTGTTCCTGAGTGAACAATTGGCCTGGTTGTAAACCTGCTTTTTTCTCCATATCACTGCACAAGAGCATCGGCTCGGCATGAGCCCAAGCGGCACAACCCAATAGTGCCGCCAGCAGTAACTTTTTCATAGCGTTCCTTCTTTTTGCATCTGGAAGATTCTAGAAGGCAGGCCGTCTAAAATTGCGGGCTGTCTCTAGGAAAGCCGACTCACATGACCCGCCAACTCTTCGTCACCACCGCCTTACCCTACGCCAACGGCAACTTCCACATTGGCCACATCATGGAATACATCCAGGCCGACATCTGGGTGCGTTACCAGCGCATGATGGGCAACACGGTGGACTTTTGCGGGGCCGATGACACCCACGGCGCGCCGATCATGATTGCGGCTGAAAAGGCTGGCATCACCCCCCAGCAGTTTGTGGCCAACATCGCTGCCGGGCGCAAGCAATACCTGGACGGCTTTCACATCAGCTTTGACAACTGGCACAGCACCGACGCGCCGGAGAACCACGAGCTGGCCCAGGCCATCTACCGTGGCCTGCGCGACAACCCCGAAGGCTCGCTGATCGAGACCCGCACCATCGAGCAGTTTTTCGACCCCGAAAAAAACATGTTCCTACCGGATCGTTTCATCAAAGGTGAATGCCCCAAGTGCCACGCCAAAGACCAATACGGCGACAACTGCGAAAACTGTGGCGCGGTCTATGCGCCCACCGATCTGATCAACCCGTTCTCTGCCCTCTCGGGTGCCAAACCTGAGTTAAAAAGCTCCGAGCACTTCTTCTTCAAACTCTCCGACCCGCGCTGCGTGGCCTTTCTGGAGCAGTGGACACAAGACGGCAAACTGCAGCCCGAGGTAGCCAACAAGATCAAGGAATGGTTCACCGTGCGCACCAACCCGGACGGCACGACCAGTGAAGGCCTGGGCGACTGGGACATCAGCCGTGATGCGCCTTACTTCGGCATTGAAATTCCCGACGCACCGGGCAAATACTTTTACGTCTGGCTGGACGCGCCGATTGGTTACCTGGCCTCGCTGAAAAACCTGTGCAGCCAGCGTGGTGTGGACTACGAGGCCTACATGGCTAACCCCAAGTTGGAGCAGTACCACTTCATCGGCAAAGACATCGTCACCTTCCACACCCTGTTCTGGCCTGCCACGCTGCACTTCAGTGGCCGCAAAACGCCCGACAACGTGTTTGTGCACGGCTTCCTGACGGTGAACAACGGCGAGAAAATGAGCAAAAGCCGTGGCACCGGTCTGGATCCGCTCAAATACCTCAAGCTGGGCATGAACCCCGAGTGGCTGCGCTACTACCTGGCAGCCAAACTCAGCGCCCGCAACGAAGACATCGACTTCAACGCCGACGACTTCATGGCCCGCGTCAACAGCGATTTGATTGGCAAGTTTGTCAACATTGCCTCTCGCGCCGCAGGCTTTTTAACCAAGCGCTTCGAGGGCAAGCTGGGTGCCGTGTCGGAAGACGGTGCCGCCCTGCTGCACCAGTTGCGCATCGAGCACACGCCCATCGCTCAGTTGTACGAAGCCCGCGAATACGCCAAAGCGTTGAAGGAAACCATGCTGCTGGCCGACCGTGTGAACGCCTATGTGGATGCCAACAAACCCTGGGATCTGGCCAAAAAGCCCGACCAGGATGCCCGCCTGCAAGACGTGTGCACCGTGTGTATCAAAGCCTTCCGCATCCTGACCTGCTACCTGAAGCCGGTGCTGCCCGCGCTGGCCGCAGAGGTGGAAAAATTCCTCAACACGGTCCCCCTGAGCTTTGCCAACATCACCGAGCCGCTGCCCACTGGCCACGTCATCGGCAATTACCAGCACCTGATGCAGCGCGTGGATGTGAAGCAGCTTGATGCCTTGTTTGAGCCTCCAGCCCAGGCAGAACCTGCACAAGCAGCTATAGAAAAAGTAGCATCCAAAAAAGCCGCTGCACCCGCCACCCCGATCGACCCCACTGCCCCAGGCGGCGAGGCGATTGCACCCACCATCAGCATTGACGACTTTGCCAAGATCGACCTGCGCATCGCCAAAATCCTCCACTGCCAAGCGGTGGCAGGCTCCACCAAGCTGCTGCAACTGACGCTGGACGTGGGTGAGCAAGACGAGGCGGGCCAGCCGAAAACCCGCAACGTCTTTTCAGGCATTGCCAGCATGTACCAGCCCGAACAACTGGTGGGCAAACTCACCGTGCTGGTGGCCAACCTGGCCCCGCGCAAGATGAAGTTTGGCCTGTCTGAGGGCATGGTGCTGGCCGCCAGCCACGCCGATGAAAAAGCGGAACCCGGCATCTA
>VIKI01000127.1 GCA_008080595.1 Comamonadaceae bacterium
TGATGAGCGGCGGCTGACTTGGAATCACGCGCACGCGGCCCGGCTTGGGTGGTGTCAAGGCGGAACTTCTGCATGTCCCACGCGCCAGTGGGGCAACGCTCGGCACAAAAGCCGCAGTGCAGACACACGTCTTCGTCTTTCACCATGACCCGGCTGGTTTTGAGTTCGTCCGACACATACAGGTCTTGAGTGGTGTGGGTGGCCGGGGCTTTGAGCCGCTCCCTTAAATCAGCTTCTTCGCCATTGCTGGTGAAGGTGATGCAATCCATCGGGCAAATGTCCACGCAAGCATCGCATTCAATACACAAATTGCCCTTGAACACCGTCTGCACGTCGCAATTCAGGCAGCGGCTGGACTCCTTGAAGGCGGTGGCGGCATCAAAACCCAGCTCCACCTCCACCTTGATGCTGGCCAGAGCTTTTTCGGCCACCGTCCATGGCACTTTGAAACGCACATCGTTCGAGACGGCGTTTTTGTAGCTCCACTCGTGAATGCCCATTTTTTGCGACATCAGGTTGGTCATGGGGGGTGGGCGTTGGCTCACATCTTCACCGTTGAGCAGGCGATCAATCGACACTGCCGCTTCATGCCCATGAGCGACTGCCGTGATGATGTTTTTCGGGCCATAGGCGGCATCCCCTCCAAAAAAGACTTTGGGTAAGGTCGACTGGAACGTAGCTTCAGTGAGCACGGGCAGGCCCCATTTGTCAAATTCAATGCCGCAATCGCGCTCAATCCAGGTGAAGGCATTTTCCTGGCCCACCGCAATCAACACTTCATCACACGGCACCAACACATCGGGCTCGCCGGTGGGGATCAGGCTGCGGCGGCCCTTGGCATCGTACTCAGCGCGGACGATCTCGAAGGTCATGCCAGTGAGTTTGCCGTTGTCATGCTCAAACGTCTTGGGCACGTGGTAGTTCAGGATTGGAATGCCTTCATGCTGCGCATCTTCTTTTTCCCAGGGCGAGGCTTTCATTTCTTCAAAACCGCTGCGCACAATCACCTTGACATCTTTGCCCCCCATGCGCCGGGCGCTGCGGCAGCAGTCCATGGCGGTATTGCCGCCGCCCAGCACAATCACCCGCTCAGCCGTCTGGGTGATGTGACCGAATGACACCGACATCAGCCAGTCAATGCCAATATGGATGTGGGCCGCTGCTTCTTTGCGACCGGGAACAATCAGATCACGCCCACGTGGTGCGCCACTGCCGACAAACACCGCGTCATACCCCTCACCCAGCAGCTTGGCCATGGAGTCAATCCGTTGCCCGGCCTTGAAATCCACACCCAGGTTCAGAATCTGGCCGGTTTCCTCGTCCAGCACCGACTCGGGCAGGCGGAATTTCGGGATTTGGGTGCGCACGAAGCCACCGGCTTTTTTCTCGCCGTCAAACAGCGTCACAGCGTAGCCCAGCGGGGCCAGATCACGCGCGACGGTCAAAGAGGCTGGCCCGGCCCCGACGCAGGCCACACGCTTGCCGTTGGGAGGGGCGATGGTCGGCATACGTGCCTTGACATCCTCTTTGAAGTCAGCCGCCACCCGTTTCAGGCGGCAAATCGCTACCGGCTCAGGTTTGGCCCCGTTGTTTTCTTCCACCCGGCCACGTCGGCAAGCAGGCTCACAGGGGCGGTCGCAGGTGCGGCCCAAAACGCCGGGAAACACATTGCTGACCCAGTTGATCATGTAGGCATCGCTGTAGCGACCCTGACCAATCAGGCGGATGTATTCGGGCACGGGGGTGTGGGCCGGGCAGGCCCACTGACAATCCACGACCTTGTGAAAATAGGCCGGGTTCGAGGTGTTGGTTGCTTGCAAAGTGGTCTCCTCATCCTGGTGGCAAAAAAGCCGAAGCGCCGCAGGTGGGGGCATCCTACGCTGATGCCTGGGGCTTGAAAACAACTGTGTTGCGGTATCTTCAGATTTGTTGATCCATGTCAAAAAAATGATCTGGATCAAAAAGACCGGTTATTGATCTGGCTCAATGTTGACACACCAGCACCCGCAAAAAATAGGCTCTTATTGCAAGGAGAACCTCGATGAAAGCCGAATTACAAACGGATCGTTTCAAAGCGCTGGATGCCTGCCACCAGCAGATTCATGAACACCTGGCTGTTCTGGCAGATTTGCTGGACCGTTTGGAGACCGGCTCTGACAGCGTGTACTGCCGCCAAAAAGCCAAAACCATCGAAACCTATTTCTCTGAAACCGCGCGAGAGCACCATGCCGAAGAAGAGTGCAGCGTATTCCCCAACCTGTTGCTCAGCGACAACCCCGAGCTGTTACAAGCAGTGCAAACCCTGAAACAGGATCATGGCTGGATCGAGCAAAACTGGCTGGAGCTGGCCCCCATGCTGCGGGCCATTGCGCAAGGCGAAGATTGGGTCGACATGGCTGAACTCAAACACAGCATCGAGGTGTTTCTCAACCTGTGCCATGACCACATCACACTGGAAGAAACGCTGATTTATCCGCAAGCCAAAGCCCGTTTGGCTGAAGAACTGGCCAGCCGGGCTAATCGTCTGGCGCAGTAATTCCAGACACCTGCGCGATCAGATGCGTGTGAGCATGGCGTTGTGGGGGGCGTGACAGATCTACATGCATCAGGTGGGGGTCAACATGGCTTGCTTCAGGCTCGTGCAACCCAAGACGATCATGTCACAAGTCCATGATCAATGGCATACCTGACGAGTTCTGCAATCGATGTAAAACCCATCTTTTCCATGATATTGACTTTGTGCGTGGAAACGGTTTTTTGACTGATTGACAGCTGACTCGCAATATCGCTCCCACTCATTCCATCGGCAAACATCCGCATGATTTCAATTTCTCTTTCAGTCAGATGGTTGTAACTGGATGAGGACTCATGTCCTGACATATCAAACACCATTTGCTCGGCAAGCTTGGGATCGATAAACCGCCCTCCAGCAATCACCTTGTAAATCGCTTGGAGTAAAAACTCAGGCTCCGAATCCTTGCTGAGATAGCCGCTGGCTCCAGCCTTGAGCACGAGCTGAACAATTTGGGGTTCTTCGTGCATGGTGAGAACCAGAATCCGGATTCTCGGAAATCGTGCATGTAAACGCGATACCAGTGTATGACCACTGACTCCCGGCATGGTCAGGTCAAGCAGCACCAAATCCACCGTATTTTCACGCAGGTAGTCAAGCGCCAAAGAACCGTTTGGCATCTCTGCGACAACCTCAATGTCGGGTGTCTGCGTAAATATTTGCTTAAGCCCCATACGCACAATCGCGTGGTCATCTACGATCATCAGCCGGATCACAACATCTCCTTCTGCTTTTGTGCAGGAATGATAACTGTGACGCTCGTACCTCCCCCCCTCTTTGAATGAACATCAAAACTTCCACCCGTCATGCGGGTGCGCTCACTCATACCAATCAGCCCAAACCCACCCATTTTGTTTTTCTCCGTATCAAAACCTTGGCCATTGTCCCGAATGCTGATATGCAAAAAACTTGATGCGGCCTGAACGGTGATGTCGACTTTTGTGGCGTGGGCATGCCGCACAACATTTGTAAGGGATTCCTGAACGATACGAAAGATCGCCATGGCATGCTCATCGTCAACAACCATGCTTCCTGAAGGCAAGCTGAGGTTGTAGGATATCTGTGTGCTGTTCTGAAATTCATTCACCAGCCACAAGAGTGCAGCGTAAATGCCGGCATCAAGAACAGGGGGGCGCAATGATTTGGTGACATCACGCACGGTTTGGATCGCAGTAGTTGCAAGTTTATGCATGTGCTCTATGTGATTGGCCAGTTCAGGGTTGGCTGCACTAAACTGAAACCGCAATTGCGAAATACTCATGCGCAACGCCGTCAAATTTTGCCCCAGCTCATCGTGTATTTCTCGTGCAATACGCTTGCGCTCATCCTCGCGATCCCCTTCGCGTCGCATGCTTATGTCCATCAGTTGTTTGTTGGACTGTCGAAGTTGCTCTTCACTGTTCAACAAATCTTGATAGGCCAGCAGGGCTGACAAGCTATCGCCGAGTCTTCTTCCAATGGCTTGAAAAAGCTGCAATTCCCAAGCTTTCCAGTTTCGCGCTTCCGAGCACTGCTGAATTCCAAATTCCCATGGACTTCCGGTTTGTGGATAGATGGCCATCGACATCAGACTTTGTACCTGAAATTGATCCGTGATCATTGGCGGTACGTCATGCTCGGCATCTCCACCAAACGTCACCGGCCCATCAGCATCC
Organism: Comamonadaceae bacterium; assembly: GCA_008080595.1. Taxonomy (GTDB): domain Bacteria; phylum Pseudomonadota; class Gammaproteobacteria; order Burkholderiales; family Burkholderiaceae_C; genus Rhodoferax. The sequence continues at coordinate 4,228 of VIKI01000127.1, forward strand.
AAGAGCAATCTCAGCTTGTCTGCAATTCCCGGGTCATGTTGCAACTGAATGCCAAAGGAAAAGGCACCTGGATATTCTGGTCGATGGCACTCCATCGGCACCATCCATGTCGCAACGCCAGGGTCACAGGGGTAAAGAAGAAATGCACGGTCACAGTCAAAGACGGACAAAACAACATCAAGAACACTGCTCATCATGTTCTCCATACTGCCCTCTCCCTGGATGGCCTTATTGACCAAATCCATGCTCTCCAAAAAGTACAAATGCTCCTTTTCGCTTTGTTCTGCGACGATGCGTTCGGTGACATCCAACATGATTCCGTACCATAAGCTCGTTCCGTCTGGCTGATGCCCCGGCACAGATCTCACGTCGAACCAGCGCTCGGGATGACCCGGTCGGCAAACCCGGAATTCGATGTGAAGTCCTGTTTGCGTTTGCACCGATTCGGCGATGGCCGCTTCAATACGAGGCTGGTCATCAGGGTGAGCGAGGGCATGAAGCTGTGCCATATCGCTCATCACATCCGAAGGCTCAAGACCGTAATACTCCTTGATCGCGGAACTCATGTAGGGGAAACAGCCTCGCCCCTCGGGTGTCAAACGGAAGGTGAAGGCCAAACCTGGCAGGTTGTCGATGAAATGCGCAAGCCGCCGCTCTCCTTCTCGGATCGCAGTAATGTCTCTGCCGAAAGCAATGGTGCCGATAATTTTCCCATCCACACCACGCTCCGGCACAACAAGTATTTGACCAATATTCAGTTCACCGTCATCATGCCTCCGAATGAGTTCAACCACCTCCTTATTTCCACTCTTGATCGCCCGCTTCGATGCGGCATCGATCACTGCGAAACGCCCGTCAGGCCAAACCTCGATGGGTCGCAGACCAAGCACTTCATCCTCGCTGGCAAGAGACAAATGTTGAACCAACCTCTTGTTGAGGTATAGCATGCGCTGCTCAAGGTCGTAGTGAGCGATGCTGTCTGGTGAGCTTTCTGCCAGACTGCGAAACTCCTGCTCCCGCGCGGCAATGGCATCCTGCATACGGTACAAATCCGTCATGTCTCGACCAATGCCCAGTATGCTGACGATACAACCATCGGCATCACGCTCCGGAACCACGCTGATGTCGTGGATTTGAGTGGCACCATTAACAAGCACAGGCTCACGCGCAAACACCATCGTCTGACCACTTTCAACAACCTGCGAAATACCGACCATGGCGCGATGGTGCATGCTTGGGTGTTTTTTGCCGATAAGGTCAATGGCCGCTACACCCAGGGTGCGTTCATGCGTGGGGTTGATGTAGAGGTAACGCCCTTCCAAATCCCAGCGCGCAATGTTATCGGGCAAGTTTTCTGCCAGACTGCGGAATTCGCGTTCGCGACATTGCAAGGCCATTTCCGCCCGCTTGCGTTCGGTGATGTCGCGCACCAGCGACAGGCTCAATGCCAGTCCTTCGTATTCAAATATCGACCCTTGAATCTCGACCGGGAAATGGCTTCCATCGCGCCGCCAGTGGCGGGCTTCAAAAGTATGTGACCCATTGGCGATCACTTTTTCCCAAATAGCCCGCCCCATTTCAGGGGTGGTTTCCTGATCAATCTCCCTCAGGGTGAGCGTAAGCAGCTCCTCTCGGCTGTAGCCCAGTGAGCGACAGGCTGCATGATTGACATACACAAAGCTCAGATCATCACGATTCATCAGATAAACCGCTTCGTGCGCCTGATCCAGCACAAACTCCTTTAACTGAAGTTGCTGCTCCATCAGTTTTCGTTCGGTGATGTCATGGACATATCCGTACCAGACAATGCCTCCCAGCGGATGTGGTTGTGGATGGGTGTTGGACTCCATCCAGCGCTCACCACGCAAGGGGTGAATGATCCGATATTCCTCATGCCAAGTCGTCATGTCGCGTGCTGACGCGGCGATGGTGTCTGCCACCCGTTGGGCATCGTCGGGATGGGTCAACGCCAACAGCGCAGAGGCATCATTCAACACATCTTGTGGTTGCAGGCCAAACAGTTCCTTGATTTTTTGGGACACATAGGGCATACACATCGAACCATCCGGGCGCGCATAAAACGTTCCCATCATGCCTGGCGAAATCTCTGCCAACGCACGCAGCTCGCGCTCTCTGGCAGAGAGCTCATCCTGCAAACGGTATATTTCCGTCATGTTGCGCCCCAATCCGAGCACACTGACGATGCGCCCCTCGTCATCGCGTTCAGGAACCATGGTGACATCGTGGATTTGCTGCGCCCCATCAACCAGCATGGACTGGTGAGCAAACGTTATCGCTTGCCCGGTAGCCACCACCTGCGCAATGAGTTGCTTGCAATTCTCTTGGGATTCTGTTCCGACCAGGGTGTTGACTGCTCTCCCCAACGTGTGCTCATAAGACGGATTGACGTAAAGATAGCGCCCCGCAATATCCCAGCGCGAGATGTTATCTGGCAAGTTTTCGGCCAAACTTCGAAAATCACGTTCCCGTGTTTCTTGCGCCTGCCGGTTGGCCGTAATATCCCGAGCAATGCCTAAAACGCCAATCAGCTTGCCGGTACTGTCCCGCATGGAAGACCTGATGGTCTCGAACAGACCTCGGTATCCGTCGGCAAAGTTCAGCCATTCTTCGCTTCGACAAGGATGGTTCGATGTGATGACGCTTTGATCCCTTTCGCGAAAAACAGCGGCTTGTTTTGCGTCTACAAAATCGAGATCGGTCTTGCCGATGATGTCACATTCCTTCGCACCAAGCAGCCGCTCGAATGCGGCATTGCAGGCCTGAAATACACCGTTGTGATCCTTCAGCCAGACCAGATCAGGAATGGTGTTGACAAGGGTGCGCAGAAAAGTGCTTTCGACATCCAGGCGGACATTCATCAAGTCACTGGCCACGCTACGGATCAGGTCGTGCTCACGTACCATGCCGGCCAATTGACCGTCCACACCCACCACAGCAAGATGACGGGTTTTTGCCGCGAGCATGAACGCAGCCGCTTCATGGAGGGTGGCATCAGAAGCAATGGTCTTCACGGGTGAAACCATCACCTCCCGCAAGGGCGCAACGGTGCATTGCGGGTCATTGGCAAAAAAGCGCACCACATCTCGCTCGGTAATGATGCCCACAGGATGGCCAGCTTCAGTGACCACGACGCAGCTGTCATGCCGTGCTTGCATCAAATTCAGTGCGTCACGCAGCCCTGCATCAGGTGGCAGACTCAAGACGGAACTGCTCATGACAGAGGCAACCAAACGGCGACCCGCCAAAACGGCAAGATTCATATGCTGACGAAAATCGGTTTCGCTGACCACCCCTGTCACAACACCCTCCGCATCAACCATCACCAGGTGGCGGATGTTTTTCTGCAGACAAAGTTGATAAGCGGCTTGGCAATCCAGCGTTTCCGGGACAGTAATCACCGGAGCGGACATGGCCTCCTTGAGCGATGTGACAGGTGCGCAGCCAGATTGCATGGCATGCAGAATATTGCGCTCAGTGACGATGCCCAAGGGATGGTCATCATCGTCCTCCACCACGATGGAGGAGATACACCGCTGCACCATGATGCGTGCTGCGTCACTGAGAGAGTCATTCAACGACAAACTCGCAATGTCACGGGTTGCAATATTCAGCAAGGGAACCGGCTTGCCATGATTCGCCCAGGGAAGAAATGATGTTGTACCCAACGCCCCAGCGGAAAAGAGCTCAGAAAAACCAGTGTTCTTGAACATTTAGCGGTCCATCCCCGAAGGCAACAGAAAAAGACCACTATCTTCGGTCATCTGGCTAAAAAAACCACCGATCTAGGAATTTTCCGAGATGAAATCATCCAATTCCTACGACAAATAAGCTACATCTGATAGCTTATTTGCAATGGCCTTGGCACTATCGACGACATGAATTTCGATCGAAAGCAACAAGTTGGAGCGAGTGACTGGCAGATGAAAATGCACATGAATCAGGCCAAAGAGCCACTGCTCTATACGTCAGTCTTTGGGGTAGCCGCTACCGCAGCCATATTGACTGTAGGAGGTTTCAGCCCGGTGCCGCTAGTACTCGCAGTACTCATGCTGGCCGCGGGATGGGGAATGGGATGGCATCTAAGCACCAGACAGAAAAAATGGCAGCACTCGGTGAATGGCTACCTGGCCAGTCAAGTCGAGTTTGGTGAACAGGTCATTCCCGTCTGGAAAAACCATATTGAATCGTCGCGCGATCA
>VIKI01000128.1 GCA_008080595.1 Comamonadaceae bacterium
GAGTTGAACGACTTGCCAGAGCCTCTTTCCCGGCACATGCCATGAAGCCCGTTGAAACACCGATTCCCACGCCAGTGCCCCCTGATAACCCGGACGCGCTGTTGGTGGCACGCACCTTGGGCGGGGATCAATCCGCTTTTGAGTTGCTGGTGATCAAGTACCAACGGCGTGTTGAGCGTTTGATCAGCCGCATGGTGCGTGATGTGGATTTGGTCGAAGACATTGCCCAGGAAACTTTCATTCGCGCCTACCGTGCGCTGCACCAGTTTCGTGGCGACTCCCAGTTCTACACCTGGCTTTACCGTATTGCCGTCAACACGGCCAAGAAATTTTTGCTTGAACTCAAACGCGATCCCACCATCACACAGGCTGCCATGCAATCAAGTGAGGATGAGGATGAAACTTTTCACACCAAATACGAACCAACCACCAGTGAAACGCCTGAATCGGTGTTGGCCGCCAAAGAAATAGCGTTGGTGGTGAATGCTGCGTTGGATGCGTTACCTGCTGATTTGAAGCAGGCACTCACATTGCGGGAGATTGAAGGTATGAGCTACGAAGAAATTGCTGAGTTGATGGCTTGCCCCTTGGGAACAGTGCGCTCGCGCATCTTCAGGGCACGTGAAGCCGTGTCGGCCCAGGTCAAGCCTATGCTGGAGAAGCAAACCGGTAAACGTTGGTAGCGGATCAAAAGATGGGGTTTGTGAACAAGCTTGGTATGAAATGAAGGTGATGTATGGTTGATCAATCTGCACATTGCGCACAACAAATCTCCGCGCTGGTCGATGGCCAATTGCCGGATGATGAGTGGGCGCAAGTTCTGTCCGAACTGGAGTCCAATGAGCAGGCGCGTGCCGACTGGGATGTTTACCATCTGGTCGGTGACGTGATGCGTGCCAACCAGACACCGGTACGCGCCCATGATCCTGAGTTTTTGCTCAAGCTGCGCAGTCGTTTGACTCATGATGCTACTGAAATAGTAGCTGTTGACGCATTGTCAATAAGGGATACAGGTCAAAAATATACAAATATTGAAGCAGCCAACGAACCCGTATGGCGGCTTGTGGCCGGTCTGGCTTCGGTGGCGGTGGTGAGTGTCCTGGCTTGGCAGGGCCTGCACTGGGTCAGTTCTGCGGATCCTGCTGCGGTACCCCAATTGGCGCAACAGCAGTCAGTGCCCGAGTCGATCTCCCGCACAGCACAGGTGCTGATTCGCAGCGACGGATCATCCGCGCTGGCATTGAACGCAGAGCCGCAAGTGATGATTCGTGACCCGCAGTTGGATGCCCTGCTGGCAGCGCATCGGCAATTTGGGGGCGGCACGGCCCTGCAAATGCCTGCCGGGTTTTTGCGGCAAGCGGCTTTTGCCTCAGGAGGGCGTTGATGCGTCATCGGGTTTGTTGCGGCATATTGGGGGTGTTGTTTGCAGCCTTGTCGGCACAGGCCGAAGTGCCCGTGCCAGACCATTTGGCATCACAAGGTGTGGCGCAAGCCAGCGTGGCGCAATGGCTGCTGCGCTTGCACCAGTCAAGTCGGCAGCAGGCTTATGTGGGTACCTTTGAAGTCACTGCCGGGCCAGTCAAGTCAGCTGCACGCATTTGGCATGTGTGTGAAGGGGCGCAACAAATCGAGCGGGTGGAGGCTCTGTCGGGTGTGGCGCGAACCACTTTTCGCCGCAATGACCAGGTCATGACCTATCTGCCCGATGAGCGGGTGGTGATTGCCGAAAAACGGGCCGCGCTCGGCCTGTTTCCGAACTTGATCAACCGGGCTGATGTGTCGATTGCCCAGTTCTACCAATTGCAAACCAGTGAGGGGGCGATGGTTGCGGGCATGAAGGCCGATGTGGTGCAACTGCAGCCGCGGGATCATTGGCGCTTTGCCTACCGCATCTGGACTGAGCAGACCTCCGGTCTGGTGCTGAAATTACAAACCCTCGGCCCCGAGCAAGTGGTGTTGGAGCAGGCCGCCTTCACTGATCTGCAATGGGCTCAGCCGCTCAATTGGGTCAAGCTCAATGCCATGATGGACAACACGGCAGGTTATGTGATCAAACAAACGGAACTTATCAGCACAACTGCGGACAAAGAAGGCTGGAGTCTCAAGACGATGGTGCCGGGTTTCAAAACCATCAGTTGTGTCAAGCGCCAGGAAAGTGTGAAGGGCATCAAGGCCTCACCTTTGCAATGGGTGCTGTCGGATGGTTTGGCTTCGGTGTCCTTGTTCATCGAACCCTATGACGCTGTGCGTCACGCCAGACAGCTGCATGATCAGATGGCTTTTGGAGCAACGCATATGCAAACACGCCGTCTGGATGCCTGGTGGTTGACGGCATTGGGTGAGGTGCCGCTGATGTATTTGTCTGTTTTGTTTATCTGTTTAGTGAAAGGCCTTCAATGACGCTTTTGAATTGGAAAACCTGGTGTTCTTGTGCGCTTGGCAGTGTGATGTTGGCGACTGCATCCACATTGGTGCTGCCTGTCACCGAGGTAGCTGCTCAGGTTCGGGCATTGCCTGATTTCACTGATTTGGTGGAGCAGGTGGGGCCTTCAGTGGTGAATATCCGTACCCTGGAAAAAGTAGCCAACAACCCGGCCCAGGGGGGCGGCATGGATCCGAACATGCTGGAATTTTTCAGGCGCTTTGGACTGCCTATCCCCAACCTGCCCAATGGCCCGGGGGGGGCAACGCCAGATGCCGCCGGGGCACAACCAGCCCCAAGAAGATGCCCAGCCACGGGGGGTGGGGTCTGGCTTCATTCTGACCCAAGACGGCATGATCATGACCAATGCCCACGTGGTGGAAGGGGCCGACGAGGTGTTGGTCACGCTCACCGACAAGCGCGAATTCAAGGCCAAAATCATTGGTGCAGACAAGCGCAGTGATGTGGCCGTGGTCAAGATTGAGGCCACCGGCCTGCCAGCAGTCAAGGTGGGTGATGTCAGCCGCCTCAAAGTGGGCGAATGGGTCATGGCCATTGGCTCACCCTTTGGCCTGGAAAACACCGTGACTGCGGGCATTGTGAGTGCCAAGCAGCGTGATACGGGAGACTATTTGCCCTTCATTCAGACCGACGTGGCCATCAACCCAGGTAATTCGGGCGGCCCGCTGATCAACATGCGGGGTGAGGTGGCGCGGTCGCATCGGGGTGCAAATTGACCAGGTGTCCAAAGAAGTGGCTGAATCCATCGGGCTGGGCAAACCGCATGGGGCGCTGGTGCGAGGGGTGGAAAAAGGGGCTCCAGCAGACAAAGCCGGGGTCGAGGCGGGGGACATCATTGTCAAATTTGATGGCAAACCGGTCGAGAAATCCAGTGATCTGCCACGCATGGTGGGCAGCACGAAACCCGGTACCAAGAGCACTTTGACGGTTTTTCGCCGTGGCAGTACCAAAGACCTCAGTGTGGTGATTGCTGAAATTGAGGCTGAAAAAACAGTCGCCAAAACGGCTGACAAACCAGCCAAATCCAAAGAGCCTACAGCGGCACAGGCACTCGGCTTGACGGTCAGTGATTTAACCGATGCAGCCAAAAAAGAGCTGGGTGTGAATGGTGGTGTGCAGGTGGATGCTGTCACTGATGCGGCCGCACGGGCTGGATTACGTGAGGGCGATGTGATCCTTGCGGTGGCCAATGTGTCGGTCGGCGGCGTGAAAGAGCTGGAAGCCGTGTTGGCTAAATTGGACAAAGCCAAGGCCATCAATGTCTTGTTCCGGCGTGGCGAGTGGGCTCAGTACACCGTGATTCGGCCCAACCGATGATTTTGCCTACAATACAGCACCAACTCTAGCTTTGCCAACCATGTTGGTTCAGGGCGCGTCACGCTTGACCGCGCCCTTTTTTCTGCTTCCGTCTTTTTACTCACTCATTCGGTTTCCATTGATGAATCACATCAGAAATTTCTCCATCATTGCCCACATTGACCACGGCAAATCAACCCTGGCAGACCGTCTGATCCAGCGCTGTGGCGGCTTGCAAGAGCGCGAAATGGAAGCCCAGGTGCTAGATTCGATGGACATCGAAAAAGAGCGTGGCATCACCATCAAGGCCCAAACGGCAGCGCTGCTGTACAAGGCCAAAGACGGCCAGGTGTACAACCTGAACCTGATCGATACCCCTGGCCATGTGGACTTTTCGTACGAAGTCAGTCGTTCGTTGTCGGCCTGTGAAGGTGCCTTGCTGGTGGTTGATGCCAGTCAGGGTGTCGAGGCGCAAACCGTGGCCAATTGCTACACCGCACTGGACTTGGGCGTGGAGGTGGTGCCGGTACTCAACAAAATGGATTTGCCCAACGCCGACCCAGATAACGCCCGCTCCGAAATTGAGGACGTGATTGGTATTGATGCTTCAGATGCCATTGCCTGCTCCGCCAAAAGTGGCATGGGGGTGGACGACATTCTGGAGGCTGTGGTCGCCCGAATCCCTGCGCCCAAAGGCAACCCCAATGGCCCGTTGCGCGCCATGATCATTGACAGCTGGTTTGACAGTTATGTCGGTGTGGTCATGTTGGTGCGGGTGGTGGATGGTCGCCTGGCCAAGGGTGAACGCATCAAGATGATGGCCACCGGAACCACCTACAACGCCGACAACCTGGGGGTGTTCACCCCTGCCAACCAACCGCGTGAGGCGTTAGAGGCCGGCGAAGTGGGTTACATCATTGCCGGTATTCGCGAATTGCAGGCCGCCAAAGTGGGTGACACCATCACCCTGATCAAGCCTGGAACGGGTGGCGCAGCCTTGACCGCCTCAGAACCTTTGCCAGGTTTCAAGGAAATCCAGCCGCAGGTGTTTGCCGGTCTGTACCCGACCGAAGCCAACCAGTACGAAGGTCTGCGCGACAGCCTGGAGAAGCTCAAGCTCAATGATGCCTCGCTGCACTATGAGCCCGAAGTGTCGCAAGCCCTGGGCTTTGGATTTCGCTGCGGCTTTCTGGGTTTGCTGCACATGGAAATTGTGCAAGAGCGGCTGGAACGCGAGTTTGACCAGGATCTGATTACCACCGCACCGAGCGTGGTCTACCAGGTGGTGCAGGCCGATGGTGAAGTCAAGATGGTGGAGAACCCGTCCAAAATGCCTGATCAGGGCCGCCTGGACGAAATCCGCGAACCGATCGTTACCGTGCACCTGTACATGCCGCAGGAGTACGTGGGGCCGGTCATGACGCTTTGCAATCAGAAGCGCGGCGTGCAGATGAACATGGCTTACAAAGGTCGTCAGGTGGTGCTCACCTATGACCTGCCGCTGGGTGAAATTGTGATGGACTTTTTTGACAAACTCAAAAGCGTCTCACGCGGTTATGCATCGATGGACTATGAGTTCAAGGAATACCGTCCCTCGGATGTTGTCAAGGTTGACATTTTGCTCAATGGTGAAAAGGTCGATGCCTTATCGATCATCGTGCACCGCTCGCAATCGCAGTACCGGGGCCGTGCAGTGGTGGCCAAAATGCGCGAAGTGATCTCGCGCCAGATGTACGACGTGGCGATTCAGGCCGCCATTGGGGCCAACATCATCGCCCGCGAGACCATCAAGGCACTGCGCAAAAACGTGATTGCCAAGTGTTATGGCGGCGATATTTCCCGCAAACGCAAACTCCTTGAAAAACAAAAAGAAGGTAAAAAACGCATGAAGCAAATTGGTTCGGTTGAAGTGCCGCAAGAGGCTTTCTTGGCTATTTTGAAAGTAGACGCGTGATGCAAGCGATAACTTCAGTCATTCTGGGAAGCTTTGCCGCTTACATTGGTGCTTGGTACTTTGGCGCAGTGGAAGGCAACTTTGCGCTGCTGCTTTTTTTGGCCACCGTGGTCACCGGTATTTACTGGCTGGCTGAGCGGTTTTACTTTTTGCCACAGCGCCAAAAGACTGCAGCCGATCTGGAAACCCAGGCCATTCAACGTGCCGAAGAGCTTGGCAAACTGGGCATTGCCAAGGTAGACAGTGATGTGTCAGAGGCCAAAAACCGCATTTTGGAGCAGCCTTGGTGGCTGGATTGGACAGCGGGCTTGTTCCCTGTGATCATTGGTGTGTTCATCCTGCGCTCGTTCCTGTTTGAACCGTTCAAAATTCCTTCAGGCTCGATGATCCCCACACTCCTGGTCGGTGATCTGATTCTGGTGAATAAATTTCACTATGGCCTGCGTCTGCCGGTACTCCATACCAAAATCACCGAAGGCACTGCACCGCAGCGCGGCGATGTGATGGTGTTCCGTTACCCGCCCAAACCCAGCCTGGACTACATCAAACGGGTGGTCGGTGTGCCGGGTGACGAAGTGGCCTACCTGAACAAGCGGCTGACGATCAATGGCAAGCCGCTGTCAACCAACGCTTTGCCCGAGTTTTTTGATGAAGACACCATGCGCTACTTTCCACAGTTTGAGGAAACGCTGGCCGAAAAACCGCACCGCTTGCTCAACGATCCAGCCCGTCCGGCATTTGTTCCGGGTGCCGATGGATTTGAATTCAAAAACAATTGCAGCTACAGTGTTGAAGGCGTGGTTTGCAAAGTGCCGCAAGGCCACTACTTCATGATGGGTGACAACCGCGACAACTCGCTCGATTCACGCTATTGGGGTTTTGTGCCAGACAAAAACATTGTGGGCAAAGCCTTTTTTGTCTGGATGAATTTTGGCAACCTCAAACGCATTGGTTCCTTCAATTGACCCAAGGGGAAAAGCAATGAAAACAGCTCTTCAATTCAAGCAGCGTGGCATGTCCTTTATTGGCTTGTTGTTTGTTGCGGCGGTGCTGGCCGCCACCGGGGTGGTAGTGGCTCAGGCTATACCTACTTTCATTGAATACCAGGCGGTGATCAAGGCCGTGAACAAAGCCAGTCAGGGCGGAAGTATTCCTGAGGTGCGCAATTTGTTTGACAAGGCTGCCAGCGTAGACAACATCAAATCCATTTCTGGCAAAGAAATTGAAGTTGTTAAAGAAAATGACAAATGGGCCGTCAGTTTTGCCTATCAGCGTGAAATCCATTTAGCTGGCCCAGCCTACCTGACCCTCAAATATGCAGGCAGGTCACGTTGATGCAGGTGTTGATGTGATTCCCGGTTTGGCTGCGCTGCAAAAGCGCTTGCAGCACCAGTTTGCTGATCCCTCTCTGCTGACGCGGGCACTGACCCATCGCAGTTTTTCATCAGATCACAACGAACGCCTGGAGTTTTTGGGTGACTCTGTGTTGGGTGTCGTGGTGGCCGACATGCTTTACCGCCGCTTGCAAAATCTGCCGGAAGGCGACCTCTCCCGTGTGCGTGCCAATCTGGTCAAGCAAGACACTTTGCACCAGTTGTCTGTGTCGCTTGGTTTGCCAGATGTGATTCGCCTGGGCGAAGGTGAAATGCGCTCAGGCGGGCAAAAACGCCCCTCCATCCTGGCCGATGTGCTTGAGGCTGTGATTGGTGCGGTGTACCTTGATGCTGGCTTTGCCACCGCTCAAGCACTGGTACAGCGTTTGTACCAGGCGGTAGAAATCAACCCGGCCATGGAGGCCATTGGCAAAGACCCCAAAACCGAGTTGCAAGAGTGGTTGCAAGCGCGGCGCATGAAAGTGCCCGGCTACAAGGTGGTCGCCACGCTGGGCGCTGCGCACAAGCAGACCTTTGATGTGGAGTGTGAAATTCTTGAACTCAACTTGTGCGAGCGCGGTATTGGCGGTTCGCGTCGTGCCGGAGAGCAAGCTGCCGCCGCTGCCATGTTGCAAACACTTAAATCCAGGGTAAATTAATGACTACTACAAAAAAAATAGCTTCTCCCGCAGAAGATACAGGCGTTGAGGTGCAAAGTAACCTTGAAGAACTGTTGGCTGGCATGCGCCGTGACATGCGTCCTGCAGGCCAGGCCGAGGCCCCTGTCGCAGGACAGCGTTGTGGTTTGATTGCCATTGTGGGCAAGCCCAATGTGGGCAAATCCACACTGCTCAATGCCTTGGTGGGGCAAAAGATCAGCATCACCTCACGCAAGGCACAGACCACGCGCCACCGCATCACCGGCATGCATACCGTGGGTGCCAACCAGTTTGTGTTTGTTGATACACCGGGCTTCCAGACCCTGCATGGCAATGCACTGAACAAGTCGCTCAACAAAACCGTGCAAGGTGCGGTCGCGGATGTGGATTTGATTTTGTTTGTGGTGGAGGCCGGCAGTTTCACGCCAGCTGATGCACGGGTGCTGGCGCTGTTGGGCAAATCCATTCCCACCTTGTTGATCGCCAACAAGCTCGACAACGTGCATCGCCGGGGCGACATTGCCCCCTGGTTGCAAACCATGCAAGACAAACATGTGTTTGCCGAGTTTATTCCCATGTCGGCCAAGAGTGCCAAAGACATTGAACGCCTGCTGGACATTTGCGCCAAGTACCTGCCCGAGCAAGCCTGGTGGTACGCCGCTGACGAGCTGACGGATCGCAGCGAACGCTTCATGGCTTCCGAGATGGTGCGTGAAAAACTGTTTCGCCTCACGGGTGACGAGTTGCCTTACACCTCCACCGTCATCATCGACAAATTTGAAGAGGAAGCGCCGCAGAAAAAGGGCCAGAAACGCCTGTTGCGGATTGCTGCCACCATCGTTGTTGAGCGTGATGGTCACAAAGCCATGGTCATTGGTGACAAGGGTGAGCGCATCAAACGCATCGGCATGGAAACCCGTGTCGAGCTTGAAAAACTGTTCGATTGCAAGGTGTTTATCGAGATGTGGGTCAAGGTGCGCTCAGGGTGGGCCGATGATGAGGCCCGGGTACGCTCGTTTGGCTACGAGTAAAGGACACAGTCCGGACTGGCGGGGGTGAGCACGCCGGATTATGATGGCTGCCGGTAGCCTGCCATACCCGCATGGCTGCAAGATCGTTCTGGTACGCCAGTGCCAGCCCATAACCTTAAATACCAGTCGCTCGCTCGGGCGTGGCATCTGGTGACAATGTAGAGGTGGCGTTATGCAGATGAATGATGACTTGACCCAGCGTTTGGGCGATTCCATGGAAGCACTCAATGCCCGCATTGCACGCTTGGCCATGGTGCTGGGTGTCGATTTGAACAATCGCGCAGCTGTGGATGGCTTGATGGCCAAACCACAAATTCCGGCCGTTGACATTGAGCGCCGACGTGCCAGTGATGATGGCGCACATGTCCGGGTGACTTCAGAGCGACGCCAGGCCCATAAACGCGAGGAACTGCGCGGTTTGCTGACCTTGCGCTACCACATGGAAGCCACCAGCCTGACCGACCATGGCTGGACGGTGACACATCAGGCCATGAAGCAGGCAGAAGAGCACATGACACGTCAAGGCTTCAAGCTTGGGGCAGATGGTTTGAGTGTGAACGATTTTTTCAAAATCACTTGAATTTTGAAACTGCGTTTTGTGAGTAATCTGGATTGATATGAATCTTCCTTTAGACAACGAACTGATCGAAAACTTCACCTACCCTGAAATCGAAATTGGTCAAAGCGCACGTTTGCTGCGCACCTTGACCTTGCAGGATATTTCAGCTTTTGCAGCGGTCTCGGGGGACACCAATCCGGCGCATTTGAATCCTGAGTTTGCCAATGAAACCTTGTTTCACGGTGTCATTGCCCATGGCATGTGGAGTGGTGCGGTGATTTCTGCTTTGCTCGGAACCCAGTTTCCCGGCCCTGGCACCATCTACCAGAAGCAATTGCTGCAATTCATCAAGCCGGTGTGTATTGGCGACACCGTGACGGTGAGCGTCACCGTGACGGCCAAGGATGACTCAGACAAGAGTGTGGAACTTGACTGTGAAGTGGTCAATCAACGCGGGCAGCGCGTCGTCAGTGGCGTGGCCAAGGTGCTGGCCCCAAGCACCAAGGTGCGCTTGCCGCGCGTTCAAGCGCCCAAAATCCAGCTGTTTGACCCGCAAGCGCGTTTTCGCGATTTGCTGGCGTTGGGTGAAAAACTCGAGCCGGTACGTTGCGCGGTGGTGCATCCGTGTGATGAAGGCTCTTTGAGTGGGGCCATGGACGCAGCACGGTACAAATTGATTGTGCCGGTGCTGATTGGCCCCGAGGTACGCATTCGCCATGTGGCCGCAGCTGCGGGTATCGATTTGACCGGTGTTGAAATCATCGACCAGCCACACAGCCATGCGGCGGCAGAAAAAGCCGCTGAAATGGCCGCCAACTGGGATGTTGAAATTCTCATGAAAGGCAGCTTGCACACCGATGAGCTGATCCACGCCGTGCTGGCCAAACCCGCTCTGCGGACCGGGCGGCGCATGTCGCATGTGTTCCGCTTTGATATCCCGCTGTACCACAAGCCCTTGCTGATCACCGATGCCGCATTGAACATTGTGCCCAGCTTGAAGGACAAGGTCGACATCATCCAAAACGCCATTGACTTCGCCCGCATCATGGGCGTGGCCGTGCCCAAGGTGGCGATTCTGTCGGCGGTTGAAATGGTCAACCCCAACATCCCCTCCACCCTGGATGCGGCGGCCCTGTGCAAAATGGCCGAGCGCGGGCAAATCACCGGGGGCGTGCTGGATGGCCCGCTGGCTTTTGACAATGCCATCTCCATGCAGGCGGCACAAATCAAAAACATCGAGTCGGTGGTGGCCGGCCATGCCGACATCATGGCCGTACCTGATCTGGAAAGCGGCAACATGCTGGCCAAACAGCTGGAATACCTGGCCGGGGCCAGTGGCTCGGGCATTGTGCTGGGGGCACGGGTCCCGATTGCCCTGACCAGCCGGGCCGATGGCCCGTCCAACCGGGTGGCTTCGGCCTTGCTGGCTTTGCTGGTGGCGCACAACGCCCGCCGGGATCAACCCCGAGCCGTCTGGTAGGGCGCTGGACCGATGCAACTTCAAGACATTCTTTACTCGCAAGGTTTTGGCACGCGCCGTGTCTGCGCCGGCCTGATTCAGCAGGGTTTTGTTCAGGTTTATGAGCAAAATAATCCTCTTGTGCCCGTAAAATGTGCGCAGGTAGCTACTGAATTTGTAGCTGATGGGCTGCGCTTTCAGGTCCAGGGCGTGGACTGGCCGTATGCCGAAAAAGCCTACCTCATGCTGCACAAACCGGCTGCCACCGAGTGTTCGCAAAAACCCTCCACCTACCCCAGCATCTACACCTTGCTGCCCGCGCCCCTGCGCCAGCGGCCGCAAAAAGGCGCGGTGCAAGGCGTGCAGGCGATTGGACGGCTGGATCAGGACACCACAGGGCTGTTGCTGCTGACCGATGACGGCAAGTTCATCCACCGCATGAGCTCACCACGCCACCATGTGCCCAAGGTGTACGAAGTCACCGTCAAACATCCGTTGACCGACAAACAGGTCAGCCAATTGCTCTCGGGCGTGGTGCTGGACGACGATCCCAAACCCCGCCTGCGAGGCAGTATCTGAATTTCACCTGCGCCTGACCCTTACCGAGGGCAAATACCACCAGGTCAAGCGTATGCTGGCGGCAGTCAGCAACCGGGTGGAGGGTTTGCACCGCTCGCAGATTGGCGGCTTGGCGCTGCCCGATGAGCTGCTGCCTGGGCAGTGGCGCTGGTTGACAGAAGAGGATTTGGCCCGTATTCAGGCCAGCTGATGTGCTCTTGCTTGACTCCAGTCGTTACACTTTCAGACTATTTGGGGTTCGGGGATATTTGATTCTGGTGGCCTGTGCCAGCCGATGTTCCACCTTGTTTTTACTTCCTTGCTAAGGCTAGACGTGCGTCAACTGCTTACTTTATTCATTGCTTTGATGGCCCCCGTGCTGTCTTGCCAGGTGCTTGCTGCACCGCCCGTATTCGTGCTCAATTCACTGGATGCCAATGTCAGTGTGATTGATCCGGTGAGTTGGACGGAGCTCAAACGCATCCCCACCGGCAAAGAGCCGCACCATCTGTACCTGACACCGGACGAAAAATCGCTCATCATTGCCAATGCCTTGGGTGATTCTCTGCTGTTTGTCGACCCCAAAACGGCGGCTGTGCAGCGTACTGTGACCGGTATTTTGGATCCCTACCAGTTGCGGTTTTCGCCCGATATGAAATGGTTTGTGACGGTGGCCAACCGGCTGAACCATGTGGACATCTACACATGGGATGGCAGCAACATCACCCTGACCAAGCGTATTCCCACCGGCAAAACACCCAGCCATGTCTGGATTGACAGTACCAGTCGCACGGCTTATGCCTCGATGCAGGACAGCAGCGAGTTGGTGGCCATTGACTTGCCAACCCAGATACTCAAATGGCGTATTCCCACCGGATCGCTACCGGCAGATGTGTTTGGCACACCAGATGACAAGTTTTTGCTGGTTGGTTTGACCGGTGGGGATGGTGTTGAAATTTACGACGTGACGGGTGCTGCCCCTAAGCTGGTCAAACTGCTCAAAACCGGGCAGGGTGCGCATTCATTTCGGGGCGCTGGTGACAAGCATCACGTGTTTGTCAGCAATCGTGTGGCCAACACCATCAGCAAGATCGACTACAAGAACATGACGGTGGTGGAGAGTTATCCAGCCCCTAGTGGGCCCGACGATATGGATCTGAGTCCAGATGGCCGCTTTATTTACGTGGCTTCACGTTGGGCGAAAAAACTCACGGTCATCGACACCCAATCACGCACCGTGGTGCGGCAGGTCAATGTGGGTAAATCACCACACGGCGTGTGGACGCTGGAACATGCTGCGCGGCAGTAGTTCAGCGGGTATGAAGGCAGCTCTATTATTGATAGCTGTTTGCGCTTATTCAACGGGGGCTAAAGCCGAAAAAACATGTGAAAAACCGGTATACCTGACACTCGACACCGGTCACATGGAGGTGGCTCCGCTGATGGCCGACATTTTGCGCCGCCAGGCAGTGCGGGTGACCTTCTTTGCGGCCAACGAGCGTACCAAGGCAGGCGACGGCAGCTTGGGTCAGCACTGGGCCTCATGGTGGCGGGCGCGTGGTGCTGAGGGTCATGAATTTGCCAGCCACACCTATGACCATGTCTATTGGCGTGCTGACTTGCCTGGTGTGAAGCCCACATTTCGGGTTCGTCCCAGCGCGGGCGCTTTGGCCGGGCGCGAATTCAGCTGGAGCGCCGCGCAATATTGCCAGCAATTGAGTGATGCCAACGAACGCTTGAAAGACCTGACCGGCAAGCCTCCCTTGCCCTTGTTTCGTGCGCCAGGTGGCAAGACATCGCCCAAATTGTTGGCGGCTGCCAAAGCCTGCGGTTTTGCCCATGTGGGCTGGCCGCCCGCTGGATTTCTGGGAGATGAGTTGCCCAGCGATAAATTCAGCAACGCCGCACTGCTGGCCAAGGCCTTGCGTGACATTCGCGCCGGTGACATTTTGGTGGCGCATCTGGGCATCTGGTCGCGGCAAGACCCTTGGGCTCCGACCGTGCTGGAGCCCTTGATCGTCGGACTCAAGGAGCGCGGTTTTTGTTTTGCCACGCTCAGTGAGCACCCAGCCTACCGCGACTGGCTGTTGCGAGCCAATGCCGCCAAACCATCCGCCACAGGGGGCTAGGCATGCAGTGGCTGGCGGATGTGTTTTCAGATTGGCAAGGCAGTTTGTTTGAGTCGGTGCTGCAGCCGTTGATGTTCCACATGGGTCTGGGCAACCTGCTGCCCGACGCTTACAACGCCACGGGCTGGTTGCTGGTGGGGGTGATCCAGCTGCTGGTGTTGCTGGTGGTGATTGGCCCGATGGAGCGGTGGTGGCCGGTACAGTCCGTGACGGATCGCAAGGCAGTGTGGGTGGATGTGCTCTACACCCTGATTCACCGGCTGGGTCTGTTTCGGGTGGTCTTGTTTTTTACCCTTGATCCCTTATTTGACGCGGCTTTTGGAGCCTTGCGGGTGGCAGGTTGGCAGACGTTTCAGCTGGATGCACTCTGGCCGGGCGTGACCGATGTGCCCTGGGTCAGTTTGCTGATCTACCTGGTGGTTTTGGACTTCGTCGATTACTGGATTCACCGGGCCGAACACCACTGGAACTGGTGGTGGCAACTGCATGCCTTGCACCACGCCC
The DNA here is from genome assembly GCA_008080595.1 of Comamonadaceae bacterium. GTDB lineage: Bacteria > Pseudomonadota > Gammaproteobacteria > Burkholderiales > Burkholderiaceae_C > Rhodoferax. The sequence goes on from VIKI01000128.1 coordinate 13,966, forward strand.
AAACCCAGCTGACGATGTGGAGCGACAACCGCAACCACCTGCTCGATGACGTGATCCGTGCGGTGATTCTGGTCGTGGTGGCACAGGCCATTGGCATCGCACCGGGTCAGTTCGTGGCGATTGTGGCCTTCACCCAGCTCAGTGAAAGTTTCCAGCACGCCAATGTGCGCATCTGGTTTGGCCGGGTGGGGGAGCGGCTGTGGATCAGCCCGCGCTTTCATCGGCTGCACCATGCGGTTGGATTGGGGCATGAGTCCCATGGCCGGCAAACCTTGGGTGGCCATAACTTTGGGGTGTTGCTGCCCTGGTGGGACATGCTGTTGGGGACAGCCAATTTTGAACACCGCTTTGATCCCACCGGGGTGCGTGATCAGGTTGAGCAGGGGCGCGATTAC
>VIKI01000129.1:0-8284 GCA_008080595.1 Comamonadaceae bacterium
GCGGTTGCTGCTGCCGGCGCGGATCATCATGCCCAGCCGGGTGCGGGTGAACACCCAGTACATGGCCAGCGCCAGTGCCAGGCACACGCCAGAGATGAACAGCCGGTAAACCGGGTAGGTCATCAGCTCACCCAAAGGGAGCGTGCCCGACAAAAACTCGGGCGGCTGCACACCGTGCACGTCGTCACCCACCAGCAGGCTGCGCAGCTCCTCAAAAACCAGGATCAGGCCGTAGGTCATCAGCACCTGTTGCAGGTGGTCACGTTCGTACAGAAAACTGAAAAACGCCCACTCCAGCACGTAGCCCAGCAGCACCGCCAGCACCAGGCCGACCAGCAGCGTGGCAAAAAAGCCGCCGCCAAAAGTGCTGCCGACGATGGGGGCGAGGGCATAGGCCATGTAGGCCCCAATCATGTAGAAGCTGCCATGCGCCAGGTTGATGACACCCATGATGCCAAAGATCAGCGTCAGGCCAGAGGCCACCAGAAACAGCAGCAGCCCGTACTGCAATGCGTTCAGGCACTGGATCAAAAAGGTGGAAAAATCCATGAAAAATCCGTCAAAGGGGTGCTTTTTAAGAAGAAAACAAGCCTCTAGCGCTTGATTGATATGCGCAAGCAGCTATTGTTTTAATAGCGTTTGAGGTGCAGTCTGTAGGAGCGGCGGCAGCCGCGAATATCGCGCTCATCCAGCGCTCCTACAGAGTCAAAATCCCGGGGCTTACAACTTGCAGCCGCGCCCCGGATCAGCCAGCGCCTTGCTGGCGATGTTCACCAGCTTGTTCTCCTTGCCACCGACCTGGCGCAGGTAGATGTCTTGCACCGGGTTGTGGGATTTGGACAGGGTGAACGGCCCACGCGGGCTGTCGATCTTGGCCTTTTCAATCGCGGCGGTGAACTCTGCCTTTTTGCCCATGTCGCCCTTCACGGCGTTCAGGCCCACCGCCAGCATTTGCGCCGCGTCATAACCTTGCACCGCATACACATCGGGTTGCAGTTTGTAGGTCTTGGCGTACAGCAGGCGGAAGGCGTTGTCGCGTGGTGTGTTCAGGCTGTCGGCGTAGTGCAGCGTGGTCAGCAGATCGGCCGCATCGGCACCTTGGGCCTCCAGCGTGCCGTCGGTCAGGAAGCCTGCGCCATACAGGGGCACGGTTTTCTTCAGGCCTGCAGCCGCGTAGTCCTTGACAAACTTGACCGCGCCGCCACCGGCAAAGAAGGTGTAAACCGCATCGGGTTTGGCAGCAGCAATCTCGGTCAGCAGCGCCTGGAATTCGACGTTGGGGAAGGGCAGCGTCAGCTCTTTCACCACCTTGCCGCCACCTTTCTCAAAAGACTCCTTGAAGCCACGGATCGACTCATCCCCGGCGGCGTATTTCCAGGTGATGGTCACCACCTTTTTGTGGCCCTTTTTGGCCATCACCTCGCCCATGGCAAAGCCGGGTTGCCAGTTGGAGAACGAGCTGCGGAAGATGTTGCTGGCACACATCGGGCCGGTCACCGCGTCGGCTCCGGCATTGGGCACGATCAGCACCGTGCCGCTGTCTTTGGCTACCTTGGCCATGGCCATCGCCACGCCAGAATGCACCGAGCCAATCAGCACATCGACGTTGTCGCGCTTGATCAGCTTATTGACGTTGTCGGTGGCTTTGGACGGGTCGGATTCGTCGTCTACCTTGACAAACTCGATCTCGCGCCCGGCCAGCTTGCCACCTTGCTCGGTGATGTGCAGGCGAAAGCCGTTTTCGATGGCATTGCCCAAGGCGGCGTAAGTGCCGGTGTAAGGCAGCATCAGGCCGACTTTGAGTTTGGGCAGGCCCTGGGCCAGGGCGGGCAGGGCGCTGAATGCGGACAGGGCCAGCGTGGCGATGGCGCTGCTGATCAGGGTGCGGCGGGAAGGGGTCATGGTTTGTCTCCGTTGTGTTGTTGAATAAAAGCGCAAGCAGTAGCGATCAGGCGGTCGGCCTGATCACGGTGCGGGGAGTGGCCGCAATTGCTCAATTCGAGCAACTGGGTGTGCGGCACCCGCCGCAGAATACCGTGAATTTGTTCCAGCGTGCCGTATTCGTCGTCCAGACCCTGCACCGCCAGTAGCGGGCAGCGGATGGCTTCGATCTCGGCTTCGATCGACCAGGCCCGAAACGGCGGATGCAGCCAGATGTTGTTCCAGCCCCAGAAGGCGGAATCGGGGTCGTCGTGGTACTTGGCCAGGCGCGGGCGCAAGTCGGTGACCAGATAGGCGGTGCGGGCTTTTTTGATGCTGGCAAGCGACAGGTCTTCCACCAGAATGTGCGGTGCCAGCACAATGGCCCCGGCCAGCGCCTGCGGGAATTGCGCGGCGTACAGCAGGGCTATCGATGCCCCGTCGCTGTGGCCCAACAGCCAGAGGGGTTGCGTGACCGGGTCAACACCCAGCGCATGCAACAAAGCGGGCAGCACCTCATGGGCCTGCCGGTGCATGAAGTCCAGGCCCCAGGCTTCCTCAAGAGCACGCGGTGTGGAGCGGCCATAACCGGGGCGTGAGTAGACCAGGCCACGGCAACCTGCCGCGTCGCACAGCTGCTTGGGAAAGTCCCGCCACATCGCCAGCGAACCCAGACCTTCGTGGAGAAACACGATCAGGGGTGCTGCGTTACGCTGGGGGGCAATCCACTGGTGTTCGATGCGCACCGTGCGCCCGGCCCAGTCGACTTCGATAAAAGCAGTGGTGTCGCTCATGCGGGAATTCATTCCCTCTCCCTTGGGGAGAGGGGCAGGGTGAGGGTGACTGCTTGGCTGTTCGCAGCGTCGGTTGGTCTGGCAAAGGCGACCCTCACCCCAACCCTCTCCCTCGGGGAGAGGGGGTAAAGCCAAAGGCACATCACTTTGAATCGCATCCCTCATGCAGCGTGGGCTTCCAGTTCACGCAGCTTGAAGCGCTGGATCTTGCCGGTGGCGGTTTTTGGCAGGTCGTCCACAAAGGCGATTTGGCGCGGGTATTTGTAGGGGGCCAGTTTGTCTTTCACAAAGGCCTGCAACTCGGCCTCGGTGGCCTGAGCCCCGGCCTTGAGCACCACAAAGGCCTTGGTCTTGGTCAGGCCCTGGGCATCGGGCACACCGATGACGGCGGCTTCCAGCACCGAGGCGTGTTGCACCAGTGTGGCTTCGACCTCAAACGGGCTGACGTAAATGCCGCTGACCTTGAGCATGTCGTCACTGCGCCCGCCGTAGGTGTAGCTGCCGTCCGCATTGCGCACGTATTTGTCGCCGCTCTTGGTCCAGCCGCCCTGGAAGGTCTCGCGGGTTTTGGCGCGGTTGCCCCAGTACATCATGGCCGCCGAGGGGCCACGGATGTACAGGTCGCCGGGTTCGCCGTCGGGCACGGCAGCGCCATCGTCACCGCGCAACTCAATGTCGTAGCCCGGCACTGGCCAGCCGGTGGTGCCATAACGCACCCTCTCAGGCGTGTTGGAGAGGAAGATGTGCAGCATCTCGGTCGAGCCAATGCCGTCCACAATGTCCACGCCAAAGTGGCGCTTGAAGCGCTCGCCCAGCTCGGCGGGCAAGGCCTCACCGGCGGACGACACCAGGCGCAAACCCACTTCCGCCCGTGTGGGCAGATTCGGAGCGGCCAGCATGCCGGCAAAGCCGGTCGGTGCGCCGTAGAACACGGTGGGCTTCAGTCCAGCGATTTGGCCCAACCAGCGCTTGAAGGTGGCATCGGGCGTGGCGCGTTCGGCCATCAGCAGCGTGGTGGCCCCAACACTCATCGGAAAACTCAGTGCATTGCCCAGGCCGTAGGCAAAAAACAGCTTGGCGGCAGAAAAACACACATCGCGCTCGGTCAGGGCCAGCACACCTTTGCCGTACAACTCGGCCGTCCAGTACGGGTTGCCGTGAGAATGCACCGTGCCTTTGGGCCGACCGGTAGAGCCCGACGAGTAGAGCCAGAAGCCAGGGTCATCCGGGCTGGTGGCTGCCGGTTTGTTCAGTGGCGATTGGGCGTGTACAAAGGTTTCAAACTCCACCTCAGCCGGGTGCAAGGGCGCAGCAGGGCGAGAGACGATGACCTTGCTCACTTCGTGATCCGATTTGGTCATGGCCGCGGTCAGCGCCGGGAGCAGTGCGCCCGACACCAGCACCGCCTGGGCGCGGGAATGCTCCAGCATGTAGGCGTAGTCATCCGCAGTCAGCAAGGTGTTCACCGCCACCGGCACGATGCCCGCATACATGGCCCCGAGAAAACTCACCGGCCAGTCGTTGCAGTCGTGCATCAGCAGCAGCACCCGTTCCTCGCGCTTGATACCTAAACCACGCAGGCCTGCGGCCACACGGCGCACCCGCTCATCCAGCAGGCCGTAACTCAGCGTGCTGTGGTCGTCAATGAAGGCGGCTTTGCTGGCGCGCTGGCTGTTGCACACCAGCAGGTGCTGGGCAAAGTTAAAGCTGTCGCCCAAGGGGGTGGAAGCATCCATGGTGTTGTTTCTCTCTTTTGTTTCTGGTGATTAGCTCAGTGTGCTCAGTACGGTGGTGCTGGCCTGCACCGCGCTGCGCCGGTGGTAGAAGCCCAGGGCGCGTAAGCCCCCCAGCTCTTCGCCGCCACCGGCGCGGCCCGGCCCGCCGTGTAAGGACTGCGGCATCACATTGCCGTGGCCGGTGTGCAACTGGCCCACGTCGGGCGAGATCACGTGCACACGGCCATGGCTGTCAGCCAGCTCCAGCGCGGTGGCCCCCAGGCTGGCCGGGTCGCTGCCGTAGAGGGAGGCCACCAGCGAGCCTTGGCCCCGGCGCACCAAGGCCAAGGCGTGGGCGGTATCGCGGTAAGGCAGCAGCGTGGCCACCGGGCCAAACACTTCGGTGTCATGTACGCGGTCTGCGGCATCGGCATCGCGTGCGCCCAACAAAGTGGGGCCAACGCAGCAGGCCACTGCTGGGTCGGCATCCACCAGGGTATGGGTGGCTCCGTCATGCAAGGTTTGTGCTTGTTGCTTCAGATGGTCCAGACCTTCGCGCACGCTGGCCAGTTGGGCGCGATTCACCAAGGCACCCATGCGCACCGATTCATTGCGCGGGTTGCCGACCGTGGTCTTGGCGAGTCGGGCCGAGATGGCTTGCGCCGCCGCGTCATAGCTGGCCTCGGGCACAAAGATGCGGCGAATGGCGGTGCATTTTTGCCCGGACTTGACCGTCATCTCACGCGCCACTTCTTTCACCAGCAGGTCAAAGGCCTCGCTGCCCGGTGCAGCATCGGGCAAGAGCAGGGCGGAGTTGACGCTGTCGGCCTCGATGTTGACGCGCACAAAACGCTGCGCCACGGCAGGGTGAGAGCGGATCACGGCGGCGGTCTCCGCCGAGCCGGTGAAGGACACCACATCAAAGGGCTGCAAGGCATCCATCAGCCCGGCTGAGCTGCCGCAGATCACCGACAGCGCACCGGGTGGGAAGATGCCCGCGTCCACCACGTCCTTGACCATGCGCTGGGTCAGCCAGGCGGTGGTGGTGGCGGGTTTCACAATCACCGGCACGCCTGAGAGCAGGGCAGGGGCGGCTTTTTCCCACAAGCCCCAGGCGGGGAAGTTAAAGGCGTTGATGAACAGCGCCACACCGCGTGTCGGCACCAGTACGTGCTGCGACTGGAACAGCGGGTCTTTGCCCAGGCGGGCGGCCTCACCGTCCAGCATGAAGTGCCGATCACCCAGAGCGTCACCCAATTTGGCGTAAGTGCCCAGCGTGAAGATCGCGCCGTCAATGTCCACCGCAGAGTCGTTCTTGACCGTGCCGCTGTTGGTGGTAGCGATCTCGTAATAGGCATCGCGATTGGCCTGCAGCACCTTGACGGCTGCGCCCAGCATGGCGGCGCGTTCACGGTAGCTCAGGGCCCGCAAGGCTGCGCCACCCTGGTTGCGGGCGAAGGCAAAGCCAGCGGCCAGATCCAAACCAGTGGCATCTATCCGCACCAGCTCTGTGCCGAGCACGGGGTCAATCAAAGCCGTGCCAGCGCCGCTGCCGTGTTGCCATTGGCCCGCGAGAAAATTGGAAATCAGTTCAGTCATTTTTTTGATCAGCGTGTGAAAGTGATGCTGCCTTCAGGCAACAGGTAAAGCACCAGGGCGCGGCCCCCGGTGACGGTGGGGCGGTGGGCGCTGCCGGGTGGGCAGACCAGCCAACCGGCGGGGCGGCCATCAAACTGCGCGCCCGCATCCAGCGGCATGATCAGGTCAATCTCACCATTCGGATGCGTGTGGTGTGGCCCGGCAATGTCGGTCATGTCCACCACATCGACTGAGAAGCCGTGTAGGTCAGGCGCGGGTTTGAAAATGCGGCCATAACGGATGCCGCCGCCTTCGCGGTCACACAGCCAGCCTTCAGCCACTCCGGCTTCGCAGCTTTGCTTCAGTTGTTGGTAGGCGCTGCTGCCCGCACCGTGCTCGGCATTCAGCCAGGCATCCAGTTGCGCATCAAGCGGGCGACCAGCCAGTTGGGCGCTGAACTGCGCGATTTGGTCACGAAATTGGGTGGGTGACATGGTGTCAGGCTCCGTGGTTACATTATTCTGCTTGCACAATCCGTTAAGATGAATTATTGTGCAAGTACGAACCATAAAGCGCATTCATCCCTATGTCAAGCACTATATTGCATAAATCCGGGTTAACACCTAGCATGACCTCAGCCGATCAAGACGGCGCCCTGTCACTTGTCGCCCCCACCGAAGGCGGGGAGGGCGGTGAGAAAAACCCCTTTCTGATCGCCCTGGGCGACCGTGTGCGGGCCTTGCGGGCACGCCGTGGCATGACGCGTAAAGCCCTGGCCACCGTGGCCGATGTGTCTGAACGACATCTGGCGAATCTGGAATACGGCGTGGGCAACGCATCCATCCTGGTGCTGCTGCAGGTGGCAGGCGCTTTGCAATGTTCGCTGGGGGAGCTGATTGGTGATGTGACCACCTCGTCGCCCGAATGGTTGATGATCCGCGAACTGCTGGAGCAGCGCGACGATGCCACTTTGCAGCGGGTGCGTATTGCCATTGGTGAAATGCTCGGCACGGGTGGCGGCAACGCCGCCTTGAGTCCGCGTATTGCCCTGATCGGCCTGCGCGGCGCGGGCAAGTCCACGCTGGGGCAGATGCTGGCCGAAGACCTGGGTTTTCCTTTTGTGGAACTGAGCCGCGAGATCGAAAAATTTGCCGGTTGCAGCGTGTCTGAAATCCAGGCGCTCTACGGTGTCAATGCCTACCGGCGCTACGAGCGGCGCGCGCTGGAAGAAGCCATTCAAATCTACCCTGAGGCCGTCATCGCCACGCCCGGTGGCCTGGTGTCGGATGCGGCTACCTTTAATGAGTTGCTGGCGCATTGCACCACCGTGTGGTTACAAGCCGACCCCGAAGACCACATGAAACGGGTCACCGCCCAGGGCGACCTGCGCCCCATGGCCGCCAGCAAAGAGGCCATGGAAGACCTCAAAGGCATCCTGCATGGCCGCGCTGCGTTCTATTCCAAGGCGCAATACAAACTCGATACCAGCGCCCAGCCACTCGGGCCAACTTTTGATGCCTTGCGCGACATGGTGCGCAAGGTTTTGCAGCTTCCGGTCTGAATCTTTTTCAAAAAGATGCACAAAAATGCTTTACTTCAATCCAAAACATGCACTATGATGCGTGCACTGAAATGAATAACTGCATTTTTATGCTTCCAACCCGAGGAGAACAGAACGTGAATACCCCCAACCGTGTCGAATACCAAACCACCCCATCCCAGTACAAACACTGGAAATTAGAGTTCAATGGCCCGGTGGCCACACTGAAAGCTGACTTTGACGAAAACGGCGGCCTGCGCCCCGGCTACAAGCTCAAGCTCAACAGCTACGACCTGGGCGTGGACATTGAACTCAATGATGCGATTGTCCGCATCCGTTTTGAGCACCCCGAAGTGCGCACCGTGGTGGTCACCAGCGCCAAAGACCGCGTGTTCTGCTCCGGTGCCAACATCTTTATGCTGGGTGTCAGCAGCCACGCCTGGAAGGTGAACTTCTGCAAATTCACCAACGAAACCCGCAACGGCCTGGAGGACTCTTCCCAATACAGTGGCCTCAAATTCCTGGCTGCCGTCAACGGGGCCTGCGCCGGTGGTGGCTACGAACTGGCCCTGGCCTGTGACGAAATCATCCTGGTGGACGACCGCTCCAGCGCGGTGAGCCTGCCCGAAGTGCCCCTGCTCGGCGTGTTGCCCGGCACCGGCGGCCTGACCCGCGTGACCGACAAGCGCCATGTGCGCCATGACTTGGCCGACCTGTTTTGCACCAGCGCCGAAGGC
>VIKI01000129.1:8292-15609 GCA_008080595.1 Comamonadaceae bacterium
GGCGATTGGTGGATGCGGTGGCCAAGCCCGCCGTGTTTGCCCAGAAGGTGCAAGAGCGCGCCCTGGCCCTGGCCGCCCAGAGCGACCGCCCAGCGGATGCCAAAGGCGTGGCCCTGACCCCGCTGGAGCGCACACTGGAAGCCGATGCGCTGCGCTACAGCCATGTCACGGTGGAGATTGACCGCGCCAAGCGCACCGCCACCTGGACGGTGAAAGCCCCTACCGGCGCACAACCCAGCGACATTGCCAGCATTGAAGCGGCGGGCGCAGCCTGGTACCCGCTGGCCATGGCGCGTGAACTGGAAGATGCCATTCTGCAAATGCGCACCAATGAGACCGAGATCGGCACCTGGCTGATCAAGACCGCAGGCGACGCTGCTGCCGTGCTGGCGCTGGATGCCACGTTGCTGGCGCACAAAAACCACTGGCTGGTGCGCGAAACCATTGGCCTGCTGCGCCGTACCTTCAGCCGCCTGGACGTGTCCTCGCGCAGCCTGTTTGCACTGATCGAAGCGGGCTCCTGCTTTGCCGGTACGCTGCTGGAACTGGCCCTGGCCTGCGACCGCAGCTACCAATTGATCTTGCCCAATGATGAAGCCAGCACACCGTGCATCACGGTGTCCGAGACCAACTTCAGCCTCTACCCCATGGCCACCACCCAGAGCCGCCTGGGCCGCCGTTTCTACGACGAGTCAACTCAGCTGGACGCGGTGCGTGCCAAGATCGGCCAAGCACTGGATGCCGATGCCGCTTTCGCGCTGGGCCTGGTGACCTCCAACCCCGACGACATCGACTGGGCTGACGAAGTGCGCATCGCGATTGAAGAGCGTGTCTCCATGTCGCCCGACTCTCTGACCGGCCTGGAAGCCAACCTGCGCTTCAACGGCCCGGAAAACATGGTCACCCGCGTCTTTGGCCGCCTGACCGCCTGGCAAAACTGGATCTTCCAGCGCCCCAATGCCGTCGGCGAAAAGGGTGCGCTCAAGGTCTATGGCAAGGGTGAGAAGGCGGTTTTTGACTGGAATCGCGTCTAGCCCTTGTACTTATTGCGCAAGCAGCTATTAAATTTATAGTGACTATTTCCTGGAGAACAGCATGAGTTCAATCACCTACAGCGACAAGATTCCCAACAACGTCAACCTCAGCGAAGACCGCACGCTGCAACGTGCCTTGGAGCAGTGGCAGCCCAACTACCTGAAGTGGTGGGGCGACATGGGGCCGGATGATTCGCAGAATTTTGATGTGTACCTGCGCACCGCCATCAGCGTTGATCCCCAAGGCTGGGCGCAGTTTGGCCACGTGAAGATGCCCGACTACCGTTGGGGCATTTTCCTGAACCCCGCCGAAAAAGACCGCAAGATCCACTTTGGCGACCACAAGGGTGAAGATGCCTGGCAAGACGTGCCCGGCGAATACCGCGCCAACCTGCGCCGCATCATCGTGACGCAAGGCGACACCGAGCCCGCATCGGTGGAACAGCAGCGCCACCTGGGCCTGACCGCGCCCAGCCAGTACGACCTGCGCAACCTGTTCCAGGTGAACGTGGAAGAAGGCCGCCACCTGTGGGCCATGGTCTACCTGCTGCACAAGTACTTTGGCCGTGATGGCCGCGAGGAGGGCGAAGCGCTGCTGGAGCGCCGCAGCGGCCAGGAGAACAACCCGCGCATCCTGCAAGCCTTCAACGAAGAAACACCGGACTGGCTGAGCTTCTTCATGTTCACCTACTTCACGGATCGGGATGGCAAGTTTCAGCTCTGCGCCCTGGCCGAGAGCAGCTTTGACCCGCTGGCCCGCACCACCAAGTTCATGCTGACCGAGGAAGCACACCACATGTTTGTGGGCGAGAGCGGCATCAGCCGCATCGTCCAGCGCACCTGCCAGGCCATGAACGAGCTCAAGACCGACGACGTGGCCAAGCTGCGTGCCGCAGGTGTGATTGACCTGCCCACGCTACAGCGCTACCTGAACTTTCACTTCAGCGTCACCATTGACTTGTTTGGTGCGGACGAGTCCAGCAACGCCGCCACCTTCTACAACACCGGCCTCAAAGGCCGCTTTGAAGAAGGCAAACGCATGGATGACCACCAGCTCAAAGGCGGCACTTACAAAGTGCTCAATGCCGTCGGTGGCCAGTTGATCGAGAAAGAAGTGCCGATGCTCAATGCGCTGAACGAAGTGCTGCGCGACGACTACATCAAGGACTCCATTGGCGGCATTGATCGTTGGAACAAAGTGATCGAAAAAGCCGGTATCCCGTTCAAATTAAAAGCACCGCACAAAGCCTTTCACCGCAACATCGGGGCCCTGGCCCAGGTCAAGGTGTCGCCCGATGGCCGCGTGCTCAGCGAGGCTGAATGGAAAGCCCATGTGGACAACTGGTTGCCCAGCGAAACGGATCGCGCCTTTGTTGGCAGCCTGATGGGCCGCGTGGTGGAGACCGGCAAGTTCGCCAACTGGATTGCGCCGCCCATGTTGGGCATCAACCGCCAGTCGACTGACTTTGAATATGTGCGGTTCAACTGAACTTGTTATTAGTGGCTGTTTGTGCTGAACCCGCAGCGGGCCAGGGGTGTGTACCTCCGCTCATGTCCCCCGCAGAGGGCAGAACCCTCTGCTCCTCCTTGACTTCGCTACGGTACACCCCCCAGACCCACTGCTAAGCATGGTATGGCTTGTAGGCGAACCCGAACGCCCGCAAGATCAGGTGGCTGGGGTGTACTGCGCAGTGAGGTCAAGGAGGAGCCGAAGGCGGGGGACACGAACGGAGCAGTGCACCCCAGCCGCCTGATCCACAGTGAACGCATCCCCTACGAATAAAACAAAATACGCAGGCTATTCCCAAGAAAAGAGAGACAACACCATGACAGAAGCCGTCATCAAGCAACACCTGATCGACCCCGAAATCTGCATTCGCTGCAACACCTGCGAGGCGATTTGCCCGGTGGCGGCGATCACGCACGACAGCCGCAACTACGTGGTCGATGCCGACAAGTGCAACCTGTGTATGGACTGCATTTCTCCTTGCCCGACCGGCTCCATCGACAACTGGCGCAACATGCCACATGCCAAGGCTTACAGCATGGCAGAGCAGTTGACCTGGGACGAACTGCCAGCGGAATTGACGGCGGAGCAACTGGCTGAGCTGGGCGTGGCGGCTGATGCAGCACCGGTTGATGTGCCCGCAACTCAGACTTCAACTTCAAACGCAGATGACAGCTTCAACAGCGCCCAATACGGCTCCACCTTGCCGCCCTGGTCCGCAGCACACGCCTACACCAACCTCTACGGCCCCAAGGCCGCCGAGAAAACCATCACCGCCACCGTGGCAGGCAATGTGCGCGTCACGGCAGTGGGCCATGAGTACGACACCCACCACATCGTGCTGGACTTTGGCAACCTGCCGTTCCCGGTGCTCGAAGGCCAGTCGATTGGCATCATCCCGCCTGGCGTGGATGCCAGTGGCCGCGCCCACCATGCGCGTCAGTATTCGATTGCCAGCCCACGCAACGGTGAGCGTCCCGGCTACAACAACCTGTCGCTGACCATCAAGCGGGTGCTGGAAGATCACCAGGGCCAGCCCGTGCGTGGTGTCGGCTCCAACTACATGTGTGACCTGAAGGTGGGCGACAAGGTGCAGGTGATTGGCCCCTTTGGTGCCAGCTTTTTGATGCCGAACCACCCGCGCTCCCACATCGTGATGATCTGCACCGGCACAGGCAGCGCCCCCATGCGGGCCATGACCGAATGGCGGCGGCGCTTGCGCCAGTCTGGCAAATTTGAAGGTGGCAAGCTGATGCTGTTCTTTGGTGCCCGCACCAAGGAAGAGTTGCCCTACTTTGGCCCGCTGCAAAACCTGCCCAAGGATTTCATTGACATCAACTTTGCCTTCTCGCGCACACCGGGCCAGCCCAAGCGTTATGTGCAAGACCTGATGCGCGAACGCGCCGCTGATCTGGCAGGTTTGCTGGCCGACCCCAACACCTACTTCTATGTCTGTGGCCTCAAGAGCATGGAAGAAGGCGTGGTGCTAGCGCTGCGTGACGTGGCGCAGCAGGCGGGTTTGTCCTGGGAGACCGTGGGCGCTTCTTTGAAGACCGAAGGCCGCTTGCATCTGGAGACCTACTGATGAGTATTTGGGAAACCTTGGTGCTGTCGCACCGCGCACCTGGTGTGGCGCAGGTCACGATGGCCCGCCCAGCGGTGTTCAACGCCTTTGATGAAACCATGATCGCCGAGCTGGACGCGGTGTTCACCGAGCTGGCCCTTGACACCAGCGTGCGCGTGGTGGTGCTGGCCGGTGACGGCAAACACTTCAGCGCGGGTGCTGACTTGCAGTGGATGAAACGGGCCAGCACGGCCTCCACCGACTGGAATTTGCAGGACGCACGCCGCTTTGCGAGTATGCTGGCGCGTATTGAAAACTGCCCTAAACCCACGGTGGCCCGCATCCAGGGTGCGGCGCTCGGTGGCGGCGTGGGCTTGGCCTGTGCCTGCGACATCGCCATTGCCACCGACAACGCCTCGTTTGCAGTAAGCGAAGCCAAATTTGGCATCCTGCCCGCCGTGATTGGCCCTTACCTGGTGAATGCAGTTGGCAAGCGCCAGGCCAAGCGGCTGGCCTTGACCACCACCCGCATTGATGCCGCTGAAGCGCTGGCCATGGGCCTGGTGCAGCAGGTGGTGGCGGCTGACGCGCTGGACGCTGCCGTGGATGCCACCGCCAAAGAGCTGTTGGCCGGTGGCCCGCAGGCGCTACATGAAATCAAGCAGCTGTATGCGCAGCTCGAAGTCGGCCCCATCACCGCCGAGGTGCGTGAGCTGACGGCCCAAACCATCAGCCGCGTGCGCGGCACTGACGAAGCCCGCGAAGGCTTTGCCGCTTTTCTGGACAAACGTCCCGCCAACTGGATTCCCCAAGCATGAGCAAGACATTAAAAGGCGTACCCGTTCTGGTGGTGGGCGCTGGCATCATGGGCGCAGGCATTGCGCAGGTGGCGGCCCAAGCAGGCCACAGCGTGCGGCTGTTCGACACCCGCGAAGGAGCAGCCGCACAGGCCAAAGACAAACTGGCTCAGACGCTGCAAGGCCTGGCGGCCAAGGGCAAACTCAGTGCCGAGGCTGTTGAGCAAATCCTGGCCCGCATCACCACTATTGCCACGCTGCAAGAAGCCGCAGGTGTGGGCCTGGTGGTGGAAGCCATCGTGGAAAAACTCGATGCCAAGCGTGGCTTGTTCCAACAATTGGAGGCCATCGTGGCGGCGGATTGTGTGCTGGCCAGCAACACCTCGTCGATCTCGGTCACGGCCATTGCCAACGGCTTGCAGCATCCGCAGCGGCTGGTGGGTATGCATTTCTTTAACCCCGTGCCGCTGATGAAGCTGGTGGAAGTGGTGTCGGGCTTGCAGACGGATGCGGCAGTGGCCGCGGCCATTTTTGAGTTGTCCAAAGACTGGGGCAAAGTGCCGGTGTATGCCCGCTCCACGCCCGGCTTCATCGTCAACCGCATTGCCCGCCCGTACTACGCCGAAACCCTGGCCCTGTTGCAAGAGCAGGCCGCCACGCCCGCCGTGCTGGATGCCTGTCTGCGTGCCGCAGGTTTCCGCATGGGGCCGTGTGAGCTGATGGATTTGATTGGGCACGACACCAACTTCTCTGTCACGCAGTCGGTGTTTGAGGCCAATTTTTACGACAAGCGTTTTGTGCCCTCGCTGGTGCAACGCGAGCTGGTTGATGGTGGCTTGCTGGGCCGCAAATCGGGGCGCGGTTTTTACGACTACGCTGAATCGGTGAGCGCCCCGGAACTGGAGGCGGTGCAAGCCGTGCAGTTGCCTAGCGCTCAGTTGTTGCGTGTCCATGGTCAAGGGCCGGTGGCAGACCATTGGGTGGCGGTGCTGATGCAGGCCGGCCAAGCCTTTTTGCGCGTGCCCACCAGCGATTGGATTGGCCTGGGCGTGGAAGGTGCGCAGTTGCGCCTGACCGATGGCCGCACCGCCACCGAACTCGGCGTGGAAGTGGCGGTGTTTGACTTGCCCTTGAACGCGCCCTCTGGTGCGGCGCTGGCCTGGTCGCCCTCGCTGCGTGCCTCGCCCGCCTGGATGCGTGCCGCCCCGCGCTGGCTGGCCACGCTGGGCTTCAAGCCGCAACGTGTAGCCGACACCCCGGCACTGGTGGTGGCCCGCACCCTGGCCATGCTGATCAACGAAGCTGCCGACGCGGTGCAACAAGGGGTCTGCACCCAGGACGGGGCGAATGCGGCCATGAAGCTCGGCGTGAACTACCCCGCTGGCCCATTCGAGTGGCTGGCACAGTGGTCTACCCCCGCCGTGCTGGGCGTGCTGGACGCGCTGGATGCCCACTACCGCGGCGAGCGTTACCGTGTCAGCCCCTGGCTGCGCCAACGGCCGTGGATGGACGTGGAGTCCTTATGAAGTTTTCGGATTTTTATGTAGGGCAAATCATCCAGGCCGGGCCGATAGAGGTCAGCGAAGCCGAAGTGATCCAGTTCGCCACCGCCTACGACCCCCAATGGTTTCACACCGACCCTGATGCCGCGCAACACAGCCTCTTTGGTGGCCTGATCGCCAGCGGCTGGCACACCTGCGGCATGGCGATGCGGCTGGTGGCCGATGCGGCCTTACACGGCTCCGAATCCTTTGCCTCACCCGGCCTGGCCTATGTGAAATGGCCGCACCCGGTGCGCCCCGGTGACCAGTTGTCGCTGACAGCCACCGTGCTGGAATCGCGCCGCTCCAGCGGCAAATCGCATCTGGGCATTCTGCGCTGGCGCTGGCAGCTTTTCAACGCCAAAGGCACCGAGGTGCTTGACCTGGAAGCCTCCAGCCTGTTTGACCTTTCCAAAACACCAACACCATGACCCACGCTTTCATTTGTGATGCCATCCGCACCCCCTTTGGCCGCTACGGCGGCGCACTCTCAAGCGTGCGGGCCGACGACCTGGCTGCCATCCCCCTGCGGGCCTTGATGGCGCGCAACCCGCAAGTCGATTGGGCCGCCGTGACCGATGTGCTGCTGGGCTGCGCCAACCAGGCCGGTGAAGACAACCGCAATGTGGCCCGTATGGCCGCACTGCTGGCCGGACTGCCGCAAGAGGTTCCAGGCTCCACCATCAACCGCCTGTGCGGCTCCAGCCTGGACGCGGTCGGCACGGCGGCGCGGGCTATCAAAAGTGGCGAGGCGCAACTGATGATCGCCGGTGGCGTAGAGAGCATGAGCCGCGCCCCGTTTGTCATGCCCAAAGCCGAGAGTGCCTTCAGCCGCAACAACGCCGTCTACGACACCACCATTGGCTGGCGCTTT
>VIKI01000130.1 GCA_008080595.1 Comamonadaceae bacterium
CGCTTCATGAAAGGCCTGTACGCCTGGGTCGGCTTCAACAGCACCGCCATTGACTACGAGCCCCTGCCGCGTGCCGACGGCAAAAGCAACTTTGGCTTATCTGGCTCACTGTCGCTGGCCTTTACCGGCATTTTGGCGTTTTCAATCGCGCCGCTACGAGCCTTGACCGTGACCGGTTTCATGCTGTCGATGGTGGCACTGGGCTATGGTCTTTGGGTGGTGGGCGAATATTTCATCACCGGCATTGCCGTGCCGGGCTATGCCACCATAGTGGTGGGCATGATGTTTTTCAGCGGCATCCAACTGCTCTCCATTGGCATCCTGGCCGAATATGTGGGCCGGATTTACGAAGAAGTCAAACAGCGCCCCAACTACCTGGTGAGCCTGCAACTCGGGCAAGGCCTGCCATCCCCATTGGCACCCCAAGCGTGAGTGCGTCGACCTTCTGGTTTTTGGCCGTGGGTGGTGCGGCTTCAGCCACGCACATGGGTGTGCTTTTGTCGTGAGTTTTGCTGGGCATCGTTTGCTGAGCTTCAAGGATGCCAGCACCAGCGTCGCCACCAGCTTGCAACGTTTTGCCATCACCGCGCTGGCCGGGTTTGCCAGCAACGAACTGGTGTTCATGCTGCTGTTGCGGGCCTTGGGTTTACCCAGTCTGCTGGCGCTGTTTTTAGCGCTGCTGTTTGCAGCCGGGCAAACCTTTGTGCTGAGCCGCTTCTGGGCTTTTCGCCGTTGAATCCGCCGACCCTGCGCCACCTGAGCGGTACAAATCCCAGCCTGCGCCCTTGAAATAAAGCGTCCAACCCGGCTGGTTGGCAGTCAAGGTGCTGCCACTGCGCCCGGCATACCAGTGCCCAGGGGTGTGCGCCACTTGCGCCAACACACTCAGCGCTTGCAAGACCCTGCCCGCCTGGGCATCAAAATCAGCGCCCTCAAACAGCTCACGATGCCAGCCGTCACCGGCTTGCTCGCGCAACATGGGCCAGTCATTGAGCACCACCATGGGTTTAGTGGTTTGAGCATAAAGCGGCAAGTCGTAAGGGAACGCATCTGACACATACAAGGTATCGCTGGGCTGGGCGGCACAAGCAAAAACTTCAGCCAGGTCTTGCGCCCGGCTGTCACGTGTGACCTCTCCCACCTTGAGCACCAGGCCCAAAGCCAGCGCCCCATTCACCAGCACAAGGCCCGCAAAAGCTTTACCCGCCCAAGCCCGCTGCGCCATGGCCCGCTGCCAGCCCATGGCCGCCAGCAAGGCCAGGGGCGGCAGCACCGGCAAGATGTAGCCGACCAGTTTGGAGTGCGGGATCGAGAAAAACACCAAGATGGCAACCAACCAGGTCCAGCACAGCTTCCACCACGGGTCAGTCATGCTCACGTCAGCCGCCAAGCTGGTCGCCGTGACCCGGCGCACCTGGTTGAAGGCAAAAAACATCCACGGAAACAGCAACAAAGCCAAGGCCAGCAGATAAAACCAGAACGGCTGCGGGTTGTTGTACACCGCCGCGGTGTAGCGGTTGAACTGCTGGCCGATGAACATGTAGTTGAAAAAATCCGGGTAAGTGCGTTGCGCCAGCACAAACCAGGGCAGCGCAATCGCGCAGAACAGCGCCAAACCACTCAACCAGGGCAAATAGATGATTTTTTTGAGTTGGCGTGTCCAGATCAGCCACACCAGAAGCACCAGCCCGGGCAAGGCAAAACCAATCAGCCCCTTGCTGAGCATGCCCAGCGCACAGGCCACAAACCCCCAACGGGCCAGCCCGGCGTGCGGCTTGTCACCGGCCATGAAGGCAAAAGCAAAACACCAAATCGCCACGCCAATCCAGGAGGCCACCAACATGTCATGGTTGATGTACTGCCCCCCCACCAAAAACCCCAAACTGCTGCCCAGCATGAGGGCGGCACGGCGCGCAATCACCTCGGTGCTGATGCGCCGGGCCGCCAGGTACAGCGTACTGAGCATCAAGCCAGCATGCAAGGCAGGCACCAACCGCAAGGCCAGTTCACTGACCCCAAACAGGGCCACGCTGATGGCCTCCAGCCAATACAGGTAGGGCGGCTTGTGAAAAAAGGGCACACCATTGAGGCGCGGTGTCAGCCAGTCGCCACTGACCCACATCCAGCGGCCAATTTCGCCATAACGCCCCTCATCAGGTACGGCAAAGGGCCGCAGACCAGCCAGTACCAGCAGCGCCAGCCACAAAGCGGCCAGAATCAGCCAGGATTTTTGTTGTTCAGAAAGGGATTTATTCACCCAAAGATTTTAGCGGTGGGGTCTGCAGATGGTCGACTCACTGCCCGACAATGGCTTGACCACGCACGATCTGCACCTGGGTTTGCCGCAAGGCAGCGACAAATTCCGGGCTGGTCAGGTAAGCAAATTCCTGGGCTCGGGCTACGCCAATCTTGTCGCCCGGCTCGGCGGCTTGGGCCGGGTGGCACATCAGAATTCCAGCCACTGGGGCATGCGCCAGCCAGTGTGCCATCAAGGTCGCATAGTGGGCTGAGTCACCTTCAAAGTTATACACACCAAATAGAGCCCTAACGCTTGATAATCCTGCGCAATCAGCTATTTTTTCAATAGCATCTGCCCCCATCCAGGTAATCACCCGGCTTTTGATGTCACGCAAACCTGCGGGCGCGCGTGAGATACGCAGGTAGGGTTTTGCAGTTTGCCTGGCATAGCGTTGGCTCAGCACCCGCACCAGTGCTTCACGAATGCCCGCAAACTGTTGCACATGCTGGTGACCATCGACGTAGTCTGGCGGAGCTTGCCAGTGCGCTTCAAACAGATCAAGCTGGCGTTCAATCACACGGGTGGCCTGGGCCTGGTCAAAGCCGCCCAGCACGGCCCGGCGCATGGCGGCTCCCAGCGGCATACCGTGCCCGGCGGCGCGGGCAAAGCTGCTGGTCCAGTCCAGGTGAAGACCCACGTCGATCTGTCCACGCAGGTCTTGCAACAAGGCCACATCTTGCGCCCAGCGTGGCGACAGCACCATGGCACTGATGGCACTGATACGGCCCATACGGGCCAGTTTAGCCATGCCCAGCGAGGCGCTTTGGTGCACCGCAAAATCATCGGCACAGACGATCACCTGGCGCATGGCGGGGTCAGGGGGGACTCGCGTATCAGTCATGCGCACTCCAGAAGCTCGGCTGTGCGTAGTTTTGTTTCAGATAATCCACCCACAAACGCACCCGCAGCGGCAAATGTTTGCGTTGGGGAAACACCGCATAAATGCCGTTGGGCGGGGCGGCAAAGTTGTCCAGCACACTCACCAAGGCCCCCGAATCGAGTTCTGCCTGCACCTCCCAGAGACTGCGCCAGGCAATGCCATAACCGGCGCAACACCAGTCAAACAATACCTCACCGTCTGAGCAACTCATCGGCCCACCTGGTTTGAGGTGAATCACCTCCACGCCGTCTTTTTGCGGCAAGGAAAACGCCCAACCCCGACTTTGTGAGGCCTCGCTGCTCATGGTCAGGCAATCAAACTTGGCCAGATCATGGGGATGCACCGGCGTGCCATGTTGCCGCAGGTATTTGGGTGTGGCCACGCACAAGCGGCGGTTGTCGGCCAGACGCACGCTGACCAGGGAAGAGTCCGGCAGTTCGCCCACCCGCACGGCGCAGTCAAAACCTTCAGCCGCCAAATCAACCACCCGATCACTCAGACTGAGTGACACGGTGACCTCTGGGTGCAGTTCACGAAAACGTGGCACCAGGGGGGCCACATGGCGGCGGCCAAATCCGGCCGGGGCCGTCAAACTCAAATGACCGCTGGCTTTGATGCCGCCAGCTGACACGCTGGCTTCGGCATTGGCCAGGTCAGCCAGCAGGCGCTGGCAGTCTTCCAGAAAGGCGCTGCCCTCATGCGTGAGGGACACCCGGCGGGTGGTGCGCACCAGCAGTTTCACCCCCAGGCGCTCTTCCAGCGCATCGAGCCTGCGCCCGATGATGGCCGGGGCCACCCCCTCAAACTTGGCGGCAGCGCTTAAGCCCCCCCGGGCTGCGACCGCGACAAACGTTTCCAGTTGCTTGAATGTGCTCATGCACCAGACGTTACCACCTTCCTCCGGGTTAATTGGCGGTCAAACTGGCCAGCACCTGCTCGGCTCCGGCATGGCCCGCTTTCCAGGCTTTTTGAAACCATTCGGTGGCATGGGCTTTGGCGTTGTCAGCGCCGAAAAAACCATTCGCATACAACTCACCCATATTGAACATGGCCCCAGCATCACCGGCTGCGGCGGCACGCTCGTTCTGGGTGATGCCCTTTTTGACATCTTTGACACCGGCCTGCCCGGTGATCAGCAGCAAGCCATACATGCCCTGGGCCACGGCATTGCCTCGGTCTGCAGCTTTGCCGTACCACAGCAGCGCCTGCGCCAAATCCTCCGCCACACCAATGCCATCCGCATAACGGTCGGCCAGGCGCAGCATCGCCAGTGCGTGACCGGCTTGGGCATCTTGCTGATCCTTGGCCACGGCACTGGCCTCAGGCTCAATCAGCGCGGTGCGCAGCAAGGCCGGGGTCAGGAAAAACCGCGCTTCCGGGTAGCCTTTGGTCACAGCCTGCTGGTAAGCCTGAGCGGCTTGGGCCGGGCTTTTGGGCAACAAGCCATCCTGATGAAAACCACCGACCAGCGACCAGGCAAAACCATCACCTTGATTGGCCGCTGTCTGAACCAGTTTGATGCCGGTGCTCACGTCCTTGGGCAAGTCTTTGCCTTGCACCAGCATCAAGCCCAGATTGGCCTGCGCCTCGGGGTGGCCCAGTTCGGCAGCCTTGGCCGTCCAGGCCAGAAACTGCTTGAGGTCTTTGCCCACACCATCACCCTGGTAATACATTTTGGCCAGGTCACGTGCGGCAAACCGGTCACCACGCTCGGCCGCCAATGAATACCAGCGCACCGCCTCGTTGATGTCTTTGCTAACCCCAGTG
Source organism: Comamonadaceae bacterium (assembly GCA_008080595.1). Classification (GTDB taxonomy): domain Bacteria; phylum Pseudomonadota; class Gammaproteobacteria; order Burkholderiales; family Burkholderiaceae_C; genus Rhodoferax. The sequence continues at coordinate 4,947 of VIKI01000130.1, forward strand.
CCACTGCGGTAAAAATCCCCCAGCAGCCCGGCCATCAGGGCCTGGGCTTCCCGGATATCGGGGTCGCTGCTGAGCTGCATGTTGCGCGCCACCAGGCTTTTCATCATCGGCACGGCCAGGGTTTCGTTACGGGCAATGCCGTTGCCAGCAATCAGGGCACTGGCGTAGCTCAGTTCACCACGGGCACTGCCTCCTTCAGCGGCGCGTTGGTACCAACCCACCGCATCGGCCGGGTCAGCCGCCACACCGTGCCCGTACATGCGCATGTAGCCGTAGTGGTAGGCCCCGTCGGGGTTGCCCATTTCGGCAGCACGCTTGAACCACTGAGCAGCCTTGGCATCATCCCTGGCTGCGCCGTAACCGCTGTAGTACATCTTCCCCACCCACACTGCCGACACGTGGTTGCCACCATTGGCCGCTTCGGTAAAGCGTTTGAGCACATCAGCATCCGTTTCGGCCTTTTCTTGGATACGCATGGCAGATACTGGCTTATTCATGCGGTCACGAATGCTGCCCAAGGTGTTGCTGAGTTGCCCGACCGCGTTGTAGGCGGGCATGGAACTGCTGTAAGAGCGCTGATACCCCCCTGACATGTCTTGTCGCGATGCTGCGCTGTTTTGCGCCCAGGATTTCTGCATGTTTTGCATCATGCGGGCCTGGTTCAACTCAAACTGGGCGGTGTTGACCCGCATGGAGGCCATCGAGCGCTGGCGGTCGCGCTCATCATCAGCTGCGCTCCAGGCATGGCAAACGCTTGCTGTGAACAGTCCGGCACTGAGCAAAAGCAGAAGTGGTGTTCGCATGATGGGGTTTACCAATCTTGCACAAACATGGTGCTGTTGCCATCAAAGGCACTGTACAAATTGCCAAATTTACCTTTCAGTGCAGCCACCATACGTTGCCGCAAGGGATCATGCACACGACGGTCGCTGGAGGTGAATGACAAAAACAGCTTCGGCTTGGCCAAACTCTCCGACACAAACAGTTCCGCATCGAATCCCACCTTGATGCTGCCATTGATGGTCATGGTGCCGCTGCCAAAGTAAGAATTGCCCTCGGTGCGCACATCGGTTACCCGCACGCCAATGCCTTTGGCAGCTTCCATCACCTTGACAAATACGTCTTGAGAGCCAGCCAGTGGGTCAAGCTCTTTGATTTTTTTGGCAATCTCGGGCTTCATGCTGTAGTTGGCATTCCACCTGTAGTTTTTGAAGATCGACAAGGCCTTGTCTTTGTTCTTGGGCAAACCACCCCAGCCGTTCTGGTGGGCACGCGCCAACTCGTAGGCACAGTCGTTGAAATAGTCGTAGCAGGCTTGCAGGTATTTCACGCCCAGCGCTTCGTCACGCTCAAAGCCCCATTGCGCAAACAACAACCCACGTCCGGCATTGGACTCGGCGGCGTGCATACCAGCTGCGGCGGCTTTGAGCCAGTATTGCGCCCCCAGCTTTTCGTTTTGCTCCACACCACGGCCATTTGAGTGCATCGAGCCGACATAGAACGCCCCCACGGCCGAGCCTTTTTCGTCCAGCGCGGTCGCCAAACGCATCACGTCGGCATACTTTTTCTTGACTTGCAATGCACTCAGCGTCTGGTCTTGCTGCTCGGAAGTCATGGCCAGCATCTCGGCCACCGTCGGCAAAGGTTTAAGCTCATCTTCCAGTGCGGCGATCACCGGTTTGATCTTGGCAAGGTACTGGGGGTCTTGCACTGTCTTGTACAAAGCCAGCGCCTTGGGCAGGTTGACCGGTTGGCCAAAGTCACCTTTGGCATGAATTTCTGCCAGCATGATGGCGGACTCGGGAAAATCAGGCAGGCTGGCTTCCAGCAACTTGAGCCCACGTGGCACATCCAGCAGTTTTTCATCTTTGGTATAGACCAGCCCCGCCCCGGCAAACATTTGCGCCCGCTTGAAACCAGCATCGGCAGCCTCCAGCACCAAGGCCTGGCCCTGGATTTTGTCTTGCGCCAGACCTTCGCCCTTGAGGTAGGCCAGCGCCAGGTAATACTTGGCAATAGGCGAGCCACTGGGCAGCAGTGCGTTAGCCAGTTTGACCACATCGGTGTGGTCGCCTCTGGCCTGCAAATCAAGCAGGGTTTTGTCCTGCTGCTGCGGGGTTTGGGCCAAAAACTCTTCGGCACTGGGAATAGGCGCTAGCACGGCTTCCAATGTGGTGATCTTGGCGCTCCACTTACCCGCATTTGCCCATGGGTGGGTTTTATAAACCTCAAGCGCTTTGGCCAAATTCTTAGGGATATTGGCCGACCCTGTTTCATACAAATTAGCTAATATTTCGGCCACTTCATCGTATTTTTGCGCACCTGCAACCAGGTACGATTTGGCCAACTCACCATCCAATGGAAAGGCCTTATTACCCATAGATGCGAGCCCGCCCAACACGCCTTGGGCACGTATGTTGCCGGACGCAGCCGCCTGCTTTAGCAGGTCAAAACCTTTGACATGGTCTTTTTCTACACCCCAACCTTGCAAATAGGCAGCGGATACGAAGTACGTACCCACAGTGGAGCCTTTGCCATGCAAAGCGTTGGCTTTCTTGAACAACTCATCGTACTTGTTCGCTAGTCGCAAACCTTCCAACTCAGCGTCTTGTTCCTCAGGCCTTTTGGCAAGGAACTCGGTCGTCGCGGCATCTTGCAAGCCCAGAGACTGCTCTGCGCTTTTAACCAACTCAGCCCCTTTTTTCAAAATATCATCAAAGAACCCAGCCTGTGCGGGCAGCACGCAGGCCGTCAACAGCAGGCCAACGCCAGCCAACTTCACCCAGTTTGTACGACTTGATCCCATGCTTGACTTTCAAAAATGTGTTTTTTTATCTGACTATTTGGGCAAGGCCTGGGCATACAACTGCAGCACCAGCGCCAGGTCTTTGCCGACTTTTTCTTCGTAGTCAGGATCAGCCGTGACTTCAAATTTGCCAGAGTTGGCCGCCGAATAAGCGGTTTGGCCAATGCTGGTTGCCGTCTCGACTTGAGTCATGCTGCTGCCGGCCAAAAAGCGGGGAGCGCCACCATTGCTGCTGGCCCCAAAGCCCAGCAAATTTTTGGCAGCCCCAGCCAAACCCTTGGCCACCACAGCGGCTTTTTCACCGGTACTCATGTCGAGTTCGGTGATTTTTTCGGCCACGCCACCAGGCAACACCACCGGGGCTTTCAGGGCAAACTGGGCCGATTTTGAAGTCGGCCAAAACACCTCAATACGCGAGTCTTTGGTGGCCAGGGTGTTGCGGGGCTTGCCTTCAATCTTGGCAAACCCAAAACCGCCACCTTCATCAAACTGCATGAAGTTGAGCTTCAGGCGCACTTGCACCACGGCAATGCCCGCTTCATTGGCGGCATCCCGGGCCACCGGCAACACCAGAAATTTGCGCTCAAAGACATTGGGAGCCGTGCCTTTGGCCGTGGCGGTAACGCTGGCCATGTGGGTTTCACCTTTTTGGCTGATCAGCCCGGCGGTGTTGGCCAGGTCGGTGATGGAACCCGTGTCATCCAGCATCACCGGGCCCTCGTTGGGTACGGCCAGCTCGGTTTTGAAGGAGGTACTTTGCAACACACTGGCAGGCAACACCTCGTAGCCCCGCTGGGTCAGCAGTGCCGCAAATTCGCGGGGCATTTTTTCGGTGATGTTTTGCATCTGCACCGGGGTAATGCCTTTGAGGGTGTAGGTTTTTTCAGCCTTGGTTTCGCCAGAATCTGAAGCCCCCCGATGCGAGGTGACAAACTCGATCTGAAACGACCCAATGGCCATTTTTCGGGGTGTGATCGCCTCCGGCAACCTCAGCCGGGTTGGTGCTGTCCGTCAACTCAACAAAACCGGGTTTTCCGCCCCCGATCAATTTGTCAAAAAGACCCGCCTGTGCTGACCATGCACAAGCCAGCAGCAACAGCCCAACACCGCATTTTTGCCAACGTTTTTGACCCTGAGTACCCATTCAAATCCTCCAGAAGATAGGACTTCTGATTCTGCGGGTCTGACGCTTGCCTGCCTACCCCTCCAACGGGGGGATAGAACAGAAAAAATGCTCCTTATTGACTAAATTTATGATTAAAAATGCCTTCTAGCGCTTATGTATATTGCGCAAACAGCTGCTATTTTTATAGCAAAAGTCCTCACCATCTCACCCTGTGCCAGAGGCTAATGTGTCGGATCCCGTGAGAGCTTGAGCACCAACTCCAGCCGGTTGGCGACCCCATGGAACGTCAGCACCGAGGACACATACTCTTTGACCGTGTGATCTGACAGGCCAAGCTGGCGTGCCATGACCTTATTGGCCGTGCCCCGCATCAGCAACTCTTGCACCTGTTGCAGGCGCGGCGACAGGTTGCGCGTGACGGACTCTGCACCCGCCGTGTCATGCAACTGGGCCGCCAGTGCGGGCGGCACATAAAACTCACCCGCCAAAATGTGCGCAAAGCCGCTCAACACCAGCTCGGGGTCGGCCGTTTTGGGGATAAAACCGCGCACACCAGCCGCCAGTGCCATGCGAATCAAGCGATGCTCGGGGTCAGCTGAAATCAACACGGTGTGGTCGATCCAGGTCGATTCACACAGGCTTTTGAACAGCAGGTGTTGCGGATCGTCGGGCAGATTGATGTCGAGAAAAATCCAGTCAGGCGCAGGCAGTTTTTGTATTGCCAAACGCGCCTGCTCAGCCGAATAGGCGCTTTGCACTTGCGCCCCCGACTGGGTCGCCGCCAGCAGTGCCGCCAGGCCCTGGCAGGTCAAGGGATGGTCATCCACAATCAAAATATTCATGGCATTCTTTCTTCGTGACGGCGCTCTAACAAAGCCCCCAGGGTATAGGCCAATACGGCGGCATCCACCGGCTTGGAGATCAACATATAGCCAGCATCTTCAGCCGCTTGCTGCACGGTTTGCAGCATTTCACCGGTGATTAATACGCCAATGGCGGTAGGGAACTTTTGCTGCAAAAAGTCCAGCAACTCAATGCCATTCATTGTGCCCGGCAGCCTGAAATCACACAGCACACATTCAGGCACCCAATCGGGCGCACACAACTCCAGCACCGAAGGGTCACCTCGCATGAATGAGCGCACATCGAGTTGCCAGCTAACAAGCAGCGCCTGCATGGCGAGTTGTACCAGCGGGTCGTCATCCACCAGCAAGACGCGCCGCCCACGTAACCAGACACCCGCTTGCACCACCCCTGCACTCTTGGGCTGGGCAGAATGGGGCAGCACTTGGCTTGGGGTGCGCGCCACCATCAAACTGCCTGGCAGCTCCAGCCGAAAGCGGGTGCCCCGACCCGGCACAGAGTGCACGCTGACGGTCAGCCCCAGCAGTTCGCAGGCGTGCCGCACAATGGCCAAGCCCAAACCCAAGCCCTTGCTGCGGTCACGCTCGCGGTTGGCCATTTGCACATAGGGGTCAAAAATGCGCGACTGATCGGCCTGGGCAATCCCGATACCAGTATCCCAGACCTCAATCCAGACACCATCGGCACCCCCATGGCGGCGGCGCAGGGCCAGCAACACGCCACCGTGCGGGGTGTAACGCAAGGCATTGCTGAGCAGGTTGCCGACAATCCGCTTGAACAGAACTTGATCAGTGCACACCCGCGCAGCCTCCAGGCCGGGTGCCAGAAAGCTGCGCAAGTGCAGCCCCTTGGCCCGCGCTTCAGGCTGAGAGCCCTCCAGCACATCCTGCAAGGCCTGGCGCAAGTCAAATTCAACCAAGACCGGCTTCTCTGAACCACTCTCCAGCCGCGACAGCTCCATCAAGGAGTTAAACAAGCTGTTGATGGACTGCCCGGCCTGGGTGATGTGCTGCATCAGCGGGTGGTTCATGGCCGCCGGCATCTGCTGGCGGTAGGCTTCGATCAACAGCAGCAAGGCATGAACCGGTTGCCGCAGGTCGTGGCTGGCGGCGGCCAGAAACTCGGATTTGTCGCGGTTGGCTTTTTCAGCACGGGCTGCTTGCTCTGCATTACTGAGTGCCATGGCTTCGTTGTCAAGTTGCAATTGAATTGATTTACGCAACGAGGCATGGGTATTGCGCAGCACGGTGGTCAGTGCAGCAACATAAAACACACACATGATGATCAGGGTTGTGCCATCTGCGCCAAAAACAGCTGGAATATGCCACACGAATACCAGCACGATGGTGGTTGCGCTCATGACAAAACCCCAAAAATCGTTGGCTGAATTGCCTGCCGCTGAATGCCCGACCACACCGGTAAAGGTAGCCATCACGATCACGTTATGTGCGGTAGCGCCGGGCACCATCAACCAACCCAAGCCCCCCCAACCCACTGCGCTGATCAACTGCAGGGTGCGCCGGAAACGATGCCAGCGCCGAACCCCCTTTAAATTGGGACTCGGTTGTAAAACCTCTGAACGAAAGAGCCTGAGCAGCAAGAAATAGCCCAATCCGGCTGACACCAAATAACACAGCCAACATGCCAATATGAATCGGTCAGCATGCGGGTAACTTGCCAGCCCAACCAAACACGCCAAGCCGATTTGCCCATACCCAGTGCCCACCAAATTACGGTATCCCAGCAAAAACAAAGCGTGCTCCACCTGCGGATCGTGCTGCGGCAACCAGGTTCGCCGCAATGTTGGTGATACCGTCATGTTTCACCCTCCACGTTGCGCATCTCCAGCACCGTACTCAAGGTGGTGGCCAGCACCAAGGCATCCACCGGCTTGAACAGCACCATGTAGCCGGCCTCTTCGGCACGGGCCTGTACCGATTGCGCCAGTTCACCGGTTTGCAAAATACCCACGGCATGGGGATAGCGCTCTTGCACCAGGTCCAGCATGGCAATACCGTCCAGGGTTCCGGGTAACCTGAAGTCACACAGCACACACTCGGGCATCCAGTCTGTGCCACACACCAACAACGCATCGGCATCTCCGGTGTTGGCACAGCGCAATTCCACCCCCCAACTGCCCAGCAAAGCCTGCATGGCAACCCGCACCATGGGGTCATCGTCGATCAGCAGCACACGCCGCCCAGCCAGTTTGCCATCCATCTGTACCACGGCTTTGCCACTGGTCTGAAGGGCCGCAGCATTGCCCAAGCCATCGCGTTTGAGCTGCATGCTGGCCGGCAATTCAATCCTGAAGCGGGTGCCCCGTCCTGGGACTGATCGCAGACTCAAACCGACACCCAGCAACTCACACGCATGCTTGACAATGGCCAAACCCAGCCCCAAGCCTTTGCTGCGATCACGCTCACGGTTGGACAGCTGCACATAGGGGTCAAAAATGCGCATCTGATCGGCCTCGGAAATACCCATGCCGGTGTCCCACACCTCCACCCAAACCCCGGCACCGCCATGGGCTCTGCGCAAGGACAGCAACACGCCCCCGTGTGCCGTGTAGCGCAAGGCGTTGCTGAGCAGGTTGCCGACAATCCGTTTGAACAGCACCGGATCAGTG
>VIKI01000131.1 GCA_008080595.1 Comamonadaceae bacterium
GGGTTCATTCAGTGGGCTGCCTTATTTCGCTAAGACAAAACCCTTGAGCTTGCCAAAAGCACCGTCCACCAGCGCCTTTTGCTGCTCCTGGTGCAGGTGTGAATAACCCACCGCCGGTGAAGCTGAAGCTGCCCGACCGGAATAACCCAGCTTTTGCCCTTCAAGCATGTTTTCGTGAATGTAGTGCTGCACAAAGAACCAGGCGCCCTGGTTTTGTGGCTCGTCTTGTGCCCAGACCACTTCGGTGGCATTGGGGTATTTTTTCAGCTCGGTGGCAAAGGCCTTGTGCGGGAATGGATAGAGTTGCTCCACCCGCAAAATCGCCACATCGTCCGCGCCTTTTTCTTCGCGTTTCTTGACCAGGTCGTAATACACCTTGCCCGAACACACCACCACACGCTTGACCTTGTCGGCCTTGAGTGCCTTGTTCTCAGGAATGATGGTCTGGAAACCACCTTTGGTGAATTCAGACAAGGGTGACGCAGCATCCTTGTGGCGCAGCAGCGACTTGGGAGTGAAGATCACCAGCGGCTTGCGCAGGTTGCGCACCATCTGACGGCGCAACACGTGGAAGATCTGGCTGGCCGTGGTGGGCTGCACCAACTGCATGTTGGTGTCAGCGGCCAACTGCATGAAACGTTCGACACGCGCCGAAGAGTGCTCTGGGCCTTGGCCCTCATAGCCGTGTGGCAACATCATCGTCAAGCCGTTCACACGGCCCCACTTGACCTCACCGGAGGCAATGAACTGGTCAATCACCACCTGGGCGCCATTGGCAAAGTCGCCAAACTGGGCTTCCCAGATCACCAGGGTGTTGGGGTCATTGGAGGCGTAACCGTACTCAAAGCCCAACACCGCTTCTTCCGACAGGATGGAGTCAATGACGACAAACGGAGCCTGGTTCTCGGCCACGTTTTGCAGAGCCACATACGTGCCCACGTCCCACTTTTCACGGCTTTGGTCGTGAATGACCGCGTGACGGTGGGTAAACGTGCCACGACCACAGTCTTCACCCGACAGACGCACCGGGTAACCACTGGCCACCAACGAGGCAAAAGCCATGTGCTCGCCCATGCCCCAATCGACCGGAATGTCACCCCGCCCCATGGCAGCGCGGTCGTCATAGACCTTTTTCACCAGCGGGTGCGGATTAACACTGGCTGGAATGCTGGTGATCTTCTCGGCCAGGCGTTTCCATTCAGCCATGGGAATGGCGGTATCACCCGCATCCGTCCATTTTTTGCCCAGGAACGGTGACCAATCGACCGCGTACTTGCTCTTGAAGTTGGTCAACACAGGGTCAACCGTGTGGCGACCGGCATCCATGGCAGCACGGTAAGCCTTCACCATGTCATCACCCAAAGTCGCACCCAAACCTTGAGCGGACAGTTTGTCTGCGTACAGTCGGCGAGTGCCGGGATGCTGGGCGATCTTTTTGTACATCAGCGGCTGAGTCAGCGCTGGGGTATCTTGTTCGTTGTGGCCGAGTTTACGGAAGCAAATGATGTCCAGCACCACATCTTTGCGGAACTCCATGCGGTATTCCAGTGCCCACTGCATGGCCATCACCACGGCTTCAGGATCATCACCGTTGACGTGCATCACCGGTGCCTCGACACCCTTGACGATGTCGGTGCAATACAAGGTGGAGCGGTAGTCACGCGGGTCAGAAGTGGTGAAACCAATCTGGTTGTTGATGATCAGGTGCACCGTGCCTGCCGTGGTGTAGCCACGGGTTTGCGCCAATGCCAGAGTTTCCTGGTTGACACCTTGGCCGGCAAAGGCCGCGTCACCGTGCACCAGCACCGGCAGCACTTGTCGGCCAGTGGGGTCAGCACGACGATCCATCCGGGCTCGCACAGAACCTTCCACCACCGGGTTGACAATTTCAAGGTGTGAGGGGTTGAATGCCAGACTCAAGTGCACCGGGCCGCCGGGCGTGGTCACGTCTGAGCTGAAGCCTTGGTGGTACTTCACATCACCAGCTGGCAGGTCTTCAGGGGCGGTATGGTCAAACTCGGCAAACAAATCTGCCGGCATCTTGCCCAAGGTGTTCACCAGCACGTTCAAACGACCCCGGTGAGCCATGCCGATCACGATTTCCTGCACGCCCAAGCCGCCCGCTTGCTGGATCAATTGATCCATGGCAGCGATGAAACTTTCACCACCTTCCAGTGAAAAACGCTTCTGGCCCACGTATTTGGTGTGCAAGAAGCGTTCAAGCCCTTCTGAGGCAGTCAGGCGATCCAGAATGTGTTTCTTCTGGTCGGCGTTGAAATTCGGCTTGCTGCGCACGCTTTCCAGTTTTTGCTGCCACCAGCGCTTTTGCGTCTGGTCAGACAGGTACATGTATTCAGCGCCAATGGTGCTGCAATAGGTTTCGCGCAAAGCGTTCAACAGCTCGCGCAAAGGCATTTTGTCTTTGCCAAAAAACGTGTTGCTGGTGTCAAACACGGTTTCCTGATCAACGTCTTTGAAGCCGTAGAACGCCGGATCAAGCTCGGGAATGTTCGGGCGCTCGGTGCGCTTCAAGGGGTCCAGATCAGCCCAGCTGGCACCGACATTGCGGTAAGCGGCAATCAGTTGCTGAACGGCGGTGCGCTTGCGCCCCATCTCGGCATCGACACTGGCCACCACCACCTTGGTGCCGCCGGCTTTGGCGCGTTGCGCAAAGGCATCGATGACGGGTTGGTGCGGCACGTCTTTGGCATTGCTGCCGTCCACGGCGGGCACGTGCTGCAAGGCATCAAAGTAATCGCGCCAGGTGTCGGGCACGCTGCCGGGGTTGGCAAGGTAGTTTTCGTACATCTCTTCGACATACGGGGCGTTCCCACCGAAAAGGTAGGTATTCGCCTGATAGGCTTGGTAAACCGTGTTGGTCTCACTCATGTTTCGCTGACTTTCATTCCCCTTCAGGGAACTTTAGCTGGTTAAAGCTGATGGTTGATTAACCTCCCGCGTCACGGCTTGACCGTTTGGCGGATGCGACAGTGGCGTTGGAAGGGCCGATTGCGAACCGGAATTGTGCCACCAGAAAGCAGCACAATTCTTACAGGCTAAATTTAAGCCTCAAAAATCATCCGAGGATCATGGCGCGCTGACCAAATCCTTGATCTGCTGCAGGGCTGCCGGATCGTCCATGGTGGTCAGGTCACCGGGATCGCGGCCTTCACACACCGCCGTGATGGCACGGCGCAAACATTTGCCACTGCGGGTTTTAGGCAACACGGTGACAAAGCGCACCCGTGCTGGCCGCGCCACCGCGCCCAGATCACGATCCACCAGTTTGAAGATTTCAGCTTCCAGCTTAGAAGCACCCGCCTCGTCGGCCACCAGGCTGGCATCCTTGACCACGGCAAAGGCCATGGCGACCTGGCCCTTGAGCTGATCGGCCACACCCACCACCGCCACTTCGGCAATGTTCGGGTGTGCGGCAATACTCTCTTCGATTTCACGGGTGCCCAGGCGGTGCCCGGCCACGTTGATCACGTCGTCGGTCCGCCCCAGAATAAAGTAATAGCCGTCGGCATCACGCACGCCCCAGTCAAACGTGCTGTACACCAGCTTGCCCGGAACACTCTTCCAGTAGGTATTGACAAAGCGCTCGTCATCACGCCACACCGTTTGCATGCAGCCCGGTGGCAGCGGCCCCTCAACCGCCACCACCCCTTTTTGATTCGGGCCAGTGAGTTCCTCACCGGTTTGATCGTCGAGCAACTTCACGTCATAGCCGTAGACCGCCTTGCCGGGTGAACCAAACTTGCTCACAGCTTTCTCAACACCATTACACAGCGCCAGAATCGGCCAACCGGTTTCGGTCTGCCAGTAGTTGTCGATGATCGGCTTGCCCAAACCCGCACTGATCCACTGGGCAGTAGGCTCATCCAGCGGTTCACCGGCCAGGAACAAGGCACGCAGGCTCGACAAATCGTATTTGGTCAGCAAGGCCGGGTCTTGTTTCTTCAGCACCCGAATCGCGGTGGGTGCGCTGAACATCACGGTGACCTTGTATTTCTCCACCAGGCTCCACCAGATGCCGCCGTCCGGGCGAATCGGCAAGCCCTCGTACATGATGGTGGCCATGCCGGCAATCAGCGGACCATAAATGATGTAACTGTGACCCACCACCCAGCCGATGTCGCTGGTGGAGAAATAAGTTTCACCGGCATTGCCAGCGTAAATATGCTTCATGCTGGCCGCCAGGGCCACGCAATAGCCCCCGGTGTCGCGCTGCACGCCCTTGGGTTTGCCGGTAGTGCCACTGGTGTACAGCGTGTAGCTCGGGTGGGTGGAGTCCACCCATTCACACTCCACCACGGTGTTGAGATGCTTTTCGCGCAAGGGCGCCCACAAGGTGTCACGCCCTTCAACCAAGGCCATCGGCACCAGACCACGATCCACCAGCAACACGGACTGCGGTTTGAATTTGGACAGGTTGATGGCCTCGTCCAGCAGCGGTTTGTACGCCACCGCCTTGCCACCGCGCGAACCGGCATCGGCACTGACAATCACCTTGGGTTCAGCATCTTCAATACGCGAAGCCAAAGAACCCGAGGCAAATCCACCAAACACCACCGAATGAATCGCACCAATGCGGGTACACGCCAGCATGGCAAAAGCCGCCTCGGCCACCATCGGCATGTAAATCAACACACGATCGCCTTTTTGCACCCCCAGCTCTTTCAGCACCGCCGCCATACGCTGCACCTCCGCATGTAATTCGCGGAAGGAATAGACCTTTTCCTGGTTGGTTTCGGTCGACACAAAAATCAGCGCCGCCTGATCGGCCCGGTCTTTCAAGTGGCGATCCACCGCGTTGTGACACAGGTTGGTCACCCCCCCGACAAACCACTTGGCAAACGGCGGGTTGCTGTAATCACACACTTGCTGGGGCTGAACTTTCCAATCCACCAACTGGGCTTGCTCACCCCAAAAACCGTCGCGGTCAGAGAGGGAACGTTGGTGAAAAGCGGCGTAGGTGGTCATAAGCGGTCTCCGATGGTTATAGGTAAACTGAATTCATAATTATGAGCCTGGAGCTTGCAATACCCTGACTAAGTGCAACAGTCGGAATGCATCAGGTCGGGTTAGCCGTAGGCGTAACCCGACATGCATGAGCGCTCGAAGATGTCGGGTTACGCCGGTGCTAACCCGACCTACAATACAACCAAAAAGATAGCTGCTTACGCTTTAAGGATAAAGGCTAGAGCCTTATTTGATCAAATCCTGGACGGATTTGAAATGGGTATGCTCGGCGCTGCGCAACCATTCAAAAATCACCATCTCGGTGGTCACCAATTCAGCTCCCGCACCGGCCAGTCGGTCAAAAGCGGCATCCCGGTTGCGCTCGGTACGCGAGCTGCAGGCATCGGTGACCACCCACACATCAAACTCGTCTTCGAGCAAATGCAGGGCTGTTTGCAACAAACACACATGGGCTTCACAACCGGCAATCACGATGCTGTTGCGCTCGGTCGGTGTATTGGAGGGCTTTTGCAAATGCTTGGGCAAACTGCGCGCATTACCCGCCGGGGCTTTCAAAGGGGGGCGCAACCACTCGCCCAAGCCCTCTTCCACGCCACTGAATTGCATCTTGGCCAAGGTGCGTTGGCACAAGCTGCGCAGCTCGGGCGGGTTTTCACCCAGCTTGGATGGATTTTGCTCAGTGCCCCACACCGGCACCTGGAGTTGTTTGGCGGCTTGTGCCAATCTGCCCGCATTGGCCAGCACCAACGGGGCTTCAAAAATCGCGGGCATCAAGCGGGCTTGGTAATCGATCAAGACCAGTTGGGAGAGTTCAGCGTCGAGCAGCATGGCAAGCTTTCGGTAAAAAAATCAGATCAATGGAAGCCCCGGATTGTCCATCAGGGAAATGGAAGCCCCAAGGCCACCGCAGACCTTGCGCTGCGTGTGCGGCTCAGCTCATGCCACAACGACGCTCTCAAACATGGGGTAAAGCGTATCCACCCAGTTGTCAACCTCAGCCTCACTGACCTGCAGAAAGGCCATGCATTCGGCCCCATGACGCTGCCAGTCGCGTTGATCTTTGACCCCTTCATGAAGCCCTACCAAATGCTCGGCAATGGCGGCAATGGCCACCAGTTGGCGCACCTCCAAGGCTACTGCAGAATCATGAAGCACCGTGAAGTCATGGTGCAAACGCACCGCGTGAGCAATCACCTGAGGCAAGCGCCAGGTTCTGGCCACAATCGCCCCCACCACCGCGTGATCCGTGCGGTGGTTGGCGTTTTCGGTTTGAATGAAGCTGCGGTCTTGCCGCGCCATGGCCTCCACCAAGGTGCCGCTGTAGCCACGCAGACCTTGCAACATGACGGGAATCCCGACATGAAAAAACAAGCCACAGGTTTTGGCCACCTCCACATCCACACCATACATTTGCTTGGCAATGTGTCCCATGGCCATGGAGCGGCGGGTGGAAGACTCCCAAAAATGCTCGATCAGTGTGGGATCGATGCGAATGGTGTGACGCAACAAAAAACCGGTCAGCAAGGACGCGGTGGGTTTCATGCCAAGCATCGACACCGCTTGTGCCACTGAGCTCACGGGCTCGCGCCGGGCATACAGCGGGCTGTTGGCGATGCGGATCAGTGCCGCCGTCATGGCGACATCACTGGCCGCAATGGCCGCGATAACCTGTGGATCAGGGTCTGCCTGATTCAGCTCGGCCTGGAGCTGCACCAGCAATTGTGGGCAGGGTGGAATAACAATATCTTTGACCGGGCCAGCTTCCCTGACGTGATCGAGTTCGCGATTAATTTCCTGGGCATTCATACTTGGTTCTCCTGCCCATGGATTATTGCTGTAAATGTGTCTTTTATTTGACGCTCTACGCTGAACAGATGGGCTTTGAGCACGTGTCTCCAAGCCAAACCATCATGGTGAGGTCGTATCTGGCATCAAACCGTTGATGGCACCAGAAAATCGCGGCTGATGTGGGCACCCAAATCATTCACCCGATCCAGAAACTGCGTCAAATAGGCATGCAGCCCGGTGGCCAGAATCTCGTCAATGCGGCCATATTGCAGCTCTGCCCGCAATTTACCGGCGCGGCGCTGGGTCTCCCCCGACTGGTCGTTGGCCACCATTTTGAGATTACCCACCACTTCGTTCAGGCTGGCGTGTAATGAGCGTGGCATGTCCGGGCGCAGAATCAGCAGCTCGGCCACGCGCTCGGGTTTGATCACGTCTCGGTAGACCTTGCGGTACACCTCAAAGCCGCTGACGCTGCGCAAAATGGCGCTCCAGTGGTAGAAGTCGTATTCCTGGTCTTTCACGTTGGCCGTGCCATAAAAGTCGCTCTCCACCGCGTGAAACTTCACATCCACCAGGCGCGCCGTGTTATCGGCCCGCTCCAGGAACGTGCCCAGGCGCATGAAGTACAGCGCCTCGTCCATCAACATGGTGCCCACCGTCACCCCGCGTGACAAATGTGAGCGGAACTTGACCCATTCAAAAAACTGCGACGGGTCAGCCTCAAACTCGCCCTGCTTGATCATGCGTTTGACTTCCAGCCAGGTCTGGTTTTGCGTCTCCCACACCTCGGTGGTGAGTGTGCCCCGGACGGCGCGGGCATTTTCGCGGGCAGCACTCAGGCAAGAGACGATGGAAGACGGGTTGCTTTCGTCCTTGACCATGAAGTCCATCACATCCTTGGCCGTCATATCGCCATGTTTTTCACGGTAGGTGGGAAGCAACTCGCTGATCGACAACAAGCCTTGCCAACCGGCCTTGGCCACCGCCTCAGACTGCGGCAGCAAAGAGGTTTGGTAATTCACATCGAGCAAACGGGCGGTGTTTTCGGCCCGTTCGGTGTAACGGTTCATCCAGAAAAGGTGGTCGGCGGTGCGTGACAACATACGGTATTCCTCAATTTTGATAGCGTGTTACGCTTATTCCACAAGCGGTAGAGCTCAATTTCTTATAAATTTCAAGCACTTTTCTGCGTTTGACTCTGACTCTGGCTTGCTTGCCCCTCATCCTCCAGAATCCACGTGTCTTTTGTACCGCCACCCTGTGACGAGTTCACGACAAGCGAGCCCTCTTTGAGCGCCACCCGGGTCAGGCCACCGGGCACCATTTGGACATTTTTGCCAGACAGCACATAGGGTCGCAAATCGATGTGGCGCGGGGCAATGCCACTTTCCACAAACGTCGGGCAACTCGACAGGCTCAACGTGGGTTGGGCGATGTAACCAGTGGGGTTGGCCTGCACGGCTTTGTTGCGGCACATGTAGGTCGGCACGTTGTTCAAAATGGGTTTTTCACCCAGGTAGAACTCGATCATCTTGGGCACATAGGGGTAGATCGACTTGTCATCGGCCACCCCTGTCCCAACCCCGTTGCAAATGTTGATGTGCCCGGCACGGTACACATCCAGCAGCCCGGCACAACCCAGGGTGGAGTTGGGGCGGAACACCTTGGGGTCGAGAAAATCGTCATCGACCCGGCGGTAGATCACATCCACACGCTGCGGGCCACGGGTGGTGCGCATGTAGCAGAAGTTGTCTTTGACAAACAGGTCTTGCCCTTCCACCAGTTCCACGCCCATTTGCTGCGCCAGGAACGCATGCTCAAAATAAGCGCTGTTGTACATGCCGGGGGTGAGCACCACCACGGTCGGCTCGGCGGTGGTGGCCGGGCTGCTTTCACGCAGGGTTTCCAGCAACAGGTCGGGGTAATGCGCAATCGGGGCGACGCGGTGAGCGCTGAACAGATCGGGAAAGAGCCGCATCATCATCTTGCGGTCTTCCAGCATGTAGCTCACGCCGCTGGGCACACGCAGGTTGTCTTCCAGCACGTAGTACTCGCCATTGCCCTTGGCATCGGGCGCACGCACGATGTCAATGCCGGAGATTTGCGAGTACACGTTATTGGGCAAATCCACGCCCATCATTTGCGGGCGGAACTGGGCGTTGTTTTCAATCTGCTCACGCGGAATCAGACCGGCTTTGAGAATCTCCTGGTCGTGGTAGATGTCATGCAGAAAACGGTTCAGGGCGGTGACACGCTGCTCCAGGCCACGCTCCATGCTGCGCCATTCGTGGGCCGGGATGATGCGTGGAATCAGGTCAAACGGAATCAGGCGCTCGGTGCCCGCACCATCTTCGTCTTTTTCGCCGTACACGGCAAAGGTGATGCCGACACGGCGAAAAATCATCTCGGCTTCTTCGCGCCGCTTGGCCATCATGTCGCCAGGTTGGCGGGCCAGCCACTCGTCGTAGATTTTGTAGTGATCACGAATCTGCTTGCCACCAGAGAAAAACTCATAGGGCAGCTGGGTGTACATCTCGTCGAATTTCTGCATCATTTTCACTCCTGGGTACAGCTTAGCAAGCTTTGGGCCATCTCCTTAGCCTGCGGTTGGCATTTTTATCTGGTGATGCCAATACCGGCGTTGCACCTCACGTTCGCAGCTCACGCCTTGTGGCTGCCAGGATTGCCAGCGTGCCGCACCACAACGAGGCGTGTCCACCACCGTGATGTGACGCTCGGCGTAGCGCACCAAAACAGGGCTTGCCGGGTGGCCAAAGCGGTTGCGGTAGCCCGCCTGCACCAGCGCCAGACGGGGCTGCACCGCCTCCAGAAATGCGGCACTGCTGGAGGTTTTGCTGCCGTGGTGCGGCACCAGCAGCACATCCGCCGTCAGCGGCACACCGCTGGCCACCAGCCGTGCTTCTTGCACCTGCTCAATGTCACCGGCCAGCAACGCGGTTTGGGTGCCATTGGAAATGCGCAGGGTGCAACTCAGGGCATTGGTTTTGCGCACACCGGCGTAATCTGCGGCTTGCGGGTGCAGCACCTCAAAGTTCACGCCATCCCACTGCCACTGCTGCCCAGCCGTACAGGGTTCTGCGCGGCGCAACTGCTGCAATTCATGTTCAGGCTCCAGTGAACTCAGCAAACGGGCTTGCGGCTGCATCATCAACACCGCCTGTGCGCCA
>VIKI01000132.1:0-12716 GCA_008080595.1 Comamonadaceae bacterium
CCATTGGCGCGGGCAACTGCGTTGTGCTCAAACCGGCCGAGTCCATCCCCATCAGCATTCTGATTCTGGCCGAGCTGATTGCCGACCTGCTACCCCCCGGCGTGCTCAACATCGTCAACGGCTTTGGCCGTGAGGCGGGCATGCCGCTGGCGCAAAGCAAACGCATCGCCAAAATCGCCTTCACCGGCTCCACCACCACCGGCCGGGTGATTGCCCAGGCCGCCGCCAACAACCTGATTCCAGCCACGCTGGAGCTGGGCGGCAAAAGCCCCAACGTCTTCTTTGCCGACATCATGGACAAAGACGACGGATTTCTGGACAAAGCCATCGAAGGCCTGGTGCTGTTTGCCTTCAACCAGGGCGAGGTCTGCACCTGCCCGAGCCGTGCGCTGATCCAGGAAAGCATTTACGACGCTTTCATGGAACGTGTACTGAAACGTGTGGCCGCCATCATTCAGGGCAACCCGCTGGACTCCAGCACCATGATCGGTGCGCAGGCCTCCAAAGAACAGCTGACCAAAATTTTGTCTTACCTGGACATCGGCAAACAGGAAGGTGCCGAGGTGCTGATCGGCGGCAACCAGGCGCATCTGGGCGGTGATCTGGAAGGCGGCTACTACGTGCAGCCCACGCTGTTCAAGGGCCACAACAAAATGCGCATCTTCCAGGAAGAAATCTTCGGCCCGGTGCTGGCCGTGACCACCTTCAAGGACGAAGCCGAAGCGCTGGAAATTGCCAACGACACGCTCTACGGCCTGGGAGCTGGCGTGTGGAGCCGTAACGGCAACGTGGCCTACCGCATGGGCCGCGCCATCAAGGCTGGCCGCGTCTGGACCAACTGCTACCACGCCTACCCGGCGCACGCCGCGTTTGGCGGCTACAAAGAATCCGGCATCGGCCGCGAAACCCACAAGGTGATGCTGGACCACTACCAGCAAACCAAGAACCTGCTGGTGAGCTACAGCGAGCAAAAGCTGGGCTTCTTCTGATGGCAGACAGAGTCGCCAGAGTGGTTGCGACCCCGGCGGCTTTGGCACTGGTGGCGCAGTTGCAGGCCCAACACGGCCCGCAACTGATGTTCCACCAGTCCGGCGGCTGCTGCGACAACAGCGCCGCCAACTGCCTGCTACCCGGCGAAATCACCATCGGCCCCGGCGACGTGTACCTGGGCGACATCGGTGGTTGCCCGTTCTGCATCGGCCGTGCGCAGTACGAAACCTGGAAGCACACGCAGTTGATCATTGATGTGATCGACGGCCACGGGGGCACGTTTTCGCTGGAGGGGTCAACAGGGAAAGCGTTTCATACGCAGTCGCGGGTGTTTACGGCTGGGGAGTTGGAGGAATTGGGTGAAATTAGGCTGTAGCCAATTATTTACCTGCGCAAGCAGCTATTCTTTTTGAAACATAAAACCATTTGAATTTGCGAATTGCTGCGACGTCAAACGCGCTTTGTTGCTTCGGATTGACCAAGATGAAAAGCCGTGTTTGGCCCACAGGCAACGAGCCGCTCACTCTGTAACGCAGGTTCGCAGCCACGAGAAAACAGGGTGTTCGCCCGGCAGGGCAGCTTCAATGGCTGCGTCCATCAAACGCAATCCCCGGTTGCTGTTGGTCAACAAGACGACGGCTGACCGCGTCTTTGGACACCCCATGGCGAAGGTCCTTATGCCATCCATTTTTCCCCATTGGAAGAATGTGCCGCTTGTCGTTTCCACACCCCATCCGAGGCCCCAGCCGATGTCTTGCTCGGTCTCCGGGGGACAGCCTGCCAAGTGAGTTGCATCCCCTCGCGGCACCATCACTGCGGGTGTCAACCATTGGCAGTGTGTGGCCTCGCTCAACGACGACCCATCCATCACGGCGACCATGAACTTTGCATAATCGCTGGCCGTTGTCTGAAGGGAATAAGAGGCATAAGCAGCCGTTGGCCGATGCTTCTCAAGCTGCTTTTCATTCTCGTGCGGCACAGCGACGTTCTCACTGAAGCGTTCACGCCATTGGAAGCTGGACGAATACATCCCCAACGGGTCAAACACCAGACGTTGCGCCAGAGCCTCCAGCGGCTCAGCCGTGGTGGCTTCGAGGGCCATTTGCAAATAGGCGAACCCGAAACCGGAATAGCTGAACCAACTCCCAGGTGGGAAGTAAGTCTGCAGCGGCTCATCACCACGATGGTTGGGGAGTCCAGATGTGTGCGTTAAAACGTGGCGTGCTGTGATCGGTTGAGAAACGAGTTGAGGCGGAACCCCCTTTTTGACAATTTCGGAAAGAGGTCTGTCGAGGTCGAGCATCCCGCCGTCCGCGAGCTGAAGCGCAATGTATGCGACGACCGGTTTGCTCAAGGAGGCAACATCGAACACCGTCATCTCTCCAACTGGTCGAGCGGTATCCAGTGCCCTCACACCCATCGAGGTAACCCGCACCTCGCCTTGGTTGACCGCAGCCACAGAAATACCTGGTATGGCGGCAGCAGTCATCAGGCGGTGCATTGAGGTTTCAAAGGTTGAGGAATCGGTCATCTTGGCGCAAGCATCAGGTTATGAAAGGGGCTCCCGTTTGCAAATACGGGGGCCTTCGAAGGCATGCAATAGTTTAGACCCCCCACACCCGCCACACCCACACCCCCACCCTCGCTGGCAAGGCGATGCGCTGTTGGCATACCATCCCTGCCCCTCCACCTCTCGTCCCTCATCCCCCATGCTATTCATCGTCCAATTTGAAGACATCTACGCCGACCACCCCGAGCGCTTGCCTGAGCGCTCTCTGCACATGCCAGCCCATCTGGCCTTCCTGGCCGCGCACCCAGGCCGGGTCATCGCTGCGGGCGCGTTGCGGGATTCGGAAGATGGTGCACCCCATGGCGGCATCTGGCTACTCAACGCTGAGAGCAAGGCCGAAGCGGAGTCTTTCTACCAAGCCGATCCCTTTTGGCAAGCCGGTCTGCGCAAATCGGTGCGGGTGAGCCATTGGGCCAAGGCGTTTTGGTCATCTGCTTTTACGGAGTGCATCCGTACCCTGAACACCGCCTGAGCTTGCTGCCAGGGCGACAGAACCGGCAATGAAACATATGCCAAATGGAGCTGTAGCGCTCAATTGATAGGCGCAAGAAGCTACCCTATGAATAGCAAACGACTGTGTTTTACTTGATAACCGGAAGGCGCTGGTCATCGTGTTGTGCACCCCAACCACATGCTCGTTTGCCACGTGGGAATACAGGCCATTGAAGTGCTGCGAGTTTGACATTCACGGCAACGCGGCCTTTGATGGGGTGGGTGGCTCCGCCCCTTTCTGCAGATGCCACTTCTCATAACAATTCGGGCTGCAAAAATGCACGACATAGTCCAGAGCTTCAGGAATGACCGCCTCGGACAAGGGAATTTCCTTCATACACACGGCGCAGGTGAGGAGCACCGGTTTGACCAAAGGGTCTTGTGTGTTCGTTGTGTGACTCATTGTGATGGACTCCAGAGGTCAAGGGAAAACTCGACAACGTTCCCAGGGAAAGCAAGCGAGACAGATTCACTATGCGTCGCGTTGACGTGCTGCGTCCGTGCGCTACCGAACCGACGCACCATGCCCGAACTGTTCAAGTTATTTTTGCTCGACCCCTTAAGTGGCATCCAGGCGAGACGGAAGCCCCTCACTCGGTCCTTGGGGATTTGAAGGTGGCACAACCGGGCCGATGTTTTTCGGGTTAAACCGCACGGCCTCGTCAATGGCATCTAAAAGTTCGGTTAGCCGGAACGGTTTGATCAGATACCGATAGAACCCGGCCTTGAGTCCTTGGTCGATATGCGTTTGCTGTGCATCCGAAGACAGGGCGATAACGGGAATATGAGAGGTCGAGAAATCGTCACGCAGCATTTTCAAAGCATCAAGACCACCGATATCTGACAGGCCTGTATCCATCACAACCACATCCGGCTGGCACGCAGATGTCATGTCGACACCCTGCGTTCCTTGGGTGGCTGTCAGCAACTTCCAATCATCGCGGCGCGCAATCAGTTGCGTGACCAGTTGAAAGGTAGCCGGATCACTGGCAATAACCATCACGGTTCGATGTGGCATCGATATCGACTGATAAATCATGGAGAGGCCTGCGTAGGGGTTGAAAGGAAGCCGAAAAGGATTTTCGGCCTGATACGTGCGCTGGCGCACAGATACCGGCCATAACCCTGATTACATTGGTGTCGGGCATCCTAAGGCCCCGCGTTTTCAACCCTCCCTGAAAGCGTGACCCGAAAGGGTTTGCCCCCAGCCAGCGTGCTGGGGCTTTTTAGGCTGGAGTTCAAAACAACCATGACTGGAACTTATATCGGGCATCTGGCCCAGAATGACCCGGTGCTGAGTTTTCTCCAGCATGAGCTTCAACAGAAGATTGAAGGGGCCACAGACAGCTCGTCTTACCGTGTCTTCAAACTCAATGGCAGCAACGATGTCTACCTGTACCAGGATCGCTGTACCGGGAAGAAGTTGATTGGCAAATTTTTTCTGACATCGAGAAAAAGCGATGTGACCAAGGCAGACTTGCATCTGACACGCGAGTTCGACAGTCTTTGCATGATGCGCGACACCGGCCTGACAGGCAGCCCCCACAACGTCGTCAAACCCCTGGGTTTTAACCACGCACTCAACGCCTTGCTTGTCACGGAGTGTTTTGAGGGAAAGCTGCTCAGCGCAGTCATCCTTGACGCGATTCACAGCGGTGATCCGAGGGAGTTGTATGCCAAGCTGACCGCGCTGGCCTACTTTTTATCGCAGTTTCACAATCGAACCGCCACCGGGGTGGGGGTCGATTTTCAGCAGGACTGCAACTATCTGGATACCCTGATCGCTCGCTTGCTTGCCATCCAGGCCATCAGCGGCCATGAGGTCGCTGAATGGCATGGCTTGCGCGACCAGTGGCGCAGTCTGCCCAAAATGTGGCAAGACCAGCAGGTTTATGTGCATGGTGATGCGACCCCTGAAAACTTCATGTTTGGCAGCGGCCTGGATGTCATGGCTTTTGACCTGGAGCGCAGCAAGCGGGCCGACCGTGTTTTTGATACGGGTCGGATCGCTGGCGAGTTGAAACATTTTTTCATGTGGGCCAGCGGCAACAAACATGCCGCCGAACCCTTCATCGGCCACTTTCTTTGGGAATATGCCTGCCATTTCCCGGATCGCGACAGTGCCTTTGCATCGATCACCAGCAGGACACCGTTTTACATGGGTATAACACTGCTGCGTATTGCTCGAAACAGTTGGGTGGATCACAACCATCGCCATCAACTGATCAGGGAAGCCAAAGCCTGCCTAAGGAGTTGCTAGATGAAGGGCATTCTGTTTGATATCAATGGCACATTGATCGACATTCACACCAACGAATGGCACGACGATGTGTACCGCGTGATCAGCAATGTGTTGTCCTACCAGGGAGTCAAACTCAATCCTGACATAGTCAAAGACCTGTTTTTCAGGACGATCAAGGCGCAAAAACAGGCCAGCAGTGAACGTCAGGCGGAATTTGATGTCGTTGAGGTCTTCCACCAGATCCTTGAACAACACGCAAGTGATGTCACCCGGGCGCTGCCGCAGGAAAAACGTGCGCAGCTTCCCAGGTTTCTTGCTGAAGTCCACCGGGCTGCGTCACGGGAGCGTTTGCAGCTTTTTCCTGGTGTGCTGGAAACCCTCCAGCAATTACACAAACGCTACGCACTCGCCATCATTTCCGATGCACAGAGCGCTTATGCCGTGCCCGAGCTAAACGCCGTGGGGTTGACGGCTTTTTTCGACCCCATCATCGTCTCAGGCGACTTTGGCTACCGCAAGCCCGACGTGCGCTTGTTCAAGACCGCCTTGAGTCGCATGGGGCTGGCCCCGTCGGAAGTCCTGTTTGTTGGCAATGACCTGTACCGAGACGTTCATGGCCCACAAAAACTCGGCATCAAGACGGTATTTTTTCAGCAAGGTGAGATGCCGCAGGACAAAAGCCATGCCAAACCCGACTACATCATTTACAGCTTTCCCGAGTTGCTCAACGCGGTACGTTTCTTCGAGGATGGTGATCGGCGGCAGGCAGAGCGTTGAAACCACCATGCCCATCATCCCGCCCCCACAAGCATCTGCGGTGATTCACACCGACGGATCACGCACCGTGTCCGACAGTTTGGGCTCAGTCAGCCTGCCCGCCGGGGTGTTGTGGGGGGCACAAACCGCACGCAGCCTGCAGTTCTTTGCCATTGGTGAGCAGCGTATGCCGATGGACATCATTCACGCACTGGCCTGGATCAAATGGGCAGCGGCTGGTGTCAACCGTGATTTGCAATTGCAGACACCGGCACTGGCACAAGCCATTGCCGCTGCCGCTGAGCGGGTGGCCGCCGGTGAGTGGGATGCCGAGTTCCCCCTGTCGGTCTGGCAGACCGGCTCCGGCACGCAAAGCAACATGAATGTCAACGAAGTGATTGCCACGCTGGCCTCTCAAGCCTTGGCGCAGGGCGCGGACACCCGCCAGGTGGTTCACCCCAATGACGATGTCAATTTGGGCCAATCTTCCAACGACGTGTTCCCAAGCGCCATGCACCTGGCCGTGGCGCTGAACGCCCAATCCATGTTGTTGCCAGCCCTTGAAGAGTTGCGAACTGCACTGGCGGCCAAAGCAGTGGCATTTCAGTCGGTGGTCAAAATTGGCCGCACTCACCTGCAAGATGCCACCCCCATCACATTCGGCCAGGAGTTGGGCGGCTACGCTGCGCAACTCTTGCTCTGCCAGCGCAGCCTGCGGTTGGCACTGGAGGCTGTACACACGCTGGCCATCGGTGGCACGGCCGTGGGCACCGGTCTCAACACCCACCCCGAGTTTGGCCAGCGGGTGGCCGCCACCCTGGCCTTGCGGCTGGGCTTGCCATTGCGCCAGGCCGACAACCTGTTTGCCGCCATGGCTGGCCACGAAGCGCTGGTGGCGTTTCATGGGGCATTAAAAATGCTGGCCATTGCCCTGACCAAAATCGCCAACGACATCCGCCTGATGGGCAGTGGGCCGCGTGCCGGTTTGGGTGAATTGACCCTGCCGCAAAACGAACCCGGCAGCTCCATCATGCCGGGCAAGGTCAACCCAACCCAGGTGGAGGCCCTGACCATGGTGTGTGCCCAGGTCATGGGGCATGACGTGGCGATTGGTTTTGCCGCCAGCCAGGGGCAGTTTGAGCTGAACGTCTACAAACCCCTGATCGCCCTGAACACACTCGACAGCCTGCGTCTGCTGGCCGATGCCATGCGCAGTTTTGCCCGGCACTGCGTGGCTGGCCTGGTGGTGAACCAGGCACGGGTGGACGAGTTGCTGCAAAGCTCCCTGATGCTGGTCACGGCCTTGACCCCGCATATCGGGTATGACCGTGCCGCGCAGATTGCCAAACAGGCCCAAACGAACAACTGCACGCTGCGTGATGCCGCGCTGGCATCGGGGGCGGTGAGCGCAGAGCAGTTTGATGCTTGGGTCAACCCGGCGCAGATGCTGTGCCCATCAGTCCAGACAATGTAAAAACAACATGGCAGTGCCCTGGGGTGTCTCCATGTTCGCTATCGAACAGACCTTTGCCAGCCACCTGCTTAATCTGCGGTGTGGTCAGTCTCCTTTCGCTGAATGACCCTGCCTTATCCCCCAACCCAGGAGTTTTGCGATGCCAGATTTTGCTTCCCCCTTTTCAGGCTTGGCCAACAGCAAGAAGTTGACTGACTCGGAACTCATCCGAGCCATCCGTTTCATGGTGGCCGCCGAGTACGAGGCCACCCAGATGTATGTGCAGCTGGCCGAATCCACGGATCACCCACTGGCGGTCAAGGTGCTCAAGGAAATTGCCGACGAAGAACTGGTGCACGCCGGTGAATTCTTGCGCTTGCTGCATGAGCTTGCCCCGGATGAAGCCAGGCTCTACGCCCAAGGGGCTCGGGAAGTGGAAGAAAAAATGTGACAAATGAGCCTCTAGCGCTTTATCAGCGCGGGTATTTCCGAGTCCTCACACTGCCGCGTTGGCCGAAGCCTTGTCTGGCCTCAGTTAAAGCCCTCGGCCAAATATGGCTGTTAGCTCCCCTTTCCGCCCCGGCGGGGGTGGAAAGGGGCGGGGGGGATAGGGGGGGGATTACGAAAATCAGCCCAACTACCCAAGCTCATTTTCAACAAAGATCAGAAATGTCGGGTTACGCCTGCGGCTAACCCGACTTACGGTGATTTTTGGCCTCTAGCGCTTGTATGGATTGCGCAAGCAGCTATTGATTTAATAGTGTTCACAAAAAGTGCAGAGTATCGCCGCCCGACGCTTGCAAAAGCAACCTCTTGCGCTCACTTCGGCCGGTTGACCAAAAACTGCGCCACTTGCGTCAGCACCTGCTGCACCACCCGGTTGGCCGCAGCCACGCCCCCTTGCGGGGTGTCGCTGGTGGCCTCGGCTTCGGCGTTGAATTCTTTCCAGGCCAACACTTTGCGAGTTTTCTCATCCAGCAGGTAAACGCGCAGACGCAACTGCACCCGGCTTGGGCTGGTTCGAAAGTTGTGCTGCAGTCGCTGGATGTCAGTGTTCAACCGCAGGTCGCCCGCCGCCGTGCCCGAAGCCAGCACCACGGCCGCAAAAGCCCCGGTGTGCTGGGCCGCTGACACCAGCAACGGCCCCAACATCCGTGCCGGGGAATCCACCCACTCACTGTGGGCAAAGTATTCAAGCTGGTGGTCTTGACGCACATACACCATGCGCTGGCTGTCAAAGCCCGAGGCTGCGTAGGGTGGGCTGATGAGGAGTGTCAACTGTGAGCTTGGCGCCAGTTGAGAAGCAAGGGGGAGCGGCGCATCAAGCGCATAAAACGCGGGGGGCGGTGCGCTGGTTTTGCTCAATGTGCTGCAAGCACACAGACTCAAAACACCGAGCCAGACCGCCAGCACCCTGGCCCAGCCCGCAACGCTGCTAATCGTGAGAGTTTTCATGGTTTCCCCCCTGATTCACCGGGGCCGTCGGGCACCGGTGTACGGCCAAAAATCAGTCCTTTCGGGTCGCGCCGGGTTTGCTCGATCAACACGCGCAGCGAACTGCTCAAGCTGCTCAGCTCACCCAGCAGGCGTTCCAGTTCGGGCAGGGTTTGGTTGCCCAAGCGTTTCAGATCGGCCCCGACCCCGTCCACCGTGGCCCCCGCGCTGATGCTGGTCTTGGCGACCTCAATGCCCATGGCTTGTACCGCGTCGGCGGCACGCCCAATGCGTTCTGCCAACTGATCGATGTTGGCGCTGGCTTTGGCCGTGTTATTCACCGTCTTGGCGGCATCAATCAGCCCGGCATCGATGCTGCCCTTGCGTGCCGCAATCGTGCGCGCAATGACGGCGATGTCGGCCAGCGCACTGCGAATAGCCGCCTGGTTCTCCTTGCTGAGCATGGCGTTGATGTTGTTGGAGGTGTCGTCCAGCTTGGCCAGCACGCTGGAGAGCACGTTCTCCAGCCGGGCGGAGAGTGAGGGCGCGGTTTGAATCACCGCATAACGCGCCCCGGCTTTGACGCGCAACAGCGGCGAAGCGACGCTGCCACCGCTCAGCTCCACATAGGCAATGCCAGTGAGGCCCTGGGTTTTCAGGATGGCAATGGTGTCTTCCTTGACCGGTGTGCCACGCTCAATGGCAAAAAACAAGTTCACGGTTTGGGGGTTGACCGGATCGAGCTGAATGGCCTGCACTTTGCCCACATCCACCCCGTTGTACTTGACCGGCGCATTCAGGTTGAGACCGGCGACGGACTCTTCTTCCACCGCCTGGTACACGTCGTATTGGGTTTGCCAGGCCCCGCCGGAGGCCAGCCACAACACGACCGCCACCAGCAGAGCGCCCAGGGTCAGCACAAAAGCACCCACCAGGGGGTAGTTCACTTTGGTTTCGATGATGGCTCCTTGGGTTGAGATGTCGCTTGCACCTGGGCTGCACGCGCCCGTGGGCCGTCAAAAAAGGGCTGGATGGCCGGGTTGTCCATCCTGGAAAGCTCCGCCATGGAGCCAATGGCCTGCACCTTGCCGTCAGCCAGCACCGCCACACGGTCGGTCACTTGCCAGAGCAAATCCAGGTCATGGGTGATCATCACGATGCTCAGGCCCGATTGCTGGCGCAAGCCCAGCACCAGAGCATCAATGCCTTCGGCACTTTGCGGATCGAGCCCGGCGGTGGGTTCATCCAGAAACAACAGCTCCGGCTCCAGCACCAGGGCCCGGGCCAGAGCGGCACGTTTCAACATGCCGCCGCTGAGCACTGAGGGATATTGGCTGGCCACCGCTGCATCCAGCCCAACCTCGGACAGCTTCTGGTTGGCGATGGCATCGACCTCCTGCTCGCTCAAGTGGCGATGCTCCCGCAGCGGCAAGCCGATGTTTTCCAGCACCGTCAGTGCGCCAAACAGGCCACCGTGTTGAAACAGCACGCCAAACCGTTGGCGCAAGGCCAGGGCAGCGACATCGGTGATATCGGCCAGGTCAACCCCCAACACCTTGACATGGCCCGCACTGGGTGTTTGCAACAAAATCATCTCGCGCAGCAGGGTGGATTTGCCCGAGCCGCTGCCGCCAATCACGGCAAAAATCTCGGACTGGCGCACCGCCAGATCAACCCCCTGGTGCACCAGGTGAGCGCCAAAACGGGTCACCACCTGCTGCATCTCCAGGATGGTGTTGGGGCCTTCGGTTGGGGTGGGCATGTCACAAGTCCAGCACACTGAAGGCCACAGAAAACAGCGCGTCGGCCACGATCACCAAAAAAATCGACTGCACCACCGCCTGTGTGGTGTGCTGGCCCACACTGTCGGCCCCGCCTCGGGTGCGAAAACCCTGAAAACACCCCACCAGCACAATGATGGCGGCAAACACCGGAGCCTTGCCAAGGCCCACCAGGTAAGAGGTGACGCTGACGGCCTTGGAAAAGCGCTCCAGAAACTCGGCAAACCCCACCCCCAGCTGAGCCCGCGCCATCAACATGCCGCCCACGACACCCAGCAGGTCGGCAAACACCGTCAGCAGCGGCAGGGCGATCAGCAGCGCCAGAAACTTGGGCAGCACCAGCATCTCCAGCGGCGCGATACCAATGGTGCGCATGGCATCAATCTCCTGCGTAACCGCCATGGTGCCAATCTGCGCCGCATAGGCCGAGCCAGAGCGCCCGGCGATGATGATGGCCGTCATCAAGGGCGCAAACTCGCGCAACATCGACAAGCCCACCAAGTCAGCCACAAAGATGTTGGCCCCGTACTGGCGCAACTGGTCGGCCCCCTGATAGGCCACCACCACGCCCAGCAGGAATGACAGGATGCCCACGATGGGCAGCGCATCCAGGCCGCCACTGCGCAGGTTGAAGACGATGGGCCGCCAGCGAATACGTGCCGGGTGGGCCAGCCAGCCGACCAGAGCCATGGCGCTCTCGCCGACAAAGCCGAGCAGCGCATAGGCTTGCGCCAAGGCTGCCCACGTCCTGCGACCAACCCGCTCCAGCATGGCGGGCTGTTGAAAGCGTTGACTCGACTTCATGGCTCGCTTGTAGAGATTTCGCTGGCAAGCACTTGACGCAGTGACAGGCAATTTTGGCGAGCTATTCTGTCACTCAAGCTGTTGCAGTGCCCAGTCGCCTGGTTGTACGCGCTGATGTTTTGCAAGCGCAGCTCACTTTGCTGGACGATGCCGAGCGTGACTTGATGAAAGGCCCCGAGCAGGCCCAAAGCGACCACGATCAGAATCAGGCACAACCAAGCTGACGTATCCAAGCCTGTCGACCAGCCCAGCCGCGACAGATGCCAGTCTGGCTGATGCACGGACGAGCTGCGCACCGTGTTATTTGAAGGCATTGTGGGTATCCTTTCGAGCATGGGGCTCGTTCAGGTTCCCACTTTGACCTTGTTGAGGGCCGCTGTCCGTGTGCCAGCCAACATACCGTGGCAGCATCGGGCAGGTCGGGTGACGCGCCTTGCGCTAACCCAACCTACGGGGCCACCACATTCAGCTCAAACCAGAACACACTGCCCTCCCCCACCTGGCTTTGCACACCCAGTTCACCGCCCATGGACTGCACCAGCTGCTGGCTCACCACCAGGCCAATACCGGTGCCTTTGCTGTTACCGAGTTCCTGACCCAACCGGTTGAAGGGCTGGAACAATTGCGCCAGCTTGTCTTCGGGTAAACCGGCACCGGTGTCTTGCACGCTGATGCGCAGGCGCTGTGGCGAAACCGGCAGGCAGGTTACCGTGACCATGCCCCCCGGCTGGTTGTATTTGATGGCGTTGGACAGCAGGTTGATGATGACTTGCTTGAGCCGGATCGGGTCAGCCTGCACGCTGCAAGCCGGGTCAAGCTCTGAAAAATGCAGCTGCACCGCGTTGCTGGCAGCCAGAGACTCAATCAGTGTCTGGCAGTCCAGCAGCAAGGGGGCCAGTGGCACAGGCTCCATGGACAACGCCACCTGGCCTGACTCAATGGAAGCCAAATCCAGGATGTCATTGACCAGCGCCAGCAAATACCAGCCGCCTTTGAGAATCTGCGTCAGACTGCCTTGCTGGCTTGGGGTGGGTGCGGGTTGGCCCGACTCCATCAGCTGGGCAAAACCCAGAATGGCATTCAAGGGTGAGCGCAACTCATGGCTCATGCTGGAGAGGAAATCAGACTTGGCCTGGTTGGCCTTGTCGGCATGCTGACGGGCCAGGAGCAGATTCTGGTTGGTTTCCTGCAGCG
>VIKI01000132.1:12725-17319 GCA_008080595.1 Comamonadaceae bacterium
CATCCAGGTGTTTGTGCTCTGAGATGTCGCTCAAAATCACGCGCAGCACGGGTGTGGGCGCATCGTCAGGTGCCGCACTCACATTGAGCCTGACCCACAGCAACAAGCCATCACTTTGCAGCAGCTGTAACTCACAGGTTTGCGTCTGGCCGGTTTCCAACAAGGCCCGACGACATTGGTAATAGGTATCTTGCTGAGATTTGGCAATAAATCGGCTCAAGGGCTTGCCCACCAGCACACTGCGTGGCAGCCCCAACAGGTTGGCTGCACACAAATTGGCCTCCAGAATCAAGCCTTGTTCACTGACGGTGAGGTAACCCACCGGAGCCAGGTCATACAGGTCAAAGTAACGCGCATTGGACACCTCAAGCGCCAGTTGCGCCCGGCGCAACTCTTCGTTTTGCAATTGCAGCTCAATCTGGTGCACTTGTAATTCGTGCATCAGTTGTGCGGTGTGTGTGGTTTCGTCGATGATGTTTGCCTTGCTATATTAATGAGAGCTGTTTACGCAATCTGCGCTTGCCTTGAAGGCACATTTTGTTGCCAACTTTTGATCCAGTCTGGCAAATTTTGCGCTGGCATGGGCCTGGCAATGCCATAACCTTGAGCCAGCTCGCAACCCAGCTGCAACAGCAGCTCACCGTGTGCCGAGGTCTCTACGCCCTCCGCAATCACCGCACAATGAAAGGCCCGGCCCAAGCCAAGAATTCCCTCCAGAATACTCAGGTCGTCCGGGTCATCGAGCATGTCGCGCACAAAACTCTGGTCAATTTTGAGCATGGCCACCCGCAGGCGTTTCAGATAGGTCAGTGATGAATAGCCGGTACCAAAATCATCCAGCGCAAAGCAGATACCGAGCAATTGGCAGTCTTCGATCACCTGGGAGGCGCTGCCAACATCTTGCAAGGCGCTGTTTTCCAGTATTTCCAGCTCCAGCTGCCAGGGTTGAACCGTGGGGTGACGCGCCATGAGCCCCTGCAGCTGCGGCACAAAATCGGCTTGTTGCAAATGGTGGGCATCCACATTCACACTCACTGCCATCTCCAGACCCTGGGCCTGCCAAAGCTCAATCTGTGTCAAGGCCTGGTTGATCACCCACTCACCGATGTCAATCGCCAGTGAATGCCCTTCTGTGACCGACAAAAATGCCGCCGGAGCCAGCAAGCCACATTCGGGATGTTGCCAGCGAATCAGAGCCTCAACCCCAATCACCTGACCCGAACGCAGGTTCACCTTGGGCTGGAAATACAACACCAGCTCTTGGTTGGCCAGCGCTTGCTGCAAGCGGTGTTGTTCAAGATGCTGCCCCCGCACCAGCTGGTCTTGCTGGGCATCGAAAAACTGGTAGCTGTTTTTGCCCACCAATTTGGCCCGGTACATGGCCTGGTCGGCCTGGCGCAGCATTTGGTCACCATCAATTTCTTCGGCCTGCGGGTAGAAGGTGACACCCAGGCTGGCCGTGACTTGCAGTTGCTGATGCTCATACGGCAAGGGATGAGCTGCGGCATCAAGCAGACCTTGCAGCAAAATTTCGCAGGTGCGAGTGTCATTCAGATTGTTGAGCACCGCCACAAACTCGTCGCCCCCCAGGCGGGCCAGGCTGTCACCTGGTCGCAAGGCCTGCTGCATGTGGTGTGCCACCTCAATCAGCAGCTTGTCACCCACATCGTGACCGTACTGGTCGTTGATGCGTTTGAAGCCGTCCAGGTCGATGTAAACCACGGCCAAATGTTCCCCACTCAAACGCGCCTTCTCAATGGCTTGCTGGAGTTGATCGGCTTTGAGTTGACGGTTGGGCAAACCGGTCAAGTCATCGTAATGGGCCAGGTATTCCAGCCGTTGCTCCGCTGATTTGAGCTGGCTGATGTCACTGAGCACCAAACGCAGCACCGGTGTGCCGTTGTCCAAGGCATGGTTGGCCTGCAGTTGCACCCACAGAAGACGGCCATCAGGGCAGCTCAGTTGCAGCTCACACGTGCGGGTGCTGTCGCCCTCAGGCAGCGATTGCAGCAGCAGGTAAAAGACATGCTGATGTTGCGCCGCCACAAAGCTGTGCAAAAAATGCTCCACCAAGGCACTCCGATGCACTCCGAGCAAGTTGGCCAGCGTCAGGTTAGCCTCCAAAATTCGGCCACTCCCAGCCAGCGTGACATAACCCACCGGGGCCAGGTCATACAGATCAAAGTAACGTGCGCGAGTGCGCTCCAGCGTCTCATGGGCCTGGCGCAACTCGTCGTTTTGCATCTCCAGCTCAATTTGATACACCTGCAACTCATGCAGCAGTTTCTGAGTAGCTTGGGGCAAACGATCCAAGTCATCCTTGGGCAGAATGGGCTGTGCCCGCTTGAACACCATTTGGGCACGCTGGCGCAGCGTGTTGATGGACACAGGCGACCGCAGTCTGGGCTCTGTATCGACCTTCTGGGCGTGAGACATAAAACTCCCCCTGTATGTGCCACCTACGGCCCAGTGTTGGCATCCCAGGCTCGTTCGGTGGTGGCAATAGCATACACCTGACCCTGCTCATCAAGCAATGCCGTGGCGGTCAGCGAGATGTCCAGCACACGGCCATCCTTGGTCAGCCGCTGGGTCTGGAAAGGGGCCAGCGTGTGGGCCTGGCTGAGCTGCTGCACCTGAGCCAGGGCGCTGCTTTGTAATTTGGGGGGAATACGCACGCGCACATTCATCTGCAGTGCTTCGGCTTCGCTCCAACCGTACAAATGTTCGGCACCGGGGTTCCAGGCAATGGTGTGGCCATCGAGTTCCTGCACCGTGATGGCATCGTGCGCATCACGCACCACCACCGCCAGGCGCAACAAGGCATTGGCTTTTTGCAGCGCCTCACGGGCACGCTTGACTTCGGTGTTTTCCACAAAGGTGATCACCGCACCCTCAATCACATTGTCCAGCGTGCGGTAGGGCAAGATGCGCAGGGTGTAGCTCTTGCCCTCATCGGTTTGCACATCCAGCTCTTTGGGGATCAATGTTTTCAGCACGGCTTGCACATCGGCCACCAAGGTGGCGTAGCCCACCAGATTGCTCACAATATGCGCCATCGGCCGGCCAATGTCGCTCAAAATCAGGTTGATGATCTGGCTGGCGGCCGGGGTAAAGCGCAGGATGCGCAAGCTGTGATCCACAAACACCGTGCCAATGCCAGTACCCGCCAGCAGGTTGTTCATGTCGTTGTTGGCGCGTGACAGGTCATGCACCTTGGCCTGCAACTCGGTGTTGACGGTACTCAGCTCCTCATTGATCGACTGCATTTCTTCCTTGGAAGTCTCCAGCTCTTCATTGGTGCTTTGCAACTCCTCATTCACCGACTGCATTTCCTCGTTGCTGGACTTAAGCTCTTCGTTGGTGGTTTCCAGCTCTTCATTGGCCGCGTGCAGGTATTCTTCTTTGGCGATCAGCTCTTCATTGAGTTCAGCAATCTGGGCATTGACATCCGGTGTCGATGAGCCGGCAAGGGCTGACAGCACCGGCGCGGACAAGGCTGCCAGTGATGGACTTGCCGCATCTGGCGCTTGATCCAGCATCACCAGATACAACGGGGACTCCAGTGCAGCTGCGGGGCCGCCCAACACCGGGCAGATGCTCAGGTTCACCAAGGTGTAGTGGCCATTGGTTTTGACACGCACATTGGCCACCGCCATGGTTTCCCGGCTGCTGGCGGCTTTGTGCAAAGCCACCGTCAAATCACGGCGCAGGCCTTCGCGGGCCATTTTCAAAATGTTGTTGATGCCAGCCTCGCCTGGCGCGGGCTCCAGGTACATGCCGGTGCGCCCATGCAGGTAAAGAATGTCACCATTGCCGTTGACCAGTGCCGCCGCTGGTGAGAGTTGCTGCAGCAGGGTTTGCTCGGTCAACTCACGTAATGACAGCTTGGGTGCCAGCACGGCTTTACCCACCATCTGGGGCTGGGCCAGCTCGCGCTCAATCAAGGGCGGCAGAAACCGCCCCAAAGCAGCTCGTTGTGCGCCTTGAAAGTCTTCTTTGCGCTGGTAAATCTTGGTCTTGCGATCCAGCACAACAAACAAGTCACCGCGTTCACCCGCTGTTTCGGAGGTACCCAAAAACAACACCCCGCCGGGTTGCAGGGCATAGTGAAACAGCGCAATCAGCTTCTTCTGCAACTCGGCCCCCAGGTAAATCATCAGGTTGCGGCAACTGATCAGATCGAGCCTGGAAAACGGCGGGTCTTTGATGACATCCTGCTCGGAGAACACCAGCAGGTCGCGAACACCTTTGTGCACCCGGTAGGCACTGCCGTCGGGCTCCTGGGTGAAAAACCGCGCCAAGCGCTCAGGCCCAACGTCAGCCGCAATGCTGGCCGGGTAGACCCCGGCACGCGCCACCGCAATGGCCCGGCCGTCAATGTCGGTGGCAAACACCTGCACTTTGTAACTGGCTTTGAGGTTTTCCAACTGCTCTTGCAGCAAGATCGCCAGGGAATACGCCTCTTCACCAGTGGAGCAGCCGGTGCACCAAATCCGCACCGTACTGCCAGCGGGTTTGCCTTCAAACAGCTTCGGAATGACCTGCGCCTGCAGCACAGCAAAGGCCTCGGTGTCGCGGAAAAAATGGGTCACAC
>VIKI01000315.1 GCA_008080595.1 Comamonadaceae bacterium
GCTTGTTCTGGGCTTAGTCCACAAACTTGTCCACAGAAATTGTGGACGTTCCTCAAGTGAAGTTGTTGGTGATGACATCGGATTCCCCCGGCCATCGATGCCCAAACGGCTTAGCACAAAGCACTGCAACAATGTATTGCGAATCCAAAAAATAAACTAAATATGGCTGTAGACCTTGTGTAGTATGCGCAAACAGCTATCAATATTGAAGTTTGTTGAAAGTCCATCAGCTACTTGCCCACGGGCTGCCTGTTTTTCAGGCAGCCCGTGGAAACCCGCATGAATGCTAGGTTTGGCGACTTCCCCCTAGCGTGCTCCCCAGACTTGTCCACAAAATCTGTGGGCATGTGATCTGTGCTGATTGGTGTGACTGCCTCATATGTTTGGGTATCACGAGGGATGCGTTGGGAAAAACACTTCCATCCAGGTTTTTGAACCGAGTTGACGAAACCATGCTGTTCCGCAGTCTGGAATATGTTGTCAGCTGGCTTAAACTGCCTCAAACAAATCTTTTGGGAGCCAGGCCATGCAGCGTGTTACGCAACTGCTGGAGACACACGACACGGGGGCTTGTGATTTTTGAATTGGTGCAGCAATCGTCTTCAAATTTCCAAAATCTCACAAAGCGCCCGCTCTCTGAAGGTCATTTGGATGATTTTTTAAACTGATATAAACTGTACAAATATTCAATTTATATTGGTTTAATCATGAGCTGGTTTGATCGTCACCCGGAAGACTTGGCCGAACAATCCGAACCCGCAGAAGCCTTGGCCGCGTTGCGTGTTTTGGACGAATTGACCCCGGCGCAAATCGCCGCAATCGACGTGTACCTGAGCCACTGGGTTTTGGTGGTTTTGCTGCGCCCACAGGATCGTGAAGGCATTCTGGAAGTGCAGCAACTGTGTGGGCTGGCCAGAGTTCTCTCCGGTAGCGCCGTTGACACAGATGCTTTTCGTATCCGCTGGAAAGCTTTTAGCGACCTGCTTGAGGGTAAAAGAAATGCGCTCCAGGTCAACGCGACCGAAGCGCCCTTCAAACTGCTGCACGAAGAAGCCATTCTTCAACTCGCCAGCGAGGGCTGCCCGCAATCCACCGTGGTGACCCGGTTGAAACTAAGTGCAGGCCGTGTGAGCCAGTTGCTGGGCACACTGGAGGCGCAAGGCAAGATCGTGCGCCAGCGCAAGGGCAAAGAAAGCTGGGTGTCTTTGCCAACCGGGGCACAAAGCCCAGAAAAGCCAGCTCCCACTGAAAGTCACTACGGCAGTGCCCTTAGAACCATGTTCAGCCCACAGGCGAGGAAAGCCGCATGAAGCCCACCCGTGTCATACGTCCCGCCGTCATCACGTTTTACAGCTACAAAGGCGGCGTGGGCCGCACCCTCTTGGCGGCCAACCTGGCCGTGGCACTGGCACGCAAAGGCAAAACCTTGCTGTGGGATCTGGACGTGGAAGCACCCGGCCTGCACCACATCACCGCTTTGCGCAATGCCAGTCCTGTCAGAGCGGGTTTTTTTGACTGGCTCATTGAGTGGCAAAAAAACAAGTTGCGCCCACCCGGCAAGGGCGACTTCAAACTGTTTGACGGTTTGCTCTACGAAACCGCACTCGAAAACCTCACGATCCTGCCCGCACATGGTGATGATGCTGATGCCGCTGCGCTGTACTTTGACATCCAGTGGAACCATCTGCTGGGCAACGACCCCACGGTAGGGCGCGACTTGCTCAATGAGCTGATCGACCATTTGGGTGAATTGGGCTACCGGCACGTGCTGCTGGACTCGCGCACCGGTCTGACCGACCTGGGGGCCTTGATGAGGCGCAACGCAGCCTGCGCGGTGATAAGGGCGACTTGCGCTTGTTTCCGGTGGCATCCCCCATCCCCCAAGACAACCCGGCATTGCTGGCAGCTGGCCGTGACACCTGGGCCAAAGCCTTTCAGATGGAACTGGCCGCCATTCACGAAATTCGCTACGACCCCGAATTGCCGTTTTCAGAAGCCTTGTTCATCAACCAGCCCGAGCGCAAAGTTGCCAAAGACTACGAAAAACTCGCCACCGACTTGAGTGCCTTCGTTGAAACCCTGTTTGCCGACAACAGCGCCGAACAACAGCAGCGCGATGCACGCCCCGATATTTTCGAGCGCGACCCGAGCGACCCGCGCAGTTCACGCGCCGCCCAAGGCAAACGCTTTGAAGAGCGCGTGGCTGACCTGCTGCGCCTGCTGGGCTACACGGTGGAGCCTGAGCAACTGGTGGACAGCAACCGGGTGGATTTGGTTGCACGTATTGACACGGGGCTGGAATCAACTGTTTATTTCGTCGAGTGCAAAGACCACCAATCTGCGATGGGTGCGGATGTTGTTGATAAGCTGGGTGTGTGGCTAAGCAAGCCGGATGCTCGGGCTCTCAATGCGCGGGGCATGGTGGTTGCCAATAGTTTTTCGCCAGCTGCCTTCAGCGCCGCCAAAGGTTTGCACATCAGCGTCTACACCCCGCAAGACCTGGAGCGGCGCTTGCTCGACTTTGACCGCTACCTGGGCCAACTGATTGCCGACTTTGAGCAGTCTCCACTGGCCGCAGCCTATGTCACCCAGCGCAGCCAATCCACCCAGCCCAGTACCAAGGCGGGTAAAAAAGAAACCGGCATTCAAGACCTGGTGGCCCACGGCATCGACTGGGCCAAAGGCCGTGGCAGCCGCTTGTGGGTGCTGCTGGGCGACTACGGCACGGGCAAGACCGCCTACACCGAAAAGCTGGCCTACGAGCTGGCCAAGCTGGCCCGCAGTGACAGCAGCATCCCCGTGCCGCTGCGCATCAGCCTGCGCGAGTTTCCCAACAAAGTGTCTTTGGACGAACTGCTGGCCGAGCGCTGGCGCCAAGCCACGGGTCAGCGCAAAGACCCGCGTGTGCTGCTGCACCTGGTGCAGCGCGGGCGCATTGTGCTGCTGTTTGATGCCTTTGACGAAATGGGCATTGCCGCTGCCGGGCGCAGCGTGGTGGAGCAATTCCGCATGCTGGTGCGCATCACCGGCAGTGCGGGTGACACCGCGCAGGGCAACCGCGTGCTGGTCACCTGCCGCGAGCAGTTTTTCAAAGACCATGGCGATGCCATCAAGGTCGCCGAAGGCAAGGAAGACCGCATCACCACCTCGCCCCTGCAAGACATTGCGCAACGCTTTGACGGGGCCATCGACACCGTGGCGGCCTTTGATGAGGCAAGCAGGGCGGGCGCGAGGCACTCACATTTTTGAAGCAACAGCACTTGTTGGAATTGGGCGACCGGCCCCAACTGCTGGACATCATCATCGCCAGCCTGCCCGACCTGAAACTGAAGCAGGCCAGCACCGGCGCGGCGCTCAACACCGGGGCGCTGTACCAGATTTACACCAACAAATGGCTGGACGACTTCAAACCCACCGAGCGCCAAAGCAGCAGCGAAACCCTGCGCACCGTGCTGGAGGAGCTGGCCCACACCTTGTGGCAGCGTGTGGGCAACCGCCTGCACTACGGCGACCTGTTTGCAATGCTCAAAGATCGGCCCGACTTGCGCGGCAAGCTCGACCCGAATCAGCTTGATGTCGAGCTGCGCACCGCCGCCTTTTTGTCACGCACGCCAGACGGGCTGTACGGCTTTTCGCACCGCAGCTTTCTGGAGTATTTTTTGGCCCGGCGCATTGAACGTGCGGCAAGCAGCTCAGCCCCGACTCATGCCTTGCCGTCAGCCGCCATGGCTCAGGTTTTGGACATATCACGCCTGTCACGCGAGGTGTGTGGTTTTGTGCACGATCTGGTGCCGGTGCAAGACGACTCACGGCGCACGGCCTTGCGATCTTCTTTGTCTGGCGTGTTGAGCGCCCAAGACAGCGGGCTTTACCCCTTGGACGCACGCACCAATGCGTTGATCCTGGGTCACCGGCTAGCTTGGGCCGAGCAGGAATCCGGCGCTTCAGCCATGGACTGGTTTGAACCCTCTGACGCTTTGAAGCAGTCCATGGCGACTTACATCCCAGAAGGTGCGCTGCTGGCGGGGGCTGACTTGCGTGATCTGGGCCTACGTGGCTTGTGTGCACCGGGCATTGATTTGCAGGGTGCGCAACTCGATGGCGCGGATTTGTCTGAGGCCTTTCTGCCCGGTGCGTTGCTGGGCCAAGCCTCGCTGGTGAAAGCCCTCCTGTACGGTGTGAACCTGGAACAAGCGCAGTTGCAAGCTGCCGATTTCAGTGACTGTTTGGCCACCGGTATTCGGCTCGATGGTGCGCAAGCCCAAGAATCGGTATGGCTGAATGCGCGTCTACAACACGGCCATCTGCAGAGCACCCAATTTAAAGGAGCCGACCTGCGATGTGCACACCTTTCTCAAGTCGAAGGCCGTCCCAGCCTGACCGATGCCTTGGTGTTTGGAGCCACCGCTGCCGGGGCAAAGGTTTTGCGCCGAAGTCACTTGGTGTTGGTTCAGCCAGAAGTTTCCCGGCTGCAGTTGGCACCCCCAGAAAAGCACTTTGGCAGTGTTCGTAGCGTGGCCTGGACCGCGGATGGCAAGACCCTCGCCAGTGCGGGCGATGACCAGACGGTGCGGCTGTGGGATGGGGCCAGCGGCAAGCTGCTGCGCACACTCGAAGGGCATCAAGGCACAGTCTGGAGCGTGGCCTGGAGCGCGGACGGCAAGACACTAGCCAGCGCGGGTATTGACAAGACGGTGCGGCTGTGGGATGGGGCCAGCGGCAAGCTGCTGTGCACGCTCGAAGGACTCCAAGGTGCAGTTTCTAGCGTGGCCTGGAGCGCAGACGGCAAGACTTTGGCGAGCGCTGGTGAAGATAAGACGGTGCGGCTGTGGGATGGGGCCAGCGGCAAGCTGCTGCGCACCCTTGAAGCGCATCAAGGCAGAGTCTTCAGCGTGGCTTGGAGCGCAGACGGCAAGACGCTGGCCAGCGCTGGGGATGACCAGATGGTGCATCTGTGGGATGGGGCCAGTGGCAAGCTGCTGCGCAAGCTGGAAGGGCATCAAGG
>VIKI01000133.1 GCA_008080595.1 Comamonadaceae bacterium
TCACCAAGACCACCCTGACAGGGCCGGGCTGCACGTTGCAAATGGTGTTGGATGCCACCGACTACGTGCTGCCAGCAGTTGAAATCATTGATTCGCGCTTCTCCGGCTTCAAGTTTGACCTGCCCAGCGTGATTGCCGACAACGGCTCATCGGCACGTTATGTGGGTGGCGGCCGGGCCCGATACCCTGACGACATTGACCTGCGCACCCTTGGCGTGGTGATGGAAAAAAACGGCGAGATTGTCACCCTGGGTGCCTCCGCCGCCGTACTCGGCCATCCCGCTGAGGCGATTGCCATGCTGGTGAACATTCTGGCCGAGCAGGGTGAGGTCTTGCCCTCTGGGAGCTTTGTCATGAGCGGTGGCATCACCGAAGCCATTCCCGTGAAGCCGGGCGACAGCATCGTGGCACGCTTCCAGGAACTTGGCAGCGTGTCGATGCGTTTTATTGACTAAGCACCCCACAGGAGCCCACTCATGCCGATTATTGAAATGCACCTGCTTGAAGGTCGCAGCCCCGAGTTGAAGCGCAAGGCGGTAGCCGCCATCACCAACGCCGTCATCGAATCCCTGGGGGTACGCCGTGACCAAGTGCGCATCTTGATCACTGAACATGGTCCGGACAATTTTTCGGTGGGCGGCATCACCGTAGCCGAAAGAAGCGAGCCGACCAGCCCTGACGCAGGCTGATAGGGGTTTGTTATTGTGCTATGTTAAATATAGCTGCTTGCGCATATGGAACGTGCGCTACAGGCCAATTTCTTATAAATCTGTGGGTGACGGCCTGAAACCATCCACAGTAACAAACGACAGGAAATATATGAAAAAAATCAAGTGTGCCTTGATTGGCTCGGGCAACATCGGCACCGACCTGATCTACAAAATCCAGCGCAGCCCCTACCTGGAGCCGGTGTGGATGGTGGGTATTGACCCCAGCTCCGAGGGTCTGGCGCGTGCCAAAAGCATGATGGGCTTTTGCCCCACGTGCTGGCCGACAACATCCAGATCGCTTTTGATGCCACATCGGCTTATGTGCACGCCGAAAACTCACGCAAACTCAACGAACTCGGGGTCATGATGATTGACTTGACCCCTGCGGCGATTGGCCCCTTGTGTGTGCCCCCGGTCAATTTGCGCGCGCTGGCCGACCGGGTTGAGATGAATGTCAACATGATTTCATGCGCCGGACAGGCCACGATTCCGATCGTGTTTGCCATCTCCAGGATTCAGAGCGTGGCCTATGGGGAAATTGTGGCCAGCTTGGCGTCCAAGTCGGTCGGCCCCGGCACCCGCGCCAATCTGGACGAATTTACCTACACCACCTCCAACGCGATTCAGGTGGTGGGTGGTGCGCGCAAAGGCAAGGCGTTGGCCATCATCAACCCGGCCGAGCCGCCCATGATGATGCGCAACACCATCTCTTGCCTGACCGATCGGTGTTCATGGAAGTGGCTGGCTTGGGCGACTACCTGCCCAAATACGCTGGCAACCTTGACATCATGACCGCTGCAGCCACCCGCACGGCCGAGATGTTTGCCGAAGAAATCCTGGCTGGAACCATCCAGCTCAAACCCCTGGAGTTTGCGAAATGAGTGAAATTCAAAGTTTGAAAGGCCGCAAGGTCATCATCCATGACATGAGCCTGCGCGATGGCATGCACGCCAAGCGCGAGCAGATGACGACCGAACAAATGGTCAGCGTGGCCACGGCACTCGATGATGCTGGTGTGCCACTGATACAAGTCACGCACGGCGGTGGTCTGGGCGGTAATTCGCTGCAACACGGTTTCGCATTGCACAGCAACGAGGAATATTTGCAGGCCGTGGTTCCCAAAATGAAGCAAGCCAAAGTATCGGTCTTGCTGATTCCTGGTCTGGGGACGATGAAAGAACTGCAGTCTGCCTTTGAGTGCGGCGCACGCAGTGTGCATGTGGCGACCCATTGCACCGAAGCCGACACCTCGCCCCAGCACATCGCTTTTGCCCGCAAACTGGGCATGGACACCACCGGTTTTCTGATGATGGCCCACCTCAATGATCCCGAAGGGCTGGCGCGGCAAGGCAAGTTGATGGAGTCGTATGGTGCCCAAACCGTATACATCACCGACTCGGCGGGCTACATGCTGCCTGCCGACGTGAAGGCGCGGGTGGCGGCATTGCGTGCGGTGCTCAAGCCCGAGACCGAAATCGGCTTCCACGGGCACCACAACATGGGCATGGGCATTGCTAATTCGATTGCTGCCATCGAGGAAGGTGCCAGCCGGATCGATGCCTCGGTCGCTGGTCTGGGTGCCGGTGCGGGCAATACGCCGCTGGAGGTCTTGGTGGCCGTGTGTGAGCGCATGGGTATCGAGACGGGCTGCGATCTGTTCAAGTTGATGGACTTGGCCGAGGACATTGTGGTGCCGCTGATGGAGCACATGGTGCGGGTGGACCGCGCCTCCTTGACCTTGGGTTACGCCGGGGTTTATTCAACTTTTCTGTTGCATGCCAAGCGAGCTTCAGATCGTTTTGGCGTACCCGCACGTGATATCTTGATTGAACTCGGGCGCAAGAAGATGATTGGTGGGCAGGAAGACATGATTGTCGATACCACCATGACCATGGCCAAGGAACGCGGTTTATTGAAAGACACCGTCGCATGAGTTTCCGGGGGTATCAAAGATGCTTGACCCCCTACGCGTGTTGGTCTCTGAGCATGCCGCAACTACGATGACAAGTTCAATTCCGAGAAAGCCAGTTCATTCCTGATCCCTATTCAATAAAACCCGTATCTGCTGGTCAACGCGGATGCGCAACGTCTGCGGCCTTTTTGCCCCGGCGACATCCCTTCAAAGGGTTTTGAGAGAGGCTGCGTATCTGGGCTACCGCAGTCGCCACAGTTACTTGGAGTAATTGCTATGAAAGTTATGGTCGCAGTCAAACGTGTGGTGGACTACAACGTGAAGATCCGGGTGAAGTCGGACAACACGGGTGTAGACACTGCCAACGTCAAAATGAGCATGAACCCGTTTGACGAAATCGCCATCGAAGAAGCCGTTCGCCTGAAAGAAAAAGGCGTGGCCACCGAGATCATCGCAGTCTCCTGCGGCGTTACCCAATGCCAGGAAACTCTGCGCACCGCCATGGCCATTGGGGCTGACCGCGCCATCCTGGTGGAAAGTAACGAAGACCTGCAGCCCCTGGCGGTGGCCAAGCTGCTCAAAGCGCTGGTGCTTAAGGAACAACCTGGCCTGATCATTCTGGGCAAACAAGCCATTGACGACGACTGCAACCAAACCGGCCAAATGCTCGCCGCTCTGGCTGACCTGCCCCAGGCCACCTTTGCCAGCAAGGTCGAAGTGGTGGACGGCAAACTCATCGCCTCGCGCGAAGTCGATGGTGGCAGCGAACAACTCAGCCTGAGCCTGCCAGCCGTCATCACCGCCGATCTGCGCCTGAACGAGCCCCGCTATGTGACTCTGCCCAACCTCATGAAGGCCAAGAAAAAGCCGCTGGAAGTGCTCAAGCCGGAAGACCTGGGCGTGGATGTGACTCCGCGCATCAAAACCCTCAAAGTCACCGAGCCACCCAAACGCAGTGACGGCATCAAAGTGCCTGATGTCGCCACGCTGGTGGCCAAGCTCAAGCTGGAAGCCCAGGTGATTTAAGATTACTGGAATCAAAACAATGACGACTCTCGTAATTGCAGAACACGACAACATCTGTCTCAAAGGTAGCACGCTCAATGCGGTGATGGCTGCCGCCCAAATCAGCATGTTTGCCGATGCCCAAGTGCATCTCATGGTGATGGGGCACAACGCTCATGCCGTCGTTTTGGCCGCCCAGCAAATAGCCGGTGTCGCCAAAATCATTCATGTGGATCACGCGCAGTTTGTCAATAGCCTGGCTGAGATCATGGCAGCACAGATCGTGATGATTGCCGCAAACTACACACACATTTTGTTTGCCTCGACGGCCAGTGGTAAAAATATTGCACCCAGGGTGGCCGCCAAGCTGGATGTGGGCCAGCTGTCGGACATCTCGCGCGTGATT
The DNA here is from genome assembly GCA_008080595.1 of Comamonadaceae bacterium. GTDB lineage: Bacteria > Pseudomonadota > Gammaproteobacteria > Burkholderiales > Burkholderiaceae_C > Rhodoferax. The sequence goes on from VIKI01000133.1 coordinate 4,034, forward strand.
GGCGCTGATACCTTTGAGCGCCCAATCTACGCTGGCAATGCTGTCGCCACAGTTCAAAGCCTTGATGCCATCAAGGTGATCACCGTGCGCACCACCGGTTTTGACGCTGTCCCGGTTATGGGGGGCTCTGCCACCGTTGAATCCCTGCCAGCGGTCACCGCTAACCTGAACACCCTCTACATGGGCAGTGAAATCACCCAAAATGATCGCCCTGATTTAACCGCTGCAAAAATCGTTGTCAGTGGTGGCCGTGCTTTAGGTTCGGCCGACAAGTTCAGTGAGATTTTGATTCCACTGGCCGATAAGCTCAATGCTGCCGTGGGTGCAAGCCGGGCTGCTGTCGATGCAGGTTATGCCCCCAACGATTGGCAGGTGGGTCAAACGGGCAAGATCGTAGCGCCCGAGTTGTATCTGGCATGTGGTATCAGTGGTGCCATTCAGCATTTGGCAGGCATGAAAGACAGTAAAGTGATCGTGGCCATCAACAAAGACCCTGAAGCACCGATCTTCAGTGTGGCCGACTACGCACTGGAGGCCGACCTGTTTGTCGTGGTGCCAGAACTAGCGAAAACCCTATAAGCTCACCTGCGTATACCCGCTATTGGCCCCCTGTACATAGAGCAATAATCCCCACTGCAATTTGTGGTGATCTGATGCATCATGCATCCGATTAACTGAGGGTCATTTTTCTTGGGTAAGAATTTGAGCAAGCAGCCGCGCATTGATCTTGATGAGTCGTTTCGCCTCAAGCGAGTCAGTGAGCATTCGGCCTATCTGTTTCCAGATATGGGCGACCTTGTCTCACGTCTGCATTTTTCGCCTGAGCTTGGTGAGATTTGGCTTGATGACCAACGCATGGTTTTGTTGCATAACGAGTCACTTGCTGCGCTGCGTCGGGAGTTGATTGAAATTCTGGGGGGTGAGAAGACCAGGGGCATCCTGACACGCATGGGCTATCTCTCTGGAGCGCGATCAAGATGGAAGCGGATGTCGTCAGCGGGCATTTTTTCGGGGAATTCCTTTGGCATAACTCGTCCGAGGCGGAGGCGCACATTGCAGCCAATGGCATTGGCAATGCTCCCGTGTGTTGGACGCTGCAGGGCTACGCTAACGGTTATGTGAGCAGCTTTTTTGGTCGTCAGGTGTTGGTGCGTGAGGTTGAGTGCAAGGCGATGGGCCATGCCGCATGTAAGGTAATTAGTAAGCCGCTTGCTGAATGGGATGATCCTGACAAGGACTTTCGCTATATGCAGGCTCAGGCGTTTGTGCAAAGTCCTGGGGGCAAGAAATCTTCCGTTGCTGAAGTCTCCACGGCTGAAGCTGCCAGGAACGCCAAGATCAACCTGATTGGTGTATCGGCTGGGTTCAATTCGGTGTGTCACATGATTCAACGTGTTGCACCCACTCGTGCCACGGTATTGTTCTTGGGGGAGAGCGGTGTCGGCAAGGAGCAGTTCGCACGAACCCTTCACAACATCAGTGACCGGCAGGAAAAACCATTTGTTGCCATTAACTGCGCGGCCATACCAGAGCAACTGATTGAGTCAGAGTTATTTGGCGTTGAAAAGGGTGGTTTCAGTGGCGCTTCACATTCGAGGGAAGGGCGTTTTGAGCGGGCGGATGGCGGCACCTTGTTTCTTGACGAGATCAGTACGCTCAGTTTAATTGCGCAAGGTAAGTTGTTGCGAGCACTGCAAGAGGGTGAGATTGAACGCATTGGAGGCACCCGCGTTCGCAAAGTCGATGTGCGTGTGGTCGCTGCCACAAACGACGATTTACGCGGGCTTGTGGAGTCTGGAAAATTTCGATCAGACCTGTTTTACCGACTGAATGTTTTCCCCGTCAAAATTCCGCCCTTGCGCGAACGCAAGGAGGACATTTTGCTTTTGGTTGAAAGCTTCCTCAACCGATATTGTGCGTTGCACAAGCGAAATGTCACGGGTCTCACTGAAGGGGCCATCGAAGCACTGATGTTCTATTCCTGGCCAGGAAATATCCGCGAGTTGGAAAACATCATTGAACGAGGTGTCATCCTGGCACCTACAGGTGGTGGCATCGATGTCATGCACCTCTTTAACAGTGGTGAAAAGATCCGATCAAACCAAATTGAGGCCAAGCAGAATGGTTTCAGCGGGGCGGGGTCAATCATGGGTGCCAGTCAGACAATTCCTGAAGAGTTATCCGGTCTCTTGCGTGAGTCACTTATTGACGGCAGTATTTCAATGGATTCGTTGGAGAAGATGGCGATTGATGTGGCCATTGGCATCGCGAAAGGGAATGTCTCTGCGGCTGCCAAAATTCTTTGCACCACTCGATCCCGAGTGGCTTATCGGCTCTCGGGAAATAAAGTTCCTCATCCGCCAGAAGATTCCACATAACCAGTTACCCACGGATACGGAGAGCCAGGTATTTGGGCGGTTTGATGTGGTTAAGCCGCTGCACATGTCGAACCTGGAGCGTTCCGATCCATACTTGATTTTGATCAGTAAAATACTGTACAAAATATCAGTATTAATAGGAATGGCATGACTGCACCTCACGTTCAGCCCGTGGCCCTCAAACGGATTCACACACAGCGTTTGCGTGAGGTGTACCGCTCTGCAGGGTGGCCGTATCAGGATTTGCTGGAAATTGAGCTGTTGGCAGCTGGTCTGCTGGAGCGGTTCAGCGGTGAGCGTGGTCATGACGTGGTGCGTGTCACAGACGCGGGCATTGCCCATCTGGCCTGCGCTACCCAGGGCAACCGGCAGGCGCGTTCGGCGCATGAAACCCTGGTCGAAAAAGTGGTGGCCGCCATGCTGCGTGAAGAGCGTCTGGTCTGGACCGCTTTGAACCTGCGGGCTCAGGTGCGGGCAGGGTCAGGCGATGACAGCCTCTGGAAAATGTGCCAGCCAGACGTGTTTTCCATGCGCAACAGTTCCCGCCAGGACTACCTGGAGCCGGTGGTGCATGAGATCAAGGTCAACCGGTCTGATTTGCTGGCGGATTTGAAGCGCCCGGAAAAACGTGCCGCCTACCTGGAGCTGGGTGGCCAGTGCTGGTACGTGTTGGGCTGTGACCGCAGCGGGCATCCGATTGCCAAACCGAATGAAATCCCCGTGGAGTGTGGTGTGATGGTCTTTCAAAACGACCAGTTCGAGGTGACCCGCATGGCCCCCAAGCGGACAGTCAGCCAACTGCCGTTTGCGCTCTGGATGGCTTTGGCCAAGGCCAGCCCCCGGCAGGCCTCGGAGCTGGATAACCCGCAGACCTCGTTCAGCTAGAGCATTGAATCACCTCAAGGTGTCGTCGCTCCGGGGTTCTGTAACTGCTGCAAAAGCGCCAGGCTGGGGTAGCCATCCGCTGGCAGGCCCCGGCTGTGCTGGTACTGCCGAAGACCACGCCGCGTGGCCGGGCCCATCATGCCGTCGGGTGTGCCGCAGTCAAAACCCTGGGCATTCAGTGCGGTTTGCAGGGCCAGCAACTGGCTGCGCGTCAAGGCCTGCAGATCTCGCGGCCAGGGGGTCTGCACCGCCGGGCCACCGGCCAGGCGTTGTGCCAGCAGGCTGACGGCCAGCGCATAGCTGGTGGAGTTGTTGTAGCGCAGCAGGGTGCGGAAGTTGGGCCCGACCAGGAAGGCCAGCCCGCCTGCGTTGGCGGCCAGCCAGATGGCGCTGTCGGCCAGCGCGGGCAGCGGCGTGCCGTCCACCGATTGCACACCCTCGTTGGCCCAGGCGGCGGCTGGCTGGCGCACCTGCTCATCGGCGCGTGCGTAGTTGAATCCCGGCGGCAAGTGCACCTCCGCGCCCCATGGCTGGCCGGTCTGCCAGCCAGAGCGGGCCAGGAAGTTGGCCGTCGAAGCCATCACATCGTCAGCACTGTCCCACAGGTCGCGGCGGCCATCCCCGTCTGCATCCACCGCATAGGCCAGAAAGTTGGCGGGCAGAAACTGCGTCTGGCCCATGGCCCCGGCCCAGGAGCCGATCATCTGCGCACGCGCGATGTCACCGTTTTGCAGGATGTGCAGGGCGGCCAGCAACTGGCTGCGTGCCCAGGCCTCGCGCCGCCCCTCAAAACCCAGAGTGGCCAGGGCATCAATGGTCGGGATATGGCCGAAGTTGCTGCCGTAATTGCTCTCCATGCCCCAGATGGCCAGGATGGTCTCGGCCGGGACACCGTAGCGTGCCGCAATCGCATCGGCCTGGGGGCGCAACTGCTGCAACTTGTCCCGGCCACGGGTGATGCGCTGGATGGAGAGCGCGTTGTCCAGGTAGTCCCGGAGTCGAAAGCGCTGTGCAGCGTGGCTTCGTTGATACCGGCTGCACGTGCGCTGGCGCTGAACTCTGCCACCCAGCGGGCAAACTTCTGGCTGTGTTCGGCTTCGTCAGGGGTGGCTTGTGCTGCTTGCTTGACCTGCGTGGGTGGAGCGGGAGTCGTGGGCTCAAGGCTGGGCGTGGCGGTGCAGCCGAAAAGTGCCTGAGTCGCCAGTAAAGCGGGAACAAGCCAGTTGCGCACGGGTACGGAAAAACGGGTTGGTGTGAGCATGTGGGTTGGGGTCAGCAGGTATAACCTGGGTTTAACATTACGGCCATGCATACTACCGCCCTTGTCTTATTTTCCGGCGGGCAGGACTCTACCACCTGCCTGGCCCATGCCCTGGCCCGCTACCGGCGGGTCGAAACCGTTGCCTTTGATTACCGTCAGCGTCATCGCATCGAGCTTGAATCCCGCTTGAATGTGCTGCGCGAGTTGCGTGCGAATTTTCCCCAATGGTCTGCCAAACTGGGTGAAGACCATGTGCTGGACTTGGCCGTGCTGGGCGAGGTGAGTGACACCTCGCTGACCCGCGACACGGCTTTCAAAATGGAAGCCAGTGGCCTGCCCAACACTTTTGTGCCCGGGCGTAACCTGCTGTTCATGACCCTGGCGGCGGCACTGGCCTACCGGCGTGGCCTGCAAGTGCTGGTGACCGGGGTCTGTGAGACCGACTTTTCCGGCTACCCCGATTGCCGTGACGACACCATGAAAGCCTTGCAACTGGCCTTGTCGCTGGGCATGGATCAGCGTTTTCTGATCGAGACCCCGCTGATGTGGATTGACAAGGCGCAAACCTGGGAAATGGCACGCACCCTGGGCGAGCAATCAGGCCAGCTCAATGGGGGCCAAACTCTGATCGACTTGATTGTGGAACACACCCACACCTGCTACCTGGGTGATCGCCGCCAGCGTCACGCCTGGGGCTATGGCTGCGGCACCTGCCCGGCCTGTGAATTACGTGCCAAGGGGTATGAGGGTTTTGCCAACGAGACGAGGCAACGAACTTAGGATGATGACCCGGCGAAACTGGCGTGATTTTGTTGCGCTGGTGCAAACCGAATTGCGCCACCTGACGACGATCAACCCCAGTGACCGGCATTGGGCCATGCCGTTTTGTGCGGCACTCGCAACCGGCTTGCCCTTGTTGGTCGGGGCTTATTTTGAGCATCTGAGTTTCGGACTGGTGGCATCGCTGGGCGGGCTGGTGTTTGTCTACACGCCCAAAACAACGCTGTCACATCGCATGGTGCTGCTGATGGCGTGTGCCTTTGGCATGAGTGCCAGTTATACCTTGGGGGTCATGACCCATTTTTTGACCTTGATGTTGGTACCGGTGCTGACTTTTATTGCCATTCTGGTGACGATGGTGTGCCGGTTTTATGCCGTTGGGCCGCCGGGCAGCCTGTTTTTTGTCATGGCCACCGCCATTGGGGCCTATACACCGCTGGAGCGGATGCAGATACCGTATTCCATCGGCTTGATGACCATGGGGGCGCTGCTGGCCTGCCTGATTGCGTTTTTCTACAGCCTGTATCACCTGCGTCAGCAAGCTGCAGAGCCGGTGCGGCCTTTGCCACCAGCCAGCTTTGAGGTGGTGGTGGTTGATTCGGTGGTAATGGGCGTTTTTGTCGGCCTGTCACTGACCGTGGCGCAGGTCTTGCACATGGATCGGGCCTATTGGGTTCCCATGAGTTGCATGGCGGTGATGCAGGGAGCCACCCTGCGGGCGGTGTGGCACAAACAAGTGCAGCGTATTGTGGGCACCGCAGTGGGCCTGTTGCTGGCTTGGGTTTTGTTGATGCTGGCGCTGGACCCGTGGCGCGTGGCAATGCTGATGATGGTGCTGACCTTTTTCATCGAGGTGTGGGTGGTGCGGCACTACGGACTGGCGGTGATCTTCATCACGCCATTGACCATTTTGTTGGCTGAAGCTGCTTATCTGGGGCAGAGGTCATCGGCTCTGATGTTGCAGGCACGGCTGTGGGACACCGTGCTGGGCTCGGTGGTGGGCTTGTTGGGTGGTGTGTGTCTGCACAGCCCGCGTTTGCGCACCAGCCTGGGGCAACTGCTGCGCAAGCTGGCTCCGGCCCGCATCCCTAAATGACGGTTCAGAGCCAGCCTTTGTTAATGAATTCCATGACCGAATAGACCCGATTTTCCAGTTCGTGGGCGGACACGGCCGCCACGATCTGCGCGACACCTTGTGCGTAAGGCGCTTCGCCATAGACCCGTGTTTCAAGCTTCAGACTGCATGAGCCATCCTGGATCAGGACTTGGTGATAGGCGTGGCGGGCCAGATGGGTTTCGGGGATCTGCAGGTCGGTTTTTTGGGTGTGTCCATCACGCACAGAATGGATGTCATTCCTGCTTATTCCAAGTGAGCCAGCCATGTTGACGGCGGTCCCCGGAACCGAGGTCTTGGACGCTTGATGCGATTCGATGAGCTTCATGTCGTAGCCGCGAAAGAGATCGCCACTCAGTTCCAGCATGCGCATGAACTTGAGCATCAGGATGTTGGTGTTTGGGCACAAAACCACAGGAAAGGTCAGGGGCATGGATTCAATGTTCGATCCGGTGGCCAGCTCAATCAATGTGGCGTGTGCTGTACCGCAGTAGTCTGCGATGGCCGCCAGTTCCCTGCCAGAGCCTGCATGTACCACGATAGATTTTTCTGACGGGGTGCTTTTGTTGGCCCAAGAGCTGACTTGGCAGGCGGGATCACTCCTCAGCGAATTGAGCAGCTCGGTCGCCAGTTTTCCGGTTCCTGCGATGATGATTTGCATGGGTTTGTTTCGATGGGTCCTTGGATACCCGAAGAGCCCAACTCAAGGGTGGGCGGAATATTTTGGGGAAATGCAATCTTGGCCTGATGGTGATCAAAGCTGACCACATCAGGGTTTCGCTTGACCGACGAATCTGGATGGCGCTCAGACAGGATTTTTAGCGTTATGGTCAGCATACGCCACGCCATGACCGAGTGACCAATCCATGCGTGAATTTTCAACCAGCGCCACCATGATGTCATCTGATCGAAAGCCTGCCTGCACCGCTTTGTCAGAAATATGGTGGAACAGTGCTCGTTTTTGATCATCCGTGCGGCCGGTCAAAAAAACGATTTCAGCGATGCAGGCATTGTTTGAGCGGTTGACCCCGCCGAAATGAGGGTCAAGAATAATTTCATCAACGTCGAAGCGAGTAATCAACTGAAACAGATCGTTTGGGGGCACATTGCAAGTTTTCACCAGACCCTCTTGAACTGCCTCGGCAAGGGCTTTCACCATGCTGGATTGCAGGTGTTTTGGGGCTGATATTTTGGTCAGTGGCATAGGGCGTGTGGATGTGAGAGGGTTGAAAAATCGGCATAGCGAATACCTTGGACTCCCCAGCGTGAAATAAGGCCTTCAGACAAATTCGCTCAACACCAAGGGGCATCACAGTTCCAGAAATGCCCGCATGCCGGTGTTCAAGTTCATCCGCTGCTGTGGGGGGCGAGCGTTCACTATAACCCAGCAAACAGCGTCACTGGGGTGATTGATCTGCCCTCTTCGAGCAGGCTTCCAGATGTCTGGGTTTTGCCTGTTTTATACATCAAAATGACCTATAGCCCTTATCAATCAAGCGCAAGAAGCTATTATTTTTGATCTACTCCAGGCGCCATGCGAAACAACTCGGGTTGGCTTTGCTGGTAGACCCGCAGCCACAGCAGCGTGGCTGGCACCAGGGATTCGCAGGCAAACCACAGGGCTTCGTCGAGTGCTGCGCTGGCCGGTTCGGCAAAGCGCCGTTGCAGGGCATCCCAGCCGTCCCAATCCAGCTCGGGCATCTGCAAGCGCTCTGGCGGCTCGACCTGGGCGGCGCTGTGGGCCAGGGTGATGAGCTGGCGCAGCACCTCCTGGCGGGTCAGACGGGAGCGCAGCAATTCTTCGCGCTCCAGACCCTCCACCAGAATGGCCACTGCCGTTGCGGCTTGTTCGATCAGGCCCAGCCGGGCACTGTGGAGGATGTGGGTCATGGCCTACGTGGTGCTTTCGATTTCACCCGCAGCCAGCAGCAGCCGGGTATTGAGTTCCAGCGCAAATTCGCGCCAGGCTGCTGCCAAGTCCAGGGTGATGGCACGCACGGTGTCGGCATCGGGCTGGTGCTCGGCGGGGAAATTCGACAGGGCGCAGGAGCTGGCGTTGTGTGCCAGCACTGCTTCCAGCAGGTGTTTGTTCCAGCCGTCAAACGCGGTCAGCAAGCTGACCGTCAAGGCATGGCGGCCGTTGCTGATCTCGCTTGCGGCCAGATGCATTACCGGCAGCAGCACATCCAGCTGCACCAGCGCTTCGCTGTAGACCTGGTCAACGGTGGCCAGCAAGGCCCGCTGGGTCAGCAGCTCGGCCTGCTGGCTGGCCAGCAAGCGGGTCAGGTGCTGCCGGTACCGCTGGGGGGCGATGCCGCGCAGTGCCTGCACGCAGAGGGCAAAACTGGCTACGGTGAAGTCATTGGCGGCAGGCTTGGCACTGGCGCTGGGGCGGCACAGGGCATGCTGCAAGCGGTCTGCCGACTCCAGTGCCCCTTCCATGTGACCGGCTCCGTGGGCGGCGGTTTCGCTGCCGCCCAGCAGCAGTCGCCCGGCCCACAGCGGCTGGCGCAGCAAGGGCTGGTTCTGCGGTGGGGCTTGCGGCTGGCCGCGCTCAAGCGTGCTGCACGTCCAGGGCTCAAGCGCCCAGTCTTGCAGGTAGGCCTGGCCGTCTTGTGCGGCCGGGCCAAACAACTGGGCCAGTTGGCTGCTGATCAGCAGGGGCAAACCGCGTTGAAAGCTTTCGCGCTGGGCTGCGTTGAGCGCAACAAAACCGCCCAAAGCGCCTGCCGCAAGACCGGGCGCACTGGCATCAAACACCTCGCCCAGCACGGCCTGGGCGTGGCGCACAAAAGCGTTGCCGGATTGGCCCGCCATGCGCCAGAACGGCTGGGCAAAGGTGGTGGCTGACTTGGCTTGTGCGGCCATCCAGGTCGGGGTGTACGCCAGCGCAGCCCAGACGGCGGCGGGCAGCGGTGGCTCAAATTCAATGTGTTGGTGAATCAGGCGGGGTGGCAGGGCCAGCACCACCTGGCGTGCCCGGATGGCTGGCCCGGTGTGGCAGACCAGTTCGATGAACTCGCCCCGGTCATGCAGCCGCTGCACGGCAGTAGCGGTGCGAACGCAGCCGGTAGGCAGACGATCTGCCAGCGTGTCGATGATGTGGGCCGCGCCACCGGTCACCACATGTGCACCGGCGTGCACACCACCGGGCTCGGTGCGGCGCTCGGGTTCGCGGTTGGGGTCGGTCAGCCAGAACGCATCCCCAGGGTCATGCTGGGCGTGGCTGGCCAGGCCCAGCTCGGACAAAAGCGCACTGATGCGGGGTTCGATCTCGGGCCAAAACCAGCTGGCTCCCAAATCCAGCGCCTGGCCGGTGGCCTCGCAGCGCTGGGTGAAGATGCGCCCGCCCAGGCGTTCACGCGCCTCGATCAGCCGCAGGCTCAGGCCCTGCGCGGCCAGCATGTTGGCCAGCGCCAGGCCACACAGTCCGGCCCCGACGATGGCCACGTCAACCACCGGAGTCACTGGAAGTGGGACGGGGTCAGCCATGGATGCCTCACCGGGGGGCGCTAAGCGCTTATTTCAGCAGCTCAACAGTGACCGCTTCTTCGCCCAGAAGGGCCTGGCAGGCCAAGCGCGAGTTGGAGCTGACACCGACGATGCCGTCGAGTTTTTCGTTTTCCACACGCTGGATTTTGGACAAGCTCTTGCGCCCCACTGTCACGAAGAGGTGGCAGCTTTCGCACTTGGCTTCGCCGCCGCATTTGCTGATGATCGGTTCGCCGGCGGCTTGCAGGGCTTTGAGCAGGCTGGTGCCAGAGGCGACTTCGTAGGATTTGCCAGAGGGGAGAACGGTGAGAGTGGTCATGGTGAAAAGGGGCTCAGGCCCGCGAGGTGGTTAAGAAAATTAAAAAAAAAGTCAGGCGGTCAGCGCAGGCTGCATGGCGGCCATCAAGGCGGTGGAAAACTCGGCCAGCGTCATGTCGATGCGGGTGATGTTTTGTTCAGCCAGAAAACGCGCTTCCATGCGGGTCGGTTCATGGGGCAACACGGCCCAATGGCGGTCGCTGGAGCGTTTCATGATCTGGCGGGCAAAACAGCGGGTCAGCTGGTCGTCAAAGCGGCAGCCGAGGAACAGGAAGTTGCGCCCGCTGCGCCATGCTTGCACGGCGGCGGGAATCGGGGTCTGGATGTCAATTTCGGTCAACACCTCGACATAGTCGCTGTCAGACACCAGGTAGTTGCCTGCCGGGCTGTGACTGCCAATCGGTTTGTAGAGCATGCGCCCAGGGCTGGCCGAGAGTTCAGCCAGCGCGGTGCCGTCAGCCGCGTAAGCGCCCGTCCATTGGCCAAAGTGTTCGGATTGCGACAAGCCTTGCACCTGCACCCAGCCGCGTTCGGGCTTGACTTGCGCCAGTGCGCTGGCCAGGGTGTCGTCGTACCAGGTATCCACCCACAGCCTGGCCCCGCTGGCGGCCAGGGCCAGGTGAAAAGGCGAGGGCGCGGGTGATGTGGCAAAGGCCTCGTTCATCAGGTGCACCACCGATTTGCGGTGCTTGAAGTTCTCGATGAACTGTGCCGCTTGCGTCAGGCGCTTGCGGATTTTGTGCGGCACGCTGACCTTGGCGGTCATGCTCTCGGCCAGTGCCAAGGGCGTGGCCGGTACCTTGACATCGGTGCACAGTGACAACATGTCTGGCCCCAGGTAGGGAATGACCGCACCGGTGGCCAGGCTGGTGGCAATTTCATGGATCAAGTCAGTCATGGTGTTCTTTCGTTAGTAAATCGCGGCACCGGCACCGACATTGGTGGCGGTGTCCTTGAGTGTTTTGATGATGTACTGAACCTGCTCTTCGTCCAGCTCGGTGTGCAAGGGCAGGGCCAGGGCGCGATCACCAATGCGGTCGGTGTCGATCAGCACCCCACGCTGACGGCCAATGGCATCCGCCGCCTGCATGTAATAAAACTGCTGGTGCAGCGGGTGGCTGTAGGCGGCGGTCTCAATCCCGCAAGACAGCAAATCGTCGATCATCTGTGCTCTGGCGCTGCCCGAGAAGCGTTTGCCCAGGTGCACCACGTAGAGCATCCAGTTGACCTCGTCCACACCTTCACCGATGTAGGGCGGCTTGACCCCCTCAAAGCTTTGCATGTTGTCGTGGTACCAGGCAATCACCTGCTGGCGGGCCGCCAGCCGGTCATCCAGCCCGGCCAATTGCGCCAGACCCAGCGCGGCGGTGAGTTCACTCATGCCGGCTTGCAAAGGCACACGGGAACCCACCGACACCGACGAGCGGTCAGCCAGCCGACGCTGGCGCAGGTAGCGCAGCTCGTGCACCAGCGCATCGTCATCGGTGACCAGCATGCCGCCCTCACCGGTGCACAGGGCCGACGGGGCAGAAAAGTCAAACACCGACACATCACCAAATGTGCCCACCACCTGACCCTGGTAGCGGGAACCCAGGGCCTCGGTGCTGTCTTCAATCAGCTTGAGTCCATGGGCCTCGGCCAAGGCCCGCAGAGGTGTCCAAGCCGCTGGGTGGCCGTTGGTGTTGCCGGCCAGCAGGGCACGGGTTCGGGGGGTGATCTTGAGTGCAGCTTTTTCGGGGCTCAAGCTGCCGGTCCAGTAATTGATGTCGGCAAACACTGGTGTTGCGCCAGCCAGGGTGATGGCTTGCGCCACCTGATGCCAGGTGTGGGCGGTGCAGATCACCTCGTCACCCGGGCCAATGCCCATGGCCCGCAGTGCAATCCAGGTGCCCAGCGTGCCACTGCCCACGGCCACGGCGTGTTTGCGACCGACCCAACCGGCAAAGGC
>VIKI01000134.1 GCA_008080595.1 Comamonadaceae bacterium
CCGGTGTGAAGATGAGAATTCAGCGGTATCTCAATACCTGACGCAATTGCGCCCATCCATCTTGGCCCGGTACAACTGTGCATCGGCGGCGGCGATCAATTCGCTCACCGAGTCGGATTGGTTGAGTGCGAGCCCAATGGAGACGGTGATGCTTGGCAAAGGGGTTGACACGGTGATGCCGGGTACTGAATTGTCATTGGCATAGGCTATGGTTTTGTTCTCGGAGCTGAGTCGAATACGTTCTGCCACTGCAACCCCCTCATTCAGGGTGGTGTTGGGTAGCAGGATCAGGAATTCTTCACCACCATAACGGGTGGCAAAGTCGTAGGGGCGCACCGAGGTTTTCAAAACTTCGCCCATGGCCACCAGCACCTGATCTCCGCCCAGATGGCCGTAGTTGTCGTTGTAGCGTTTGAAGTTGTCTACATCCACCATCAGCACACAAAGAGCTTGTTCTTTTTTCCACGCTTGTTCCAATAAACGAGGAAAAGCGTTGTCCAGCCAGCGGCGGTTGTAAAGCCCGGTCAGACCGTCAATATTGACCTGGTCAGTGAGTTCCCAGATTTGGGTGCGGTCACTGAGGATGCGATGTGTGTTGGATTTGAGCCAGCGGGTCAGCATCTGCAACAGGTTGCGGGCAAACGGACTGGACTCAGCCAGGAGTTGCTGGATCAGATTGCGGTGAATTGGAAATACCCGGCACGTCTCCTTGGCGATCACGTAGGCGGTGGGGAGTGTGTCATCAATGATGGACACCTCTCCCACCGAAGCCCCTTGTGCAAGTTCACGGATCATGGGGGTATCTGGGGCGCCAAAGTGCACGGTCAGTGTGCCAGAGAGCAACAGGTAGACATGTCCGTTTTCCAGTTCTGGGCAAAGCAATACCTCACCCGGTGCCAGTGTTTGAGGGGCGCTATGCTTTGCCAGGAATTGCAGTGTTTCCTGAGGCACATCCCATAACAAATCGGTGTTTGCCAGTTCTTCAGTCAGTGTGCTCATGATGCCCTCGCCTAAATCAATCAGGTTGGCAGCCCAGGAAGGGGATGCAGGCATGACCAGCCGTGTTTGATTGATTGCCGGTAAGTCTAAACGATGGTGGTTGAATTTGGCGTGTTATTTGGTGCTTCAGTGGCGAAGCATGATGCCAATGGGCCGCATCAAGTAACCCCATAAACTACTGTGTTATTGCATTTTGGGGTTTAAGCCGTATGACCAACCGTGAACAAGTGCACCCGCTGCAACGCATCGGCGCAGGTTTGCTGCGCGGTGTGTTCCCTGCGCTGGTGATTGCCATGGCACTTTTTATTCAGGTGACTGATCCCCAGTTTCGTGCGCGTTTGCGCGAAAACGCCTTTGATCAACTGCAGTCATTGGCTCCTTTGGCCTACCACGATGAGCTGCCTATCAGGGTGGTCGCCATTGATGATGCCAGTCTGGCTGGCATCGGGCAGTGGCCGTGGCCGCGCACCGTGCTGGCCCGTATGGTGGATCAGCTCACGGCCATGGGAGCCAAAGTGGTGGCGTTTGACGTGGTCTTGTCCGAGCCGGATCGCAGTTCCCCTGAACAAGTGGCAGCGGCATATCCAGACCAACCGCTGTTGCAGCGGCAGTTACAAAAACTCCCTGCCCATGATCAACTGTTGGCCGACAGTGTGCTGCGCAGTCGTGTGGTGCTGGGTTTTCCGATTGAGCCGGTCTCTGTCAGTGCATCCCTGCCACCGGCCAAGGCGCGGTTTTTAAGTTTGGGGGGTACCGCCGGTGATTGGCTACCACAGTACGGTGGTGGGCTTAGCCCCTTGCCCTTGCTGGCCCAGGCAGCCGCAGGCAGCGCGGCCATTTCTCTGGAGCCTGGCAGTGATGGGGTGTTGCGGGCCGTGCCCCTGGTTTACCGGGTGCACGACACCTTGTACCCGGGCATGGCATTGGAAACCCTGCGCCTGTTTGGCGGCTTGGACAATCTGAGCTTGGAAGTGGCTGGGCCTTCTTCTGGTCAGGTTCCTGGCATCACTGGGGTCGGTATCGGGCAAGCTGGTTTTCTGCCGACGGCCGCCGATGGGCGGGTGTGGTTGCACTTTCGCCCCTTGGCGACTGAGCGTTATGTGTCGGCACAAGATCTGCTGGCAGGCAAGGTGGATGCGCAGCGGGTTCAAGGCCATATGGTGTTTATCGGGGCCACGGCCAAGGGACTGGGTGACACTCTTTACAGTCCTTTGGGCGAGTTGATTCCCGGCATTGAAGGTCATGTGCAATTGACTGAACAACTGCTCAGTGGCACCAGCCTGCAACGCCCGGCATGGGAAAACGATGCGCTGCTGGCGACGCTGCTGGTCACCTGGCTGTTGTTGGGGGTCATGCTGGCCCGCTTGCGCCCGGTGTGGTCGGTGCTGTTGTGGGGTTTTTTGGTGGCAGGATGTCTGGCCGTGTCAGTCTGGCTGTTTGTTGCGCGGCAGGTGCTGCTTGACCCGTTTTTTCCGGCTTTGGCGCTCAGTGCCTTGTTCGTCGGGGTGATGGTGCCGCGTTATCTGGCCACCGAGCGTGAGCAGCGCTGGATTCGCAATGCCTTCTCGCGTTATGTGTCGCCCAACCGGGTCAAGTTTTTGCAGGCCAACCCGAAGCAACTGGAGCTGGGGGCCATTTACCGCGAATGTTCATTTGTGATGACGGATCTGGAGGGCTTCACGCCTTTGATGGAGCAGTACGCTCCAGACAAACTCTCCAACCTGATCAACGAGTACCTGGAGGGCATGATCCAGATTGTCTTCAAGCACGACGGCACCTTAGACCGTATCGTGGGTGATGCCGTGGTGGCGATGTTTTCCGCACCACTGGTGCAGATCGACCACGCGCAGCGGGCTTTGGCTTGTGCCTTGGAGATGGATCAGTTTGCCCAGGCCTGCAGCCAGCAGCAGCGTGAGCAGGGCGTGCCTTTTGGGCGCACCCGCATCGGAGTCAACACCGGCAAGGTCTTGATCGGCAACTTCGGCGGCAAATCCCTGCTGGACTACCGCGCGTTGGGCGATGCCATCAACACCGCCGCACGGCTGGAAACCATCAACAAACAACTCGGCACCCGGATTTGCGTGAGTGATGCCACGGTGGCCCAGTGTCCGGGGTTTGTCGGTCGACCCTCTGGCCGCTTGGTGCTCAAGGGCAAGACCGAGGCGGTGGCGACGTTTGAGCCCCTGACCCCCGAGCAGGCGGCGCAGCCCCAAGTGCATGATTACCTGGCGGCCTATGCCTTGATGGCAACACACGAACCGCAAGCGCTGGAGGCCTTTCGCCAACTGGCCCAGCGTTACCCCGATGATCCACTGGCCCAGTACCATGCCCGGCGTTTGGCCGCAGGCGAGATCGGTAGCACGGTGGTGATGCACAGCAAATAAAGGACATGGGATTTGTAGGAGCGGTGGAAACCACGATTGTGCGCTATGAAATAAATAGCTGCTTGCGCAATAAAAATAAGGGCAAAAGGCTGATTTGTTTGGAAATTTACAGCGGTTTCAGTCTGCCGGTGCAGCGTCGTTTCCACGGGCTTCGAGCCGGGCTTTCAAGAAGCCGCCCGTGCCGTAGCGGGTGACGCGGCTGTAAAAGCGGCGTTTGAGTTGCTGCACCATCAGGGTGTAGGCATCCATCAAGGCGGGGGCAAGGGTGAAGCTGTCGTAGTTCACCACCACCACCACGCGCATTTTCAAAGGTTCAAGCAAGGCGGTGATGTGGGATTCAATGGCCTGGATGTCTTCGATTTTGTCAACCGCCAGGCCCTCGAAATTGATGAACAGCAGCCGGTGCGCCACATCCAACTCCAGCCGCTGGGCCAGGGGGGTGGTCAGCAGGCGCTTGCGCAGCCCCATGGGCGATGGCGCAAACAGGGCCGCCTCCATGGCTTGGAGTTGCGGACTGATCAGGGGCACAAAATCCATCAGTGCCAGCACATCACGCTGCAAATCGATGCCCGGGGCCAGTTCAATCAGTTCCAGCATCGGCGCATCCGGGCTGCCTGCCAGCTGGAACACACAACGCTCGGTGACATACAGCACCTGCTGGCCCCGTTTGCGGGATTCGCGGGCGCTGAAGGTGCGGTGTTCCACCTGCGCAACAAATTTGCGCTGGCTGCCTTCGTTGTCGATGTGCATGCGGCCATCCGCAATGCGGCATTGCAGATCACCCGCAGTGAAGGTGCCGACAAACACCACTTTCTTGGCGTTTTGGCTGATGTTGATGAAGCCACCCGCACCGGCCAGGCGCTTGCCAAACTTGCTCACGTTCAGGTTGCCCTGGGCATCGGCCTGGGCCAGGCCGAGCACCGCCACGTCCAGCCCGCCACCGTCGTAAAAGTCAAATTGGCTGGGCTGGTCAATCACCGCCTGGGTGTTCATGGCCGCACCAAAGCTCAGGCCTCCGGCTGGAATGCCGCCAATCACACCGGGCTCGGCGGTCAGGGTCAGCAGGTCAAACACTTTTTCTTCGGCCGCCACCGTGGCCACCCCTTCGGGCATGCCAATGCCCAGATTCACCACGCTGTTGGGCATGAGCTCCAGCGCGGCACGCCGGGCAATCACCTTGCGCTCTGACAGCGCCATGGGTTCGATCAAGTCCATGGGGATCCGGATTTCGCCCGAATAGGCCGGGTTGTAGGCCTCGCTGAAGGTTTGCATGTGGTTGGCCGGGTTGCTGGCCACCACCACCGCGTCCACCAGCACGCCGGGCACTTTGACACTGCGCGGGTGCAGCGTGTTGCGCTCGGCCAGGCGCTCTACCTGGGCAATCACAATGCCGCCGCTGTTGTGTGCCGCCATGGCAATCGCCAGTGCTTCCAGGGTGAGGGCTTCGCGCTCCATGCTCAGGTTGCCATCGGGGTCGGCGGTGGTGGCGCGGATGATGCCCACATGGATCGGGAAGGCCTTGTAAAACAGGAAATCCTTGCCGTCAATGGTCATGCGGCTCACCAGGTCTTCGGTGGTGATGGCGTTGATCTTGCCGCCGCCATGAATCGGATCGACAAAGGTATCCAGGCCGACGTGGGTGAGCGTGCCCGGTTTGCCTGCGGCAATGTCACGGTACAGGTGGGTGATGACCCCCTGGGGCAGGTTGTAGGCTTCGATCAGGTTGTCAATCGCCAGTTGTTGCAATTTGGGCACCAGGCCCCAGTGGCCACCAATCACGCGGCGGATCAAGCCCGCATGACCAAGGTGGTTCAGGCCACGGGTTTGGCCATCACCTTGGCCCGCAGCGTAGACCAGGGTCAGGTTTTGTGGTGCGCCAAAGCCGGTTTCGATGCGGTTTTGCTCAAAACGGGCTTCCAGCGCCATGGCAATTTCTTCTGCAAAACCAATGCCGACAAAACCGCCGGTGGCGACCGTGTCGCCGTTGTGGATCAGTCGCACCGCCTCCGCGGCACTGACCACTTTGTTGCGCCGCGCACCGCTGGCGTGAAGGTCATTGAACTGGGTGTGCATGCAGAACTCCTCAAAGAGCCGATGCTGCTGGAGTTACATCCCCAGTGATTTGAGCAAATCGTCGTGCTCGCTGCTTGTGCTATCCGGTGCCGCTGGCTCGGTGCTGGCTTGTTGGGCATGGGCCTGCTCAATCACCTCATCAGGGTTGACCACTTCGTTGATTTCAAAGTCATGCAGCTTGATGAATTCGGAGCGGTCAATCGCCAGTTCAAGGTAAAAAATGTTGTTGCTTCGGGTGTAAAACGTCACGCGCCGGGTCTCGGGGTTGTCCAGATGGGTGTCCACACTCAGCATCACCTGCTTGTTGAGTACCAGCATTTTGGGCTGGCTTTGGGTGATGTGGGTTTGCAGCTCCCGGCGCACCTTGCTGGTGAAATCGCCAACGATCTGGTTCATCAGTTCACCCATGATGTTGCTGACTTCGTCTGAGGTGTGGGAGTGGGCCAGTTCGCTCTCAGGCATGCCCATGGTGAGCATGTAGCTCTGGTACAGCTCCATGGCGGTCTGGGCCGAAAAATTGAGCACCACCAGCCCGGAAAAACCGCCATCAAACAGCACAAAACAGCCAATATCAGGCTTGAGGCAGGTTTTGGTGATGCGCTGCACCATGCCGGAGTAGTGCACCTGGCACGGGGTTGCCAAGTTGAGCACACGGGTGACTGAATTGCACAGGCTGGTGAGCAGATCTTCAGTGCCGTACACCACGGTGGGTTCTTGGAATTGTTTCGCCATGTTGTTTCTTTCTTGAATATGGGAATTACTGTACACCACTGCCTGGGGGCGATGCCAGCAGCCGCGCCAGATAGCGCCCGGTGTGGCTGGCCGGGTTGGCGGCCAGCGCCTCGGGCGTGCCAACGCCCACCACCGTGCCACCGCCAGAGCCACCTTCCGGGCCCATGTCGATCAGCCAGTCGGCGGTTTTGATCACGTCCAGGTTGTGCTCGATCACCACGATGGTGTTGCCCGCGTCGCGCAACTGGTGCAGCACTTTGAGCAGCAGGTCGATGTCGGCAAAGTGCAAGCCGGTGGTGGGCTCGTCCAGGATGTAGAGCGTGCGCCCGGTGTCGCGTTTGCTCAGCTCCAGCGCCAGTTTCACGCGCTGCGCCTCGCCGCCGGACAGCGTGGTGGCGGCTTGCCCCAGGCGGATGTAGGAGAGGCCCACGTCCAGTAGCGTGTGCAGCTTGCGCTCAATGGTCGGCACGGCCTTGAAAAACTCGTGCGCGGCTTCGACTGTGAGCTCCAGGATTTGTGCGATGTTTTTGCCCTTGTAGAGCACTTCCAGCGTTTCGCGGTTGTAGCGCTTGCCAGCACACACGTCGCAGGGCACGTAGACATCGGGCAGAAAGTGCATCTCGACCTTGACCATGCCGTCGCCCTCGCAAGCCTCGCAGCGGCCACCGGCCACGTTGAAACTGAAGCGCCCGGGGCCGTAGCCGCGCTCTCGCGCCGTGGGCACTTCAGCCATCAGCTCACGGATCGGGGTGAACAGGCCGGTGTAGGTGGCCGGGTTGGAGCGTGGCGTGCGGCCAATCGGGCTTTGATCCACGTTGATGACCTTGTCAAAGTACTCAATGCCTTCGATGGCCGAATGCGCCGAGGGCTCGTCATGGGCACGGTAAAGGGTGTGCGCCACAGCCTTGTAAAGCGTGTCGTTGACCAGGGTGGATTTGCCCGAGCCCGAGACCCCGGTAACGCAGGTGAACAGCCCGACCGGGAAGGCCACGTCCACGCCACGCAGGTTGTGCCCGCTGGCCCCGATGACTTTGAGCGCTTGCAGCTCACCCAGCGTGGCGATGTGCTTGGCCTCGCGCTCGGCGCGGCGCACGGCTGCCGGGCTGGGGGCTGAGCGGCTGGCTTTGCCCTCATTGAACGGCTTGGGGGCCACCGTGGGCAGCCAGGCGGTGCGATGGCTGGGCACGGCAATACACTTTGCGCCGCTAAGGTATTGGCCAGTGAGTGACTCGGCACTGGTTTTGACTTGCTCAAAATTGCCCTGCGCCGTGACGCGCCCGCCGTGTACACCCGCGCCGGGGCCCATGTCGATGATGTGGTCGGCGGCACGCATCATGTCTTCGTCATGCTCGACCACCAGCACGCTGTTGCCAATGTCGCGCAGGTGTTTCAGGGTGTCGATCAGGCGGTCGTTGTCGCGCTGGTGCAGGCCGATGCTGGGTTCGTCCAGCACATACATCACACCGGTCAGGCCGCTGCCAATCTGGCTGGCCAGGCGGATGCGCTGGCTCTCACCACCGCTCAAGGTTTCGGCGCTGCGATCCAGGCTCAGGTAGGTCAGGCCCACGTCGTTGAGGAATTTCAGGCGCAGGCTGATTTCGCGCACCACCTTGGCGGCAATGTCGCCCTTGGCCCCCTGCATCTGCAAGCTGTTGAAGTAGGCCAGGCACTCGGACAGGGTGTAGTGGCTGAGTTCAAAAATGGCACGGGCCTGGGTGCCTTCACCCACCTTGACGTGACGCGCCTCCCGCTTGAGGCGGCTGCCCGCTCGCGGTAACGGCGCTGCATGTTGGGCAGAATGCCCTCAAACGGGTGTTTTTTGTTGACTTTTTTGCCGGCAGAGGCACCTGACCCCATCTCGTAACTGAACTTGATCTCTTCTTCACCCGAGCCGTGCAACACCGCGTGCCGCACCTTGTCAGGCAAGGATTCAAATGGCTGCTCAATGTCAAACTTGTAGTGCGCCGCCAGGCTCTCCAGCATGGCAAAGTAATAGGCGTTGCGCCGATCCCAGCCCTTGATGGCCCCGCTGGCCAGGCTGAGTGTGGGGAAGGCCACCACCCGCGTGGGGTCAAAAAATTCGGTTGCTCCCAGGCCATCACAGCTTGGGCAGGCCCCCACGGGTGAATTGAAGGAAAACAGGCGGGGTTCCAGCTCGGCAATCGAGTAATTGCACACCGGGCAGGCAAATTTGGCATTAAATAAGTGCTCTTTTGGCTTGTAGCCCCCATCATCATTGCGCAAGGCGCTATCAATTTCGATGACCATGGCGCGGCCATTGGCGACCCGCAAGGCGGCCTCAAAGCTCTCGGCCAGGCGCTGTTTGAGGTTGTCAAAGTCGCTGCGGTCGGCTTGTGGGTCAGCGGGCGCGTGGCGCACTTTGACGCGGTCAATCACTACGTCGATGTCATGCTTTTCGGTTTTTTTGAGTGCGGGCAACTGGTCAAACTCAAAGGTCTGGCCGTTGACCCGAAAGCGCACGTAACCCTGGGCCTGCATCTCGGCAAACAGCTCCAGAAACTCGCCTTTTTTCTCCCGCGCCACCGGGGCCAGGATCATCAGCCGGGTGTCAGCAGGCAGGGCCAGCACCGCATCCACCATCTGGCTCACTGTCTGGCTTTGCAGCGGCAGGCCGTGGTCGGGACAGTAGGGTGTGCCCGCGCGGGCAAACAGCAGGCGCAGATAGTCGTGGATCTCGGTCACCGTGCCGACGGTGGAGCGCGGGTTGTGGCTGGTGGCTTTTTGCTCGATGGAAATCGCCGGGCTCAAGCCCTCGATCATGTCCACATCGGGTTTGTCCATCAGTTGCAAAAACTGGCGCGCGTAGGTGGAGAGGCTTTCCACGTAGCGGCGCTGGCCTTCGGCGTACAGCGTGTCAAACGCCAGGCTGGATTTGCCCGAGCCGCTTAAACCGGTGATCACCACCAGCTGGTTGCGGGGAATGTCCAGGTCAATGTTTTTCAGGTTGTGGGTGCGGGCCCCACGGATGCTGATGTTTTGCTGCTGCAGTGCCCGGGCCAGGTAGGTGCTGTTGTCAGGAGTGGAGTTCAAGGGTATTTTCGCCAAATGGGTAGCCTGCCATGATAGTGAAGTTTGCGCCGCTGCACATCACCCCGGCACGTGGGCCACGGACACAGAACTCCAGACGAAGTTTTTATGGCGCAGTGACAACGGCGCAATCAATCTGTTGCACTTCAGACTTGAATCCGCCGTCAGGGCGGATCAGGTATCCATCTGTCTGGCGGAACGCCTCATTTGATGGACACCACGGTTCAGGCACGTTATTTGCCTTGATACATAACGACAGATGATTTTGTCTGCCTTGCGACAATCTACCATGTAGCTAACAAGACAAATCAGCGTTATCTTTCAGACAGGGCGTGTCGCAGATTCGACATGTCTGGACACTTGGAGCGTAGCAATGGGCATATCGTTATATACAAAACTACCTAGCGAAATTGACGCAGATTGTCCGCACCGTCTGGGCTATGGCACGCGCTGGGCGGATGAATTGCCACCCGCCCTGAAAGACCTGGTGGTCGCCCCGATTCGTTTTGATGTGCACCAAGAATACGAGCTGCAGGCCGAACGCACCTGGGGTTGTGATGCTGCCCATCAAGCCTGTTACAGCGCATTTCGGTTGCTACAGACGCAACTGTGCTCGGATGATGACGAGGTGTTTTTTGCAGAGCCGGTGTATGCCGAATCCATCACCTCCTGGCGCTTGGTGGATGAGCGCTGGCTGATTTGTCACACCACCGTGACCCGTTTTGATGAGGAGTCCGTGCACACCCGTTTTTCGGTCAGCGATGTGATGCCGCGCTGAGGTGGCGGCCATTCATTCCTCTCTTGGACAACCCGCATATGACATTACCCTCCACCCAACTCACCGGCAAACTGCTGATCGACACCGCCATGGGCAGCTTCCTGGGTGACAAGCGTATCCGCCTGTTAGAGGCCATCGACAAAACTGGCTCGATTTCCCAAGCCGCCAAGGCCGTGCCCCTGTCCTACAAAGCCGCCTGGGATGCGGTGGACGACATGAACAATGTTGCCCCTGAGCCGCTGGTGAAGCGTGCCGCCGGTGGCCGCCATGGCGGTGGCACCGAGTTGACCGCTTTATGTCAACGATTTTCGACAAGTGCTCAGGAGAATGTCCATGAAAACCAGTGCCCGTAACCAGTTCGCCGGCCCCGTGATTGCCATCAAGGAGGGCGTGGTCGATACCGAAGTCACCCTTCGTCTGGCCCCAGAGCTGGTGCTGACCGCCATCGTCACCCGCGAGTCGGCCGAAAACCTGGGGCTGACCCAGGGCCGCGATGTGCTGGCGTTT
>VIKI01000135.1:0-7950 GCA_008080595.1 Comamonadaceae bacterium
GTCATCCCGCGTTGCTTGGAGTTTTTGGTGACAATGGCCGGCCCCTGCCCCAAGCCAAACACGAACACAGCTTGAACACCGGCAGTGTTGCGGATTTTGGTTAACTGAGGACTGATGTCGGTGTCTTTAGGGCCGTAGGTTTCATTCGCCACCAGGGTGATGCCGTACTTGCCGACCACCGCCTCGGTTTCCTTTTTACCGGACTGACCAAACCCGCTGGTTTCCGAGAGCAAGGCAAGCTTGGTCAAGCCGCGTTTTTTCATGTCATCCAAGACTTTTTCTGCAGCCATGCGATCGGTGTGCGGCGTTTTGAAAATCCATTTTTTAACGGGTTCTACGATCACCACGGCACCCGCCAGAGAAATGAAGGGGATGCCCGCTTTTTCAACCAGGGGAGCCATCGACATGGTGCCCCCCGTGGTGGTTCCGCCTACGATCACATCGACCTTGTCATCATCAATCAGGCGCTTGGCAAAACCATTGGCTTTACCTGCATCACTGCCGTCGTCATAGTGCACCAGTTGAATCTGGCGGCCCAACACCCCCCCTTTTTTATTGATGTCCTCAACATACATTTGCAAGGTTTTGAGCTCAGGGTCACCCAAAAAGGCAGCCGGCCCGGTCACCGACAACACTGAGCCGATCTTGATCGGATCGGCGGCCAGGGCCGTCAAAGCGCACAGAGCCAGTGTTGTGCCTGAGAGCAGTTTTTTCATCGTTAATTTCATGGGTTTGTCTCCTGTTGTAGTGAAAAAAAATCAAAGTTGCACGGGACGCTCATCAATCAGGCGGCGTGCTTTGCCCGCCAGAGTACGTGGAATCGAATCAAATTTGAGTACGGTAATCCGGGTTGAAATGCCGATATTGGTTTTGATGTGGTGTTGTAACTCTTTGCCCACGGCGACTATTTCAGAATCAGAAAGTTGGAATGAAATCTCACGCTGCAACTCGCAGCGCACCTCCACCTGATCCAGATGTGCTTCGCGACTGAGCACAATCTGGTAGTTGCCTGACAGCCGGGGGTCACGCAGAATCTGCTCTTCAATTTGCGTTGGAAACACATTCACACCCCGCACAATCAGCATGTCGTCTGAGCGCCCGGTGATACGGTCAATACGCCTGAAGCTGCGCGAAGTAGCAGGCAACAGGCGCGTCAAATCTCGTGTGCGATAACGGATCACCGGCATGGCCTGTTTTGTCAACGAGGTGAATACCAGTTCGCCAGATTCACCATCGGGCAACACTTCGCCAGTTTCCGGGTGGATGATTTCAGGATAAAAATGGTCTTCCCAGATCACCGGGCCGTCTTTGGACTCTATACATTCACAAGCGACACCGGGACCCATCACTTCGGTCAACCCATAAATGTCGATGGCATCCAGGCCGAGTTTTTTTTCAATTTCGGCACGCATGCCCTCGCCCCACGGCTCGGCTCCAAACATGCCAATCTTGAGCGAAATTTCTTCGGGTGGAATCCCCAATTTTTCAAATTCCTCGGCAATCACCAAGGTGTATGACGGTGTTGCCATCAGGATGTCTGGTTTGAAATCCTGGATCAGCTGCACCTGTTTCTCGGTTTGCCCGCCAGAGATTGGCACCACCATACAACCCAGTTTTTCAGCCCCGTAATGCGCCCCCAAACCACCAGTAAACAAACCATAGCCATACGCAATTTGGCAAATGTCTCCTGCGCGGGCACCCGCCGCACGCATCGAGCGGGCCATCAGTTGCGCCCAGGTTTCAATGTCTTGCCGGGTGTAGCCCACCACAATTGGTTTACCCGTAGTTCCCGAAGAGGCGTGCACCCGCACCACCTGGGTACGCGGCACGGCAAACAAGCCAAAGGGGTAGTTGTCACGCAAATCGAGTTTGGTGGTAAACGGAAACTTGGACAGGTCGGCCAGTGTTTTCAGGTCATCAGGGTGAACCCCCTTGGCATCACATTTAGCTTTGAAAGCCGCCACGTTGTCATAGGTGTGACGTACTGACCATTGAAGGCGTTGCAGTTGCAGCGCTGAAATTTCATCGCGACTGGCCGTTTCGATGCTTTCAAGGTCGCTGGGGAGTGGTTTTTTTGCAGTCATAAGGCTTGCCTCTCGTTTCTATGTTCAAACAATTACATTCCCAGATAGGCCGTGCGCACTTGTTCATTGCGCACCAATTCGTTGCCGGTTCCGGTCAAGGTCACGCTGCCGGTTTCCAGCACGTAGCCCCGATCCGCAATGTCCAATGCGGCCAATGCGTTTTGCTCTACCAGGAGGATCGTCATACCCTGACTTTTCAAGGTTTCAATAACATCAAAAACCTCTTGAACCAACAGTGGTGCCAAGCCCATGGAGGGCTCATCGAGCAGCAGCAAACGGGGGCGACCCATCAAGGCGCGGCCAATCGCCAGCATTTGCTGCTGCCCACCCGATAACGTTCCGGCTGCCAACCGACGCTTTTCCTTGAGGATGGGAAACATGGTGAATATTTTTTCAAGATCACCTGCCACTTGATGTTTGGGCTGCGTATATGCACCCAGGCGCAAGTTGTCCTCGATTGACAAAGGGCCAAACACTTGGCGACCTTCAGGGCTTTGGCAAATGCCCCGACGCACACGGACATCCGAGCGTAATGTGCTGATGTCTTCACCATCAAAGTGAATGCTGCCCGCGCTGATGGCTTGCACTCCAGAGAGTGCCCGCAAAAAAGTGGATTTACCCGCACCATTGGCCCCCACCAAAGCCACGGTTTCACCCCTGCGCACTTCAATACTGATGCCTTTGAGGGCCTTGATGCGGCCATAACACGACTCCAGCCCCTGAACACGCAACAACACATCAGCGTGGGTGGGGTCTTTTCCTTGAGTCAGATGCCCAACACTTTGCGCCCCTAACCCCAGCGATTCTGGTGCCACGCTGACAATGCGGTGATAAAGCTCGCGAAACTCGGCCTGTGCAGCCTCACCAAACAACGGGTGCTGACTGTCGTGAAAAACCTGGTGAATTGCATTCCAGTCTTCTGGCAAAAAGCTCTTGTGGGCCAAGGGCAGCAGCTGTTTTTCTTCAGTCAGGATATGCGACTTCATGCCAGCGGTGAAATCACGCAACTGTTGGGCCAACGTATTCCCTGACAACTTGCCTGTGGCCACCGCACTGATACTGGTGCGTAAATGCTGGTGTTTGGCCGACGATTCAAGGTGATCTTTTTCAAGCTGATTCAGCGTTTCAGCCACTTGCGGACTTCGCAAGCGCAAGTAGCGAAACAGGTAGTCGTTTTCCTTGGGGTAGTGCGAGCGAGTTTCAAGCTGCCCCATGTAATCAAGTACCGAAGTCAGGAACTTGGGTTCGAGAACACCCGTACTCTCCAACTCACTGGCCAATTGGTCCACCGTGGTGGCCATGCGCCACAGGTTGTTGTGGTCTTCGCTGATGATGCGTAATGCGTCCATGCTTCGGGTTCGTCAGGCGTGAGCGCCCAGGTAAGCGGTAATCACATCGGGGTTGTTGCGCACTTCGATACAAGTGCCTTCGGTCAGTTTTTTGCCGTAGTCAAGCACCAAAATGCGGTCAGACAAGTTCATCACCATTTTCATATCGTGTTCCACCAGCACCACGGTGATGCCAGAGTCCGCAATTTTTCGCACCAGTGCATCGACATCCTGGGTTTCTTTGGTGTTGAGCCCTGCTGCTGGTTCGTCAAGGAATATGAGTTGGGGCTGCATGGCCAGGGCACGCGCAATTTCCAGACGCTTCAACGCGCCATACGGCATGCTGTCCGCACGACTATCTACATACTCTTGCAGTCCGACAAAACGCATCAGCTCAGCAGCTTCCGTGCGTAGCTCACGGTCACGCTGAAGAATCGACGGCCAGCGCAAGGCGGCTTTAAACAGATTGCGGTCAAGTTTTAAATGTGCCCCCACCATGACGTTTTCAATCGCGCTCATGTTCATGCAAACTTGAAGATTTTGAAACGTGCGAGCCACGCCACGCTGTGCCAATTGATGGGGTGTTTTACCCGTAATCGATTCACCATTGAGCTTGATGGAACCGCTGGTGGGTGTGTAAATGCCTGTGATCAGATTAAAAAGAGTTGTTTTACCCGCACCGTTGGGGCCAATGACGGCATAGATCAAACCGGGGTCTATTGAAAAACTGACGTTTTGCACTGCCTTGACTCCACCAAAATGGATGCTGAGGTCACAGACTTCGAGCAGCGCCATATGGGTTACAGGCCCCTACCCAGTTTGGCCGCCAACGTAGGCACCAGACCCCGGGGTAAAAAAATCATGGACAACATCAAAATGGCGCCAAACGCCACGGTTTCCCAGCCCTCAAAAGCAGCCAAGGCCTGCGGCAAGGCGGTGAGCAACACGGCCCCCAGCACAGAGCCATAAACCGAAGCCATGCCACCAATCACCACCATGGTGACCAACTCGATCGAGTGAAAAAAATCAGCCAGATTGGGGGTCACAAAACCCACGTAGTGCGCCGTGATGCTGCCCATGACACTGGCGATCACGGCCGACAAAACAAATATGGCTACCTTGTAACGCACCACATCCACCCCAACCACCTGCGAAGCCACCTCGGAGCCATGTAATGCGCGCAAGGCACGACCAAACGGCGAATCAATCAGGTTCAGCGAAGCCCAAATACCCAAGCACAGGATGAATGCCACAAGCCAATACCAGTGCCTGTCGCTCGACAATTCAAATCCAAACAAATTCAAAGCAGATACGGGCATGCCATCTGGCCCGCCCGTCCATGCAGCTTCGTTACGCACCACAATGCTGATGATGATGCCCAAGCCCAGCGTAGCCATCGCCAGATAGTGCCCCTTGAGCTTGAAAATCGGCCGCGCCAGTACCGCCGCCAACAAACCGGCAGCACAAGCGCCTGCCCCCATGGCCAGCAAGGGATGCCAGCCCCAATGTGTTGGCAAGGCCGCCGACGCATAAGCACCCATACCCAAAAAACCGGCGTGACCCAGACTGATTTGTCCGGCAAAACCAATCAGTAAATTCAGACTCAACACGATCACTGCATTGATGGCCATGCGAATGACCAAATCCACATAGAAAGCATTCGGCAAAACCAAGGGCAGCAAGGCCAGCACCACCATGATGATGTACAAGCCGATGAATTGAGGCTGTCGCACAGGTCTAAACCCGATCTGAGGATTTGCCACCAAACAACCCCCGTGGCATGAAAAAGAGAATCAGCAAAATCAGCCCAAAGGGAATGGCATCCTTGTAGGACGAAGAAATGTAGCCCGCACCAAAGGCTTCCAGAATGCCTACAAGCAAGCCACCCAACACTGCGCCCAAGCCATTGCCCAAACCTCCGACCACTGCGGCTACAAAACCTTTCAGACCCAGCATGATGCCTACGTCATACGAGGTCAGGGTAATGGGTGTCACCAGAATTCCACCCAAAGCACCCAAGGCAGCTGACATGGCAAAGCTCATGAACAACACCCAATTGGTGTTGATGCCCATCAACTCGGCGGCCAGTCGGTTATGTGATGTTGCCAACATGGCTTTGCCCTGCAAGGTGTGACTGAAAAAGTACCAAAGCCCCAGCACCACCAGGGCTGTCACGCCCAGCACCCAGAGACTTTGCGGCATCAGTGTGGCCCCCAGAATCTGCAATGGTTCATCACCTGAAAAAGCGGGCAAGCTGTGTGACCCCTTGCCCAGGCTGACCTGAACCAAACCGCGCAACACCAGTGAGGCCCCAATGGTGATGATGATCAATGTCACGGATTCAGCGCCTTTAACAGGTTCAATGGCCAGCTTTTCAACCACGACCCCCACCAACGCTGGCACCACAATGGCCAGCACCAAAGCAACGGGCAACGGCAATCCGGATTGTGAAAAATACACAGCCAGCATGCCCCCCAGCATGATGAATTCACCTTGGGCAAAGTTGATGACATTGCTGGCGTTGTAGATCAGCGTAAAACCCAATGCCGCCAGAGCGTAGGTTGCCCCCACGGTGATACCAGCAAAAAGAAACTGTAAAAACTGTGCCAGCATCGATTGTGTTTCTGGGTTAAATTTGTCGTTTGATTGATTCTATCAATAGGCATTTTAGGCAAACACTATTTTGAATTCACCTGGAGTCAAATCACAAAACCAAACGCTAGAATTGCCACGGTCAGGAGAGAGCAGGGCCACGCGCTTTGCCGCCGAAGGCGCAGGAGCCAGCAATTGCTGGCGATGAACGCTCAGGCAAAAGGACTGACACACGCCTTGCAAAAGGCGTTTCCCAACTGGAGAGAGGCGGCATTCAATGCCGTCCACCGAAGGAGCAAACCTGCATCGCCAGGTGAATCTCTCAGGTAAAGCGGACAGTGGGGGCAGCCCATGGCTTTGGTCACTACCAAGTCATGGAACATGGTTAGCCCCTTAGGGCTTGTCAAGCCCTTAACTCGATTGGAGACCTGATGTCCGCCCCTGAATCCCTTCTGAACGTTCCCCTGAACGACCTGCACATCGCCCTGGGTGCCCGCATGGTGCCGTTTGCCGGTTATTCCATGCCGGTGCAATACCCGGCCGGCCTGATCGCCGAACACAAACACACCCGCACCGCCGCCGGCCTGTTCGACGTGTCCCACATGGGCCAGTTGCGCCTGGTCGGCCCCGATGCCGCCGCTGCGTTCGAGAGCCTGATCCCGGTCGACGTGATCGACCTGCCGGTGGGCAAACAGCGCTACGGTCTGCTGCTCAATGACGAAGGCGGCATTCTGGACGACCTGATGTTTGTCAACCGTGGCACCGACATCTTTGTCATCGTGAATGGTGCCTGCAAGGTGGCCGACATCGCCCACATCCAGGCCAAGATCGGCTCGCGCTGCGAGGTGCTTCCCATGCCTGAGCGTGCCCTGCTGGCTCTGCAAGGTCCGCAAGCCGTGACCGCCCTGTCGCGCCTGGCACCGGGCGTGGAAAAGCTGGTGTTCATGACCGGCGGCAACTTCACCGTGAACACCGGCACGCAGCAAATCGACGTATTCCTGACCCGCAGCGGCTACACCGGCGAAGACGGTTTTGAGATCTCGGTACACGCCTCCGAGGCCCTGGCCCTGGCCAACGCCCTGCTGGCGCAACCCGAAGTCAAGCCCATCGGCCTGGGTGCGCGCAACTCGCTGCGCTTGGAAGCTGGCCTGCCCCTGTATGGCAATGACATCGACACCGGCACCACGCCGGTTGAAGGCGCGCTGCAATGGGCCATCCAGAAAGTTCGCCGCGCCGGTGGTGCCCGTGCGGGCGGCTACCCTGGCGCTACAAAAATAGCAGCACAACTCGCTGGTGAAGCGGGGGCAACAGGCAAAAAACGTGTTGGCCTTGTGGCCCTGGAACGCATCCCGGTGCGTGAACACACCGAGCTGCAAAACCTCGCTGGCGAGCGCATTGGCGAAGTCACCAGCGGCCTGCTTGGCCCCACCATCGACAAACCCATTGCCATGGGCTATGTGCCGCCAGAGCTGGCCACCTTGGGCAGCCGCATCAACGCCATCGTGCGCGGCAAAGCCGTGCCCATGGAAGTGGTCGCCATGCCGTTTGTACCCACCAACTATTTCCGCGGTTAAACCTTTTTCCCTCCAACCTTTTTATTGAAACACCCATCATGAGCATCAAATACACCCCCGACCACGAATGGATCAATGTTAACGGCGACATCGCCACCGTGGGCATCACCCACCACGCACAAGACGCTTTGGGCGACGTGGTGTTTGTCGACCTGCCCGAAGTTGGCAAAACCTACGCCGCCAAAGATGCCGCTGCCGTGGTCGAGTCAGTCAAGGCCGCCGCTGACGTGTACATGCCCGCCAACGCTGAAGTGCTGGAAGTCAACGAAGCCCTGCGCGATGACCCGTCGTTGGCCAACTCCGACCCGCTCGGCGCAGGCTGGTTCTTCAAGGTCAAGCTGGCCAACCCGGCTGACCTCGACACGCTGATGG
>VIKI01000135.1:8015-13567 GCA_008080595.1 Comamonadaceae bacterium
ACCACAGCGGCGCACCTGATGCGCCGCCACCTCCGGGCAGAGCCTGTCGAAGCCCTCCCCTTTTCCTGTTTCGCTGGCCCTTCGACAGGCTCAGGG
The DNA here is from genome assembly GCA_008080595.1 of Comamonadaceae bacterium. Lineage (GTDB taxonomy): Bacteria > Pseudomonadota > Gammaproteobacteria > Burkholderiales > Burkholderiaceae_C > Rhodoferax. Next base: position 8,112 of record VIKI01000135.1, read on the forward strand.
CGAACGGATGATTGAGCCTGTCATGTCCACTACCCCCTCTCTTTCCGAACTGGAAAACCCCGCAGAATTTATTGCCCGCCACATTGGCATTGATGCTGCCGACGAAGCCCTGATGCTCCAGGCCGTGGGAGCTAACTCCCGCCGCGAGCTGATTGATGCCATCGTGCCCCGCACCATCGCCCGCAGCCAGCCCATGGCCATTCCGGCCCCGGTGACTGAAGCCGCTGCGCTGGCCGAACTCAAGGCGATGGCCGCCAAAAACAAGATTTTCAAAAGCTACATCGGCCAGGGCTACTACGGCACCCACACCCCCGGCGTGATCCTGCGCAACATCCTGGAAAACCCAGCGTGGTACACCGCCTACACCCCGTATCAGGCTGAAATCAGCCAGGGCCGGATGGAAGCGCTGGTCAACTTCCAGACCATGGTCATGGACCTCACCGCCATGCCGATGGCCAACGCCTCCATGCTGGACGAAGCCACCGCCGCCGCCGAAGCCATGACACTGGCACTGCGCGTGACCAAGTCCAAATCCACCACCTTGTTTGTCGACAGCGAGGTGCTGCCGCAAACCCTGGCCGTGCTGCAAACCCGCGCCGAGCCTTTGGGCCTCTCCATCAAGCTGTGCCAGGGTGACGAAGCCCTGAACGAAGACAGCTTTGCCGTGCTGCTGCAATACCCCGGTGTCAGCGGCGCGGTGCGCGACGACCGCGAATGGATCAAGGCCTACAAAGCCAAAGGCGGCGTGGTCATCATGGCGGCCGACCTGCTGGCATTGACCCTGCTGACCCCACCCGGTGAACTCGGTGCCGACATTGCGGTGGGATCCACCCAGCGCTTTGGCATGCCCATGGGCAACGGTGGCCCGCACGCCGCCTACATGGCCTGCCGCGACGAGCACAAGCGCTCCATGCCTGGCCGCCTGGTCGGCATCAGCGTCGATGCCCATGGCAACCCGGCCTACCGGCTGGCGCTGCAAACCCGCGAGCAACACATCCGCCGCGAAAAAGCCACCTCCAACATCTGCACCGCACAAGTCCTACCCGCCGTGGTAGCCAGCATGTACGCGGTCTACCACGGCCCGCAGGGTCTGAAGCGCATCGCACAGCGCGTGGCCACTTTCACCGCCGTGCTGGCACGTGGCCTGCAAGCCATGGGCTACACGGTGGCCAATGGCAGCGCCTTTGACACCCTTACCATCGCCACCGGCGACGCTACAAATTCAATAGCTGCTTACGCACTATCGAAGGGGGCTAACCTGCGATTTGCCTCAAAAACTTCGCTGAGCGTGTCGCTGGACGAAACCACCACCCGCGCCGATGTGCAAGCGCTGTGGGGCTTCTTTGCCAGCACGGGCAAAACCGCGCCCAGCTTCAGCGACATGGAAGCGGGTAGCGCCACCCTGCTGCCAGCCAGCCTGACGCGCACCAGCAGCTACCTGGCTCACCCGGTGTTCAACACGCACCACTCTGAGACCGGCATGCTGCGCTACCTGCGCCGCTTGAGCGATTTCGACCTGGCGCTGGATCGCAGCATGATTCCGCTGGGCAGCTGCACCATGAAACTCAACGCCACCAGCGAGATGATGCCCATCACCTGGCCCGAGTTTGCAAACATCCACCCGTTCTGCCCCGCCGAGCAACGCACCGGTTACGCCGAGCTGGATGTGCAACTGCGCGCCTGGTTGTGCCAGGCCACCGGCTACGCCGACATCAGCCTGCAGCCCAATGCGGGTTCACAAGGCGAATACGCCGGCATGCTGGCCATTCGCCGCTTCCACGCCGCCCGGGGCGAGGGCCACCGCAACATCTGCCTGATCCCCAGCAGCGCCCACGGCACCAACCCGGCCAGCGCCACCATGGTCGGCATGAAGGTGGTCGTGACCGCCTGCGACGCACAAGGCAACGTCGACCTGGCCGACCTGAAAGCCAAGTGTGAACAGCACAGCGCCAACCTGGCCGCCGTGATGATCACCTACCCCAGCACCCATGGCGTGTTCGAGACCAACGTGAAAGACCTGTGCGCCCTGGTGCACAGCCATGGCGGGCGCGTCTACGTGGACGGTGCCAACATGAACGCCCTGGTCGGCCTGGCCGCACCGGGCGAATTTGGCGGCGACGTGAGCCACCTGAACCTGCACAAAACCTTCTGCATCCCGCACGGCGGCGGCGGCCCCGGTGTCGGCCCGGTGTGTGTCGTGGCCGACCTGGTGCCGTATCTGCCCGGGGCCAGTGAAGGTGCCGTATCTGCCGCCCCCTTGGGCAATGCGGCCGTGCTGCCGATCAGCTGGATGTACTGCCGCATGATGGGTGCCAAGGGCCTGAAGTCCGCCACCGAAGTCGCCATCCTGAGCGCCAACTACATCAGCGTGCGCCTGAAAGACCACTACCCCACGCTCTACACCAGCCTGCCGCAAGACGGCAAACCAGGTCGCGTGGCCCATGAATGCATTCTGGATTTGCGCCCGTTGAAGGAAAGCAGCGGCGGTGTCAACGGCGTGTCCGCCGAAGACGTGACCAAGCGCCTGATGGACTATGGCTTCCACGCCCCCACGCTGAGCTTCCCGGTGCCCGGCACGCTGATGGTCGAACCCACCGAGAGCGAAACGCTCGACGAGCTGGACCGCTTCATCAACGCCATGATCGCCATCCGTGAAGAGATTGCCAAGGTCGAACAAGGTGTCTGGCCGCAAGACAACAACCCCTTGCACAACGCCCCCCACACGGCAGCGGCGCTGCTGGGCGAGACCTGGGACAAGCCCTACAGCCGAGAGCTGGCCGCCTTCCCGGTGCCCGGCTTGAAGCAGTCCAAATACTGGGTGCCGGTGGGGCGCATTGACAACGTGTATGGCGACCGCAATTTAATTTGCAGCTGCGTTGCGCAAGTCTGAGGGGCATAGGTAGCAGGCTACTCTATAATCAGCTGTTTTAGCGAAAAGTACGAGCAGTTTTGAATTGCACAAAGGGTTGTGCAAGGGCTGACGCGGCTAACGCAACTGATGGAGAAATCATGAAAGAAGGCATTCACCCCAACTACCGCGAAATTTGTTTCCTGGACTTGTCCAATGGTGTCAAATTCGTTACCCGTTCTTGCGCCAACGCCAAGGAAATGATCACCATGGAAGATGGCCGTGAACTGCCGCTCTTCAAGTTGGAAACATCCAGCGAGTCGCACCCCTTCTACACCGGAACTCAAAAATCCGTGGACAACATGGGTGGCCGGGTTGAACGGTTCCGCAACCGTTTCGGCAAAACTGCTGCCAAGTAAGCGACTTACAGCACTCTGTCAAAGGCAGCCGGGTCATTCCGTGCTGCCTTTTTCTTTGCTCTGTTCATACGCGTCACCTTCGTGAATCACCCCACACCCGCTATCGTCAGCCAAAAAGCTGTCAAACGCCTGCCGCGCTTGGCGCTGCTGCTGTTTTGCCTGGCGTATGTCTTACCAGGCTTTTTGGGGCGGGTTCCCTGGAAATCGGATGACATCACCTCGTTTGGCTACATGGCTGAACTGGCGCGTGGGGCAAGCAACTGGTGGAACCCCACTCTTGGCGGCATGCAACCCGAAGTGGATGCTTTGCTGCCCTACTGGCTAGGAGCTTGGTGTATTCAAATAGCACCACCCTGGATACCCGGAGACTTTGCAGCTCGTTTGCCATTCATGATGCTGTTGGTGTTGTCAATGATGGCAACCTGGTACGGCATTTACTATTTGGCCCGCAACCCCTCAGCCCAACCCGTCGCATTTGCCTTTGGCGGAGAAGCTCATCCAACGGACTATGCACGCGCCATTGCTGACGGTGGCTTATTGGCATTGATGTCTTGTCTGGGATTGGCACAGTTAGGCCATGAGACAACACCGGCATTGGCACAGTTGTGTTTTTGTGCATGGCTGTTCTACGCCATGGCTGCACTACCCTACCGCTCCTGGACACCTGGCTTGAGTGCAGGCATGGCATTAATGGGGCTTTCACTCTCAGGTGCACCGTCCATTGCGCTGGCGTTAGGTCTTGGTGGAGCTGCCATTTATCTGCTGGCATCGCCAAGCGATGAACACCTTGCGGTGAATAAAAAGTGGCGTGCTACGGGGCTGATACTCATGACATTGGTCACCGCCCTTTTCTCTACATATTTGGACTTGTGGCGCTGGCGCATTGATCCACCTCATACAAACTGGTCTGAATGGCAAAGCCTCGGGCGGCTCTTTTTGTGGTTCACCTGGCCCACATGGCCATTGACTTTTTGGACCTTGTGGCACTGGCGTCGTCAACTTTTCAGCGCACGTTTCACCGGCTTGCATCTGTGGTTACCCATCTGGTTTGTGGCCGTTGCCAGTGTGGCCACCCTGACCACCAGTGCAGCAGATCGTTCATTACTTCTGGCTCTACCGGCACTGGCTGCCTTGGCCGCTTTTGCGTTACCCACCTTGGGGCGCAATGTCAGTGCCTTGATTGACTGGTTTACGCTGATTTTTTTCACCGGTTGCGCCCTGGTGATTTGGGTGGTTTGGATTTCCCTGCAAACCGGTGTCCCGTCACAACCGGCTGTCAATGTTGAACGGCTGGCACCAGGATTCACCCACAGTTTTTCTTTTGCTGCATTTTTAATAGCTATTGCTGCAAGCCTGATGTGGGCTTGGCTGGTGAAATGGCGAGTAGGTAGACACCAGCCAGCAATTTGGAAAAGCCTGGTTTTACCCGCAGCAGGATCGGCCCTGAGCTGGTTGCTGTTGATGACTCTTTGGTTACCCTTGCTGGATTTTGCCCGCAGTTATGAGCCTCTGGTGCGCCAAACCATTCACAGTTTGCCCGACAACCCAGGTTGCGTGACCGTTTGGGGATTAACACGCAGTCAAGTTGCGGCCTTTCAGTTTCATAGCTCACTCAAACTCACGCCCTGGCAAACCAACAGTTCATGTCAGTGGCTGATTGCAGACCTCTCAACCATGCAAACACACCCTGATTTCTCACAACTCCCCGGGTGGCAATTCCGGCGCACTTTGGCACATCCTGCGGAACGAAAAGTAAGCCTCGGCTTGTACGAACAAACACCCAAACGGCCACTCACGCCACCCGTGAAGCCGGAAATACCAGACTGAACACCGATCCCTGCCCAACCGTGCTTTCAATCGACAAGGTCGCTCCATGGCGCTGCGCCACATGTTTGACAATCGCCAAACCCAAACCGGTGCCGCCAGTTTCACGGGAACGACTTCGATCCACACGGTAGAAGCGCTCCGTCAAGCGGCCAAGGTGCTCCGCAGCGATACCTGGACCAGTGTCGGTCACGGAAAACTCAAGCCGTCCATCGGAAAGTCGCCTGACACACACCTTAATGAAACCATCTGCAGGGGTATAACGAACCGCGTTGCTGATCAAGTTGCTCATGGCACTGAGCAACTCACTGAAAATCCCGATCAACTCCCCCTCAAAACCACAATCAAATTCAAACTGATGATCC
>VIKI01000136.1 GCA_008080595.1 Comamonadaceae bacterium
ACCCAGGATCAGGTCGTCTTCAATCAGCAGCAGTTTTTGGTGGGTCATGGCGGGCAAGGTTGGGGAGCCAGAAGCTCAAACAGGTGGTAAAGGGTGGGCGCACTTCTGCGGCCATGGTGGCGAAGAAACCGCCGCCATACCGCACCGCAAATTCATGGCAAATCCACAGGCCAAAGCCATTGGGGTCATTGCCATCATCGGTCAGCAGCCGCTTTTGCAAACGCTCATCTGAAAAATGCCGCCCTGTGTTGCACAAGATAAAGCTGACCTTGCTGGCCTCCACGCGCAAACACGCATGCACCTGGCCCGACTGGCCCGCGGCCCGGATGGCATTGAGCAACAGGTTCAGCATGACCTGGCGAAACACGCTCGAAGGCACACACAGGTCGGCATGCAGGTCTTGCTCAGAGGTCAAGGTGACAAAGTGCTGGGCGGCCGTGGTACGTGCCAGGGTCAGCACATCCTCCATATCGTCAAACGTCATGCAACGGTCTTCCACCTTGGCCTGGGGCAGCAAAGCGGTGGTCATGGTGCGAATTTGTTGCAAACCGCGCTCGATCAGCGCTAGGCTGCGGTTGCGGGCATCCGGCACATCACCATGCAGCCGCAAGGTGTGGGTGGCGGTGATCAGGCCAGCCAGCGGGTTGTTGATTTCATGCGCCACGGCGGCGGTGATGCGCCCTACTGCAGCCAGCCGCTCGGCCGACAGGGCACGCAGGGCATTGGCTTGGCGTGCTGACATCTCGATCAGCAACTGGCGTACCGCACCGGCAATGCGATCCAGTTCCGGGTCATTCACATGGGGCAGCAGCAACTGCAGTTGTGCTGCGTCGGTGTGGCCAATCTGGGCGATGCAGTCGGCGGTTTGGGCAATCGGACGCGCCATGCGCCGCCCAAGCAACCAGCCCAAAGGCACCAGCACAAGAATGGCCAGCGCAGCACCAATCAGGGCGGGGGTTGACAGCGCCGCCCAGTCCGGCGCAAAGGCCGCGCTGTCGACTTCGGCAAAAACAAATCCAATCGTCTGGTTGTCATCACTGCGGATCGGCTCGATCAGCGCCATGCCACCATCGGGCGTGGTCAAGGTTCTGGGGCGGGTGGCATCACTCACGGTCGGCAACAGGCGGCCGTTGATCAACACGCCCAAGGCCTGCTCTCCCGTGGGCAGGCGCAAGGGGTCAGAGCCCGCCAGAAAGCGCCCCTGGGCATCCAGCAGGGCTGCACGCGACTGGCCTTTGCTGGTTTGCGGCAACAAAGCGGCGGTGTTGCGCAACAAGGTGTAGGCACGCCAGGTGTCGTCTTGCGCCAGCAGCGGTTTACCTTGCGCCACCAGCAAATCCACCACCCGTTGCACCGTGCTGACAATCTCCAGACGGGCGTTGCGGGCCGAGATTTGGGCCGCCACCACACTCACCAACAACACCGACAGCGTAACCGCCAGCGCCAACACCAATGGAATCTGGATGCGGTAGGGCAAGCGCGGCAACATGATCAGGACGACACCCGCAGCGCACCGACGCTGGCCGCCAGCGCTTTGATGGGCTCGAAAATGGCCGCATCCGGCTTGGCAAAACCCGTCAGGTTCAGGGCTTTGAGCAGGCTCATGCCTTGTGAGTCAGCGGGCATGTTTTGCAAAGTGCTGCTCAAGGCCTGCAACGCCGGGTTGCGGTCATTGAGCTTGCAGACCATCGGGGGAAATGCGTACCAGTCTGAGCGCCACACCACCTGGGTACGCGCCACGGCATCCATCTTTTGCAGTTGCATGGTGTCCCAGACGTAACCGTCAATACAGCCGGCCTGGGCCAGCCCGGAGGCCACCGCTTCTGCCACGTTGCGATGACCGTGGGCAAAGAAAGAGCGGCGCAAATCCTTGGGTGTCAAGCCCACCAAACGCATTTGCGCCTGCGCCACCAACCAGCCCGAGTTTGACAAGGGGTCGGAGTAGGCCAGTACCCGGTGTTTCAGATCACCCCAGCCTGCCAATTCAGCCGATGGCTTGTGTTGACCAATCAGGTAAGCCTGGTAAAACGGCTTCCCCTGAAGCAACGGGGTGGCAAGCAAGCGCAACTGACTCTGATGCATGACGTAGGGGTAACCACAAATCCAGGCGGCATCGAGCTGGTCAGAAAACAGCAAATCCAAAATACCTTGGTACGACTCACGCGCCACAAACACCACCGGCAAGCCCATACGTGCGCCCAGGTAGTCGCTCCAGCGCGATAAAAACGCCGCTTGATCGGCCAGGATCACGGCAGTCAGACCAATCCGCAAGGGGGCCGGTTCGTCTTTTGGAGCTGTTTGGGCCTGAACTGTGGCCTGCGGCAGGCTCCAGGCCGCGCCCAGTTCAAGCAAAGTTCTGCGTTGCATGGGATTTTTCATCAGAAAAACAAGTTGCCGAGTAGATAACAAATTCGTAACATTTTCTCTCAGTAGAAACCCGTGCAATGTTACGTTTTCGTAATACCCATCTGTCTTTCAGGCGCTGTGGCAAGGGCATTTCTCCTGTGAAAGAGGCACATTTGCGCTGCTTTGGTGCATTGGCACGCTTGTTGCGGAAATCAAGCTGGATAAGGTGTCCAACAAGATCCACATCATCTCCAGGAGACAAACCGATGAGTGAAGCAAACAATGCCTCAACGCAGGCAGGCCAATCGCCAAAACGGCGATTCGCCATGGTGGTCGACACCCGCAGGTGTATCGGCTGCATGGCCTGCCAGGTGGCCTGCAAGGCCGAATACGACACCCCGCTCGGTGTCAACCGCACCTGGGTGCCCTACAAGGTCACCGGGAAATACCCCACGGTATCGCGCAAATTTTTGCCTCGGCTGTGCAACCACTGCGAAGACCCGCCGTGTGTGCGCAACTGCCCGGTGGGGGCCACCTTTGTTGTCGAAGACGGTGGCTTTGTGCTGCAACGTTATGAGCGTTGCATTGGTTGCCGCAGCTGTATGGCGGCTTGCCCTTACAACGCACGCTTCATGCTGCCATCACACCGCACCTACACGCCGATCACCAACGTGGTCGACAAGTGCACCTTCTGCTTCCACCGTGTGACGCAAAACCTGGTGCCCGCGTGTGTGCAAACCTGTATTGGCCGCTCCCGAGTGTTTGGTGACATCAATGACCCCAACAGCGAGGTGTCTTACCTGATTGCCACCAACCCGACGCAAGTGCTGCGCCCGGAACAAGGCACCAAGCCGCATGTGTTCTACATCGGCGCGGATCGCAACCAGACCGAGTTTGGCCGTGACGGCTACAAACCCATTGAAGTGATGGAGCCGCAACGCGCAGCTTTCAAGCTTCACTTCAACATTTAAGGAGCACACATCATGGGTGAATATGTATGGTTCCACGATGTGTCGTGGCATTCGGCCTACGCCATCTACTTCTTTGTGGTGGGCATTCTGGCGGGGCTGTCGTTCCTGTCTTATGGCTCCTGGACGCAACCGGCTTTGCGGCCCTTGCGTGAGAAAGCCGCCTACATTTCGGTGGTCTTGCTTGGCATAGGGGGTGCACTGCTGATTGCCGACTTGTCTCAGCCGCTGCGTTTTCTCAACACGCTCAACCCGATGTACATGAACTTCACCTCGCCCCTGGCCTGGGGGGCGTTGAACATCACGGCGTTTGGCATTTGCTCGGTGCTGTACATCCTGGCCTTGCGCAAAGGGGACGAAAAGCGCGGCAAGTTGCTGGCCCTGGTGACCGCCGGTTTGGCCTTGGGCTTGCCGATCTACACCGGTTATGACTTGGCGGTACACCAGTCTCGCCCAGTCTGGAACACCCCCGTGATGCCGGTGCTGTTTGTGGCTTTGGCCATTGCCAGCGGCTCTGCGGTGGGTTCCTTGCTGGCCGGGGCCAATGAGGCGGCGCAAAAGGTGTTGCGTGAGTACATGCTGTGGTCTAGCGCCGCCGTGGGGGTGGTGCTGATCGCCATCCTGGGCACCACCAATTACGGTGGCTCGGCTGAAGAGCTGACCTTTGCGATTCTGACCTCGGGCACGATGGGCATGATCTTTGTGGGGGCTGGCATTCTGGGTGGTATTGCCGCACCCGTGGCTTTGCTGATGGCCCCGGTGGGTATTCGCAACAGCACGCTCACCCTGTCGGCCCTGCTGATCCTGGTCGGTAGCGCCGCACTGCGCTACGCCATCCTGATGGCCCCGCAACAAATGCAGACACTGTTTTAAAAAAATACCAGGAGATCAACCATGAAAATACCTCACGTATCGCGCCGAACGTTTCTGGAAGTCAGCGCCAGCACCGGGGCGGTGGCCGCAGCGGCCCCGCGCATGCTCAATGCCATGGAAAATGACTTGGGCGGCAAAGACCCCAGTCCCGTGACCGCCGTCGAGCGCAAGGCCATTCCTACCGGCTGCCACGTCTGCAATATTCAGGATGGTGCCATTGCCTACCTGGAAAACGACCGCGTGGTCAAGCTTGAAGGCAACCCCGAACACGTGTCCACCCGAGGCCGCCTGTGCGCCAAGGGCAATTCGGGCATGTGGTACAGCTATGACCCGGATCGCATCCTCTACCCCTTGAAGCGTGTCGGCGCCCGTGGTGAAGGCAAGTGGAAACGTATCACCTGGGATGAAGCACTGACCGAGCTGACAGGCAAGCTCGATGCCGCCCTCAAGGAAGACCCCAACACCATCATGCTCAAGTATGGCCGCAACCGCACCGGTGGCACGATTGACCGCTTCATGCAAACACTGGGCTCAGCCACGGTGGTGAACCACACTTCGGTGTGTGAATCTTCCAAAAAAATCGGCATGGAACCCACCTGGGGCCCCGACATTGAAACGCCTGATTTTGCCAATGCCAAGTACGTGTTGAACTTTGGCTCCAACGTGCTGGAGGCAGCCTACTTTCATAACCCCTTGTCACAACGCATGACCGAAGGCCGCATTGACAACCACATGAAAATTGTGACGTTTGACGTGCGCTTGTCCAACACCGCTGGCTTCTCGGACGAGTGGATTCCAGTGCACCCGGCCACCGATGGGGCCGTGGCGCTGGCCATGGGCAATGTGATCCTGAGTGAAGACCTGCAAGACAGTGACTTCATCAACAACTGGACGAATGTGTCGGTCGCAGAGCTGAAGGCGCACTACAAGCAGTACACGCCGGAGTGGGCTTCCAAAATCTCGGGCGTACCGGTGGAGACCATCGAGCGCATCGCCCGCGAATTTGCCACCACCAAGCCCGCCACGCTGTTCACCTACCGGGGACCGGCCAAACACTTGTACGGCTCTTACAACGAGAAGGCCTGCATGATGCTGCCCATCATGACCGGCAACATCGAGAAAAAAGGCGGCTACTGCCTGCCACGCGGCATGGGCTGGCCACAGCCGCAACCCGCACCGGGCAAACCGGCCAAGCCGTCCTATTTGTCGCACCCGCCGGACTACCCGCTGGCGGGCCACAAGGTGAGTCACCTGGTGCCGTTCTGGATTGCCGAGGGCAAGCAGAAAATCAACGTCTACTTCACCTACCAGGACAACCCGGTCTACACCAACCCGGGCTCGATGGCAGTGTGGGGCAAGTTGTTCAAGGATGAGAAGCTGATTCCTTACCTGGTGTCCATGAGCCCGTTCATGGGTGAAGAAACCGCCCTGGCCGATTTGATCTTGCCCGATTGCCCGTACCTGGAGCGCTGGGAGCCCGAGTCCATGCCCAATTCATTGTGGCCCTGGCTGGGCATTCGCCAGCCGGTGCACAAGTCGCTGGGTGAGTCGCGTGAAAACCGCATCATGTTGCGCGACATCATTCACAAGCTCGACCCCGACGGCAAGCGCGGCATGAAGCAGTTCTGGAACTTCAAAGACGGCGAAGACTACATGCGCCACCACTTTGACAATGTGCCCGGCTTGAAGGAGGCTGGCGGTTTGGACTTCTTGAAGAAACACGGTGTCTGGCCCATTTACGGCAAGCTCAACCCCAAGACCGGCAAGGTGTCCGACAAAACCGGGCGCGAGATTCAGGCCGAATACGGCTTGTACCTGAAAGAGCTGTCGGCAGCGGACATGGCCGGGGCCAGCGTGGACAAAGCCGGCAACATCAGCAAAGGCGGCAAAACCATTGGCATCCAGCGCAATGGCAAGAACCACGTGGGTTTTCCTACCGGCAACCGTTTGATCAACGTGCGGGTCGATCAGTGGGCTGAGTATGGCTTCAACCCCATGCCGACCTTCAAGCGTATTCCATGGCACGAGACCATGAAGGATGACGAGATGATCCTCTCCACCTTCAAGCTCAACGTGATGAAGCAGTCACGCACCGCTGCGGTCAAGTGGCTGGCCGAAATTGCCCACAGCAACCCGGCCTGGATGAACCCCGCGACCGCCGCCAAACTGGGGGTCAAGACCGGTGACCTGGTGCGGGTGGAAAGCAGTGTCGGGCATCTGGTGACCAAGGCCTATGTGACCGAAGGCATTCACCCCAAGGTGATTTCCATCTCCACCGGTTTTGGTCACTGGGAATATGGCCGCCTGGCCACGCTCAAGCACAAGGATCAAAAAGGCGTGGCCAGCCATGGGGCCGATGACCCGGACTTGAACAACGTCTGGTGGGATGACAAAGGCGTGCACCCGAACAACATCATTCCGGTGGTGGCTGACCCGATTGGTGGCTCGCAAGGCTGGTACGACACGGTGGTCAAGGTCACCAAAGCCGGGCCGAACGACAAGTATGGTGACTCCGAGGGCAACTGGGACAAACACGTGGCAGCCTTCAAGGAAACCATGCGTTATGCCTACACCGGCGACCTGCACCGCAAGATGCACCCCGAGATGGCCGCCTGGGGTGGGCCAGAGAGTGTCAAACACCCGGCGGCTGGCGGACACTGATTGCCGATAACGAGTTGCCGATCCACAAGGGTTTGTGGATCGGCTTTTTTTGAGGGATTCCTATGCTCAATGCCACTTTTGATTTCGACACGGTTGAGGAAGCGTCTGCCAAGGCCGCAGAAGTTACGCTGGATTTGCCGCAACTCGGTGCGGAATGCCTGGCCCGGGCACGCATTTACCGGGTGCTGGCCGGTGTGTTTGTTGAAGAACCCTCGATCAGGTTTTTGACCACCCTGGGTGATGCCGCATGGCTGCGTTCTCTGGAACAGGTGGGGATCAGATTCGGGGCGGACTTTCTCGACACCGATTTGCACACGCTGGCAGAGGTACTGGCCTGCGAATATGCCACGCTGTTCGCCTCCTCCGGCGGGTTCCCACCGGTGGAGTCGGTACGTTTGACCGGGCGTTTCAAGCAAGACCCGCATTACCAGATCACGGCGCTGTACCAACGCCTGGGCTTTACCCAAAGCAAGGGGCGCTTTGAAGTGTTTGCCGATCAGTTGGGCATGGAGTTGATGTTTGTTGCTGAAATGCTGGAGCGTTGTGCCCAGGCTGCTGCCAACGACGATGCAGTCACTTACAAGGCGCTGGACAAAGAAATCAAGCGCTTTTGGTCACTCCATTTGGGGCGCTGGGTGCGTGGCTACAGCGGCCTGATTTCGCGCGCCTCCAACCATTCGTTTTACCGTGAAATGGCACGCTTTCTGCACGGTTTTGCCACCGAAGAAATTGCCGCCATGGGCTTGACACGGCTGGAAGACCTGGATCAAGGGCAACTGGTGATTCCCAAGTCTGAAATCACCCTGGAATTCAACCCGGACGAGCCGGTGTGTGGGGAATGCCCATCGGGCGCAGCCGAGCGTATGCCAGCCACCGGACAAGGGCGAGTGATCCCTATCACCCCGGTGTCAGACCTGGCTTTTTGAGGGGTTCAAAAATATGCTTTTGGATTTGCACTCACAACCCCTGTTGCCACCAGATCGCTCGGTGTTGTCTGATCTGGACTGGGGCGAAGTGGCCACGCTGTGGAACAACAACCAGTTGGGGCCCTTGCATG
>VIKI01000137.1 GCA_008080595.1 Comamonadaceae bacterium
GATTACAACGCTACATTCCGGCAGCCATGGTGCTGGTGGCCCCGTATGTGAACAGCTACCGCCGCTTAAGCCGCAACACCGCCGCCCCCATCAACATCGAATGGGGTTATGACAACCGCACCGTGGGCATCCGCTCCCCGATCTCCTCACCGGGCGCTCGCCGGGTGGAAAACCGCGTGATCGGAGCCGATGCCAACCCCTATGTGGCACTGGCCATGACCCTGGCCTGTGGCTATCTGGGCCTGAAAAACAAAATCAAACCCAAGGCCGAAATGAAGGGTGATGCCTACTTGTCCCCCTATGCCTTGCCGCGCAGCTTGGGCGAGGCCCTGGACTGGTTGCGCCGTGAATCTGAATTACATGAGGTATTGGGCAAAGAGTTCATCACCGTGTACTCGGAAATCAAAGAGCTGGAATTTGATGAATTCATGAAAGTGATCTCCCCTTGGGAACGCGAACACTTGCTATTACATGTATAGCTGCTTGCGCTTTATTGATAAGCGCTAAAGGCCATTTTTATCATTATTTTTCAGGAACTGACCGATGACTGCTCCAACCCCATCGAACCCGCTTGACACCCAGGCCATTCAGGCCCTGGACAGTGCCCACTTTATTCATCCATTCACCGACCATGCCGATTTGGCCACCCGTGGTTCACGGGTGATTGTGAAATCCGAAGGCATTTACATCTGGGACTCCGAAGGCGAAAAAATCCTCGACGCCATGAGTGGCCTGTGGTGTGTGAACGCTGGCTATGGCCGCAAGGAACTGGCCCAGGCCGCGTTTGACCAGATGATGACGCTGCCCTTTTACAACAGCTTCTTCCAGACCACCAACGTGCCCGCCGTCAAGCTGGCGGCCAAATTGGCCTCTCTGGCCCCCAAAGTGGGAGATCGCAGTTTTCAGCACGTGTTTTATTCCAGCAGCGGCAGCGAGAGCAATGACTCCAACGTGCGTATGGTGCGCCGCTACTGGGATTTGCTCGGCCAGCCGCAACGCAAGCTCATCATCAGCCGCCACAACGCCTACCACGGCAGCACCATGGCCGGGGCCTCACTGGGCGGCATGAGTGGCATGCATGCGCAGGGCGATTTGCCCATTCCCAACATCACCCACATCGAGCAACCGTATTTTTTTGAAAATGCCTTGCCCGGTGAATCTTCCGACGAATTTGGCTTGCGTGCAGCACGTTGGCTGGAAGACAAGATTCTGGCCGTCGGGCCAGACAGGGTCGCAGCCTTCATTGCCGAACCGATTCAAGGCGCCGGTGGCGTGATCATTCCGCCAGCCACCTACTGGCCTGAAATCCAGCGCATTGTGGACAAATACGGCATTCTGCTCATCAGCGACGAGGTGATCTGTGCCTTTGGTCGCCTGGGACACTGGTTTGCCTACGAGAAGTTTGGCTACAAGCCCGACCTGGTGACCTTCGCCAAAGCGGTCACCAGTGGCTACATCCCGCTCGGTGGCGTGATGGTGGGTGATCGTGTGGCCAAGGTGCTGATTGAACAAGGCGGCGAGTTCAACCACGGCTACACCTACAGCGGCCACCCGGTGGCCTGTGCGGTGGCCTTGGCCAATCTGGAGCTCATGGAGCGTGAGCAACTGCCCCAGCGTGTCAAGGATGACATTGGCCCGTATCTGGCGAGCTGTTTTGAGGACATTGCCTCGCATCCGCTGGTGGGTATTGCTGAAACCTGTGGCTTCACTGCAGGCCTGGTGCTGGTCAAGAACAAAGCCAGCCGTGAGCGGTTTGATGAAAACTTAGGCGTGGGCATGATGTGCCGCCGCCATTGTTTCCAGAATGGACTGATCATGCGGGCGGTGGGGGATCGGATGATCATTGCACCACCGTTGACCATGACACATGCCGATATTGACGAAATGATGCGCCTGATTCGATTGGCGCTGGACTTGACGCTGCAGGAATTGACCCAAAAGGGGCTGATTTGATCTGTGTACAGATGTTTTCTCTGGCTTGATATTTGCTAGGTTTAAACTAGCGACCCCTTCAGCGTTTTTCTCTTTTACGGAGTTTTTTTATGATGAAAAAGTACCTTTGGTCATTTGCACTTTCAGCAGTGGTGTTGGCCGGTTGCGGCAAAAAAGAAGAGCCACCGGCAGCGGCACCTGCGCCTGTGGCCAGCGCACCCGCATCAGCACCAGCACCGGCTCCTGCCGAGGAAAAAGTGCTCAACATCTACAACTGGCCTGACTATGTACCAGAGGGAATGATTGCGGCGTTCGAGAAAGAAACCGGCATCAAGGTGAACTACGACACCTTTGAGACCAATGAAGCCTTGCATGCCAAGCTGGTGGCTGGCAACACAGGTTATGACATCGTGGTGCCTGGCTCGGTGTTTGCCAAGCCACAAATCGAAGGCGGCATGTTCCAGCCGCTGGACAAGTCCAAGATCAAGAATCTGGCCAACCTGGATCCGGCCATCATGGGCACACTGGCTTCCAAGACCGACCCCGACAACAAACACCTGGTGCCTTGGGCCTGGGGTTTCACCACGGTCGGCATCAACAAAACCAAAGTGGCCAAGGCTCTGGGCAAGATGCCCATGCCCGAGAACGCCTGGGATCTGGTCTTTAAACCCGAATACACCGCCAAGCTCAAATCCTGTGGCATCGCCTACCTGGATTCGCCTACCGAGATCATTCCCGTGGCTTTGCACTACATTGGCAAAGAAGCTTATTCCAATGACCCGGCAGATTACAAGCTGGCCGCTGACATGCTGGCCAAGGTGCGCAAAGACGTGCGTATCTTCAGCTCGACCATGATCGACGACATCGCTGGCGGCAAGGCTTGTGTGGCCATTGGCTGGTCTGGTGACATCAACATCGCGGCGGGCCGTGCGGTCGAGAACAAGTCCAAAGACGTGATTGAATCCTTGCTGCCTAGCACCGGCGCACTGATCTTCTTTGACACCATGGCCATCACCAAAGATGCCAAGCACCCCAACAATGCGGCTGCGTTCATTGACTTCTATCTGCGTGCTGAAAATGCCGCGTTGATGACCAATACCATGAACTACCCCACCGCCAACAAAGCGGCTGTTGAAAAAATCAAGCCTGAAATTGCTGGCAACAAAACGATTTTTGTCGAGGCTGACTACTTTGCCAAGATGATTCCACCTTCGAGCTTCAGCAACGAAGCACGCGAAGCCATGGCAACCGTTTACAACGGTTTCAAAAAGGGCAAGTAAGCCTGTGCCTGGGTAAGCAACAAGGGCTGTTTGTACGCAGGGTATGAACAGCCCTTTTTTATGTCTGAATGAATCTGTTTGAAGCAAAGGTTGGGCCATGGCTGATGTGAACTCCAAGAATGACTACCTCGTGACCGAGAAATTGGTCAAGCGGTTTGATGAGGCCGTGGCGGTGGATGAGGTCAACTTATCCATCAAAAAAGGCGAGATCTTTGCCTTGTTGGGCAGCTCGGGCTGCGGCAAGTCCACACTGTTGCGCATGTTGGCCGGGTTTGAAACCCCCACCTCCGGGCGGATTTTGCTCGGCGGGCAAGATGTGGCCAAGCTGGCCCCGTATGAGCGGCCTTTCAACATGATGTTTCAGAGCTATGCCTTGTTTCCACACCTTGACATCTGGGAAAACATCGCTTTTGGCCTGAAGCGCGAAGGCTTGCCCGGCAGCGACATCAAGCAGCGGGTGGGCGAAATGCTGGATTTGGTTCAGCTCGGGGCCTACGCCAAACGCAAGCCGCATCAACTCTCGGGCGGGCAGCAGCAGCGGGTGGCGTTGGCGCGCAGTCTGGCCAAAAAGCCCAAGGTCTTGCTGCTGGACGAACCCTTGGGGGCGCTGGATAAAAAATTGCGGGAGCAAACCCAGTTTGAGTTGGTCAACATCATTGAAAAAGTGGGTGTGACCTGTGTCATGGTGACACACGACCAGGAAGAAGCCATGACCATGGCCGGGCGTATTGCCGTCATGAGCAAAGGCCGTGTGTTGCAGGTGGGCTCACCCGAGGAGGTGTATGAGCACCCGGCCAATCGCTTTGTGGCGGACTTCATTGGCAATGTGAATCTGTTCAATGGCAAGCTCAGTGTGGATCACCCGGATCGCTGCGCGGTGGAGACCGGCATTGGTGAAATTCAGGTTGGCCATGGTGTCAGCGGGGCGCTTAACATGCCGGTGGCGATGGCCATCCGACCCGAAAAAATCGAAATCAGCAAAGATCGCCCCGATGTGGATCACAACGTTTTCACCGGACGGGTCAAGGAAATTGCTTACTTTGGCTCTTACAACACCTTCATCGTCCTGGCCAGCGATGGCACGCGCGTCAAGATCACCGAGGCCAATACCTCGCGGCACGACTTGAGTCACATCACCTGGGAAGACAATGTCTACTTCTGGTGGAGTGACCGCGCTGGCGTGGTGTTACGCGACTGATGGAGGCAGCATGATGACCCTGCGTATTCCATTCCCCGGCAAACGGTTTGTGATTGCCGTGCCCTACACCTGGCTGGTGGTGTTTTTTCTGCTGCCGTTTTTGATCCTGCTCTACATCAGCTTTGTGGACATGGGCAACGACATTTCGCCGTTCAAACCGATTTGGGACTCCAGCACCGGTCTGCTCACCCTGAAATACGAGAACTACTGGTCGATTTTTCGCGCAGGTGATGCCGGGTCGCTGTTCCAGACCATTTATGTCGAAGCCTATGTGCGCTCGATTGGCTATGCGCTGTGTACGGCGGTGTTGTGTTTGTTGATCGGCTACCCGTTTTCGTATTTCATCGTGCGCTCCAAACCCAGCGTGCGCCCGGCCTTGCTGATGATGGTGATGCTGCCGTTTTGGACTTCGTTTCTGCTGCGGGTCTATGCCTGGAAAGGCATCCTGGCCGACCAGGGCGTGATCAACCAGGTGCTGATGGCGCTGGGCCTGATCACCGAGCCGATCCAAATGCTCTACACCAATGTGTCGATGCTGGTGGGCATGACCTATGTCTACCTGCCCTTCATGGTGCTGCCGCTGTATGCCAATCTGATCAAGATGGACTTCCGCTTGCTGGAGGCGGCGTATGACCTGGGCACCACCCCTTTCAAGGCCTTCTGGCTGGTGACCGTGCCGCTGTCCAAGGCGGGCATCATTGCCGGCTTCATGCTGGTGTTTATTCCGGCGGTGGGGGAGTTCGTGATTCCGTCGCTGCTGGGCGGGCCGGAGAACATCATGATCGGCCGGGTGGTGTGGGACGAAATGTTCACCAGCAACAACTGGCCACGTGCCACTGCCCTGGCGGTGGTGATGATTGGGCTGATTGTGGTGCCCCTGGCCATCTATTACCACTACACCGGTGATCCGGCTGAAGCCAAAAAGTAAGGGCACGACCATGAAGCATTTTTTGAATCGCTACTTTGGCAAGGCCTGGATGGGCTTGACCTACCTGTTTTTGTATTTACCGCTGCTGTTCATGATCGTGTTCTCGTTCAACAGCACCCGGCAAGATGCGGTGTTTACCGGGTTTTCGCTGCGCTGGTATGAGGCGCTCACCCGTGACACCAAGATTGTCGATGGCTTCTGGCTGTCACTTCAGGTGGCGACGGCGGCCGGTGTCGCCTCTGCCGTGTTGGCCACGTTTGCTGCCTTTGTGCTGGTGCGTTACCGGCGTTTTCCTGGGCGTACCCTGTTTTCGGGCATGGTCAATGCCCCTTTGGTGATGCCCGAGGTGGTGATTGGCTTGTCGCTGCTGCTGCTGATGGTGGGGGTGCAAAACGCCTTTGGCTGGCCGCAACGCGGCATGTTGACGATTGTGCTGGGGCACACCTTGCTGGGCATGGCTTATGGCATGGTGGTGGTGCAGTCGCGCTTGCTGGAGATGGATCGCTCGATTGAAGAGGCCGCCATGGACTTGGGAGCCAAGCCGTTTCAGGTGTTCTTTCTGATCACCATGCCGAATATCTTGCAGGCGGTTTTTGCCGCCTATCTGCTGGCCTTTACCCTGTCGTTTGACGATGTGGTGATTTCGGAATTTCTCTCTGGCCCAGGCATCAACACCTTGCCGCAAGTCATTTTTGGCTACGCCCGGCGCGGTATCAATCCCACCATTTATGCCGCAGCCACCTTGTTGATTGTGTCGGTCACGGCCGTGGTGATCGCCTACAGCGTCTGGGTGGCCCGTCAGACCCGCAAGCGCGAACGCGAAATTGCCGCCGCCACCCGGGCTGAGCTGGCGGCTTTGCAAACCCCTTGAATTTGATGCGTTTTAGGCCTCTAGCCCTTTGTTTGATTGCGCAAGCAGCTCTTCTTTTTGAATCATGATCATGACCAATACAACTTATGACGGACGCGCCTTGATCAACGGTCAGCGTGTCGCTGCCGCCGATGGGCAGACTTTTGACTGCATTTCCCCGGTCGATGGCCGTGTATTGACCCAAGTCGCCCGGTGCTCTCAAGTCGATGTGGATGCCGCCGTGGCCGCAGCACGTTCGGCTTTTGAAGACCGCTGCTGGAGTGGCATGGCACCTGCTGCCCGCAAGCAGGTGATGATCAAGTTTGCCGACCAGTTGCTGGCCCATGCCGATGAACTGGCCTTGATGGAAACCCTGGACATGGGTAAACCCATCAAGTACGCCCGCTCGGTGGATGTCAACAGCGCGGCCAATTGCCTGCGCTGGTATGGCGAGGCGGTGGACAAGATTTACGATGAAATCGCGCCCACGGCCAGCACCGCCTTGGCCCTCATCCAGCGTGAACCGATGGGCGTGGTGGGTGTGATCGTGCCGTGGAATTACCCCATGATCATGGCCGCCTGGAAGATCGCCCCGGCGCTGGCCGCTGGCAACTCGGTGGTGTTGAAGCCGAGCGAAAAATCCCCTTTGACCGCTCTCAAACTGGCCGAGTTGGCGCTCGTTGCCGGCATTCCACCGGGGGTGTTCAATGTGGTGCCAGGATATGGGCCAGAGGCAGGCAGTCCGCTGGCCTTGCACATGGACGTGGATTGCATTGCCTTCACCGGCTCGACCCGGGTCGGCAAGCAAATCCATGTGATGGCCGGGCAAAGCAATTTGAAGCGGGCCTGGACTGAACTCGGGGGCAAGTCGCCCAACATTGTGTTTGCCGATTGCCCGGATCTGGACAAGGCGGTGCAAGCTGCCGTGGGCAGCATCTTTTTCAACCAGGGCGAGAGTTGTAATGCGCCTTCAAGGTTGTTTGTCGAGGCCAGCATTCGGGATCAGTTCCTGGAAAAAGCGCTGGCCCTGGTGCCAGGCTACGCCCCGGCCAATCCCTTGGATCCGGCCACGGTGATGGGGGCGATCGTGGACCAGACCCAAATGAATTCGGTGCTGCGCTACATCGATCTTGGTCAAAAAGAGGGCGCGGCTTTGCTGGCCGGTGGGGCGCAGGCCTTGCCAGAGACCGGTGGCTGTTATGTGCAGCCGACCATTTTTGCCGGGGTCACCCCCGACATGACGATTGCTCGTGAGGAAATTTTTGGGCCCGTGCTCTCGGTGCTGTCATTCACCGATGCGGCTGAAGTTGTCAAACAAGCCAACCAAAGCGTTTACGGCTTGCAGGCGGCGGTGTGGACCCGTGACCTCAACAAGGCGCATGGCGTGGCGCGGGCGCTGCGGGCCGGAACCGTGCATGTGAACCAGTACGACGAGGATGACATCACCGTGCCCTTTGGCGGCTACAAACAAAGCGGTGTCGGGCGCGACAAGTCGCTGCACGCATTTGACAAATACACCGAGACCAAAACCACCTGGATTCGTATCGACAGTCCGCTGTGATCCAGCAATGCTGAGCGCATTGGCCGATAAAGCGCAGACATTTGTGCTGTGTAGTGCTATTGAATGGCGAGTTCAACTACGAACTGCGTGAGGTTTGAAAATTGGTAGGTGATTGAGGTGA
>VIKI01000138.1 GCA_008080595.1 Comamonadaceae bacterium
AGGCATGCCAGCCGCTGATGGGCACCACACGCAACTCCCACTGGCTGTTGGACACCTGAATGCTGTGCACCACCGGGTCTTTCAGTGTGTCGGGGGTTGACTGAACCAAAACCGTTTCAGGGGCGTTGGCATCACGGTGAACCAGGCGATAGTGGTAACCGACCTCGGCCATTTGCTGCAAGTTGCAAATGCGCATCAGCTCATCCATCTTGGCAACCGCAGTGACAAAGCCCCAGAAATTCGCCGCCCCACCGTCACCAAGGAACACCGCCAGCCGCCCGACCAGGCCACTGCTGCCATTGCTCAACGTGCGCGGGCCGTCAATCGTGAGCATCCGGCTGCTCATGGCCTTGAGTGCTTCCGGGCGGCGCTTGGGATCGCCCAAGATGTCAATGCCGATGGCCCGTTCGTTGCCTGCAAGCGGAACAATCTCGGTCACCACCCCGCCGGGGGCCAGCACCAACGCACTGACCCCTGGGTAAAGCGGCAACATCTGGGTCGTCAGGGCTTCAAAGTTGGGGATACGACCCTGCCCCTGGCGCACCATCGCCGCCAGGGCATAGGTAGCCGACATCGTGCGGTCAATCTGCTGCTCCAGCGCATGGGCGTGATCTGCCGCCCGATCCAGCGCAATGGCCTGGCGCTGCAGCACCCGGGTGCTCTCGATCTTGGAAATCACCCCCACATCCAAAGCCATGGAAACCAGAAACACAGCGGCTGAAGTCCAGCGCACCCGTGAGTCGGTCAGCCATTGGGCCGCAGCAGGTTCCTGGGTGCCACGCCCGGCCAACCAGAAAATCAGTCCGCCATTAAGCAGAATAAAGGCCAGCCCCTTGAGCGATTGCCAGTGGGTGAGCGCACTCGGATCATCCACCAGGGTAGCGAGGCCATTGTCAGACAGGTATATCCAGGCAGCAGCCAGAACCAGATACAAAATGGTCGTGCGAAGACGGAATGAGGGCATCGTCAGTAACTCCCTGGAAATGGATTCTTTGAGTCATGGAGCTCCAAGCCGTTTCATTCTATGCCTCATGGCAAAAACCATCTAGTGCGGTGTTGCCTGCTGGCCAGTCCGATCAGAGTTGTTGGTCAACTCAAACACCCCCAGTGCCTGAGCCTGCCCGTTCAGCACCACATTGACCTGGTGTAAGCCCGGATAATGGGTGCGTGTGCTCATCTGCGCCAGCGACAGCTTTTTGCTCAGTGACACGGTTTGGCCGGGGGCAAGTTCCAGCGTTTTGAGCTTGAACACCTTGGCCCGGGCTTGACCGCTGGCTTTGACGTAATGCACCGCCAAGTCCACCAGCACCGTTTGGGGCTGCGACAAGGGGTTGCGCAGTTGAAATGCCATGGTCATCACCCCACCGATACAGGCACGTTCAGGGCTGATCTGAACCTGCTCCACCACCACTTGGGCGTTCTGGCCAAAACCCAACACCGCAAGGGCCGCAGTTTCACCCCGTTTGACGGCCGAGCGCAGGGCGTGACCAACGATCCAGCTGCGTTCGGCAGTGGCATCCTGCAGCCAGGCCTGGGCGGTGTGAGCCAAGACCTCGGGGTGGTCTTTGCCAATGTCGTTCAAGTTGTTGGCCACCGAGCGGCGCACATACAGCTCGGGGTCGTCCTTGAGCCGCTCCAGCAAGGCCAGCACCGGTGTCGGATCAGCCTGGAACTGGCGCAAACGCGGGGCCCAGGGCAGGCGCGGGCGGGTGCCTTCTGAGACCAGCCGCCGCACATGGGCGCTGGGGTCAGCCGTCCATGCCATGAGCTGCGCCAACGTGGCTTCAGGGTGGTGCAGCAGAAAGGGGCGAATGCTGAACTCGGCGGTAAAACGCTGGGTCAGCGCGTGCTGGGCACGCATCGACAACTCAAAATGCGCCAAGCCGTACTCGGCCACAAACTGGGTGTGGGGCAGGTACAAAAAAGAGGCCAGGCTCAGGCCGGGGTCGCGGCCATGGGGCTGATCCAGCGAGTCCAGCAGAATCGCCACCGCACGGCTGTAGTCGTCTGGCAAATAGGCGCGCAAGGCCCGGGTCATTTTTTTGCCACGCGGCATCAGCTCAAGCCTGTCATAGCCGTCCAGCACCTCGCGCACAAAACCCGCGCTGTTAAAAGCCGGGTGCACCGCAGCGATCATGGCGGCTATGGCACGCGGCACATCAGCGCCGTATTGGTTTTTCAGGGGTTCTGCCATACGCCGCTCAATCAATCCTGATTGGATAGCGGCTTGCGCCCGATCCACAAGCCTTCCAGGCTGTAAATCACCAGCGCCGACCAGACCAGGCCAAAGCCGGCAAACCGCGCCGACTCGAACGCTTCACCGTACAACCACACCCCCACCAGCATCTGCAGGCTGGGCGAGATGTATTGCAGAATGCCCAGCGTGGCCATGGGAATACGGCGTGCCCCCGCTGCAAACAGCAGCAAGGGCACTGCAGTCAGCGGCCCGGCCAACAACAACCAGCCCAGGGTGGCCATGTCGCCCTGCACCAGCGCACCTTGGCCATGCCAGGTCCACCACACCAGCAAGCCTGCGGCAAACGGAGCCAGCAGCAGGGTCTCCAGCGTCAGCCCCTCCAGTGCGCCCAGCGTGGCCACTTTGCGCAGCAGGCCATAAAAGCCAAAGGTGAAGGCCAGCACCAAAGCCACCCAGGGCAAGCGCCCGGCCTGCAGCGCCAGCCACAACACCCCCGTGGCCGCCACCGCCACAGCCAGCCACTGGCCAGGGCGTGGACGCTCTTTCAGAAAGATAAAACCAAACGCCACATTCACCAGCGGCAAGATGAAGTAACCCAGGCTGGCATCCACCACATGGGCGTTGTGCACCGCCCACACGTAGACCGACCAATTGGCCGACAACAACAAAGCCGACAGGGCAAACGCCGCCAACACCCGAGGCTGGCGCAGCAGCTCGCGCAACCAGGCCCAGCGCTTGAGCACGGCCAGCACACACACCAGAAACAGCAGCGACCACACCATACGGTGCATCACCACCTCAAAGGCGTTGACGTGACTCAGTTGCTTGAAAAAAATCGGGAACAGGCCCCAGCAGGTGTAGGCCAATGCGGCGTAAAGCACACCGGTGTTCATGGTTGGATCGGGCTCATGTTCAGAATGGTAAGCGCCCAGATATTCTGGTGCGGTGAAGAAGGTCAAATGCGCCCGGTAGACCCGGATGGACAAAGGGTGCAGGTGCTGGATATACTGTATTTTTACACAGTTGCAGGCACATTTTCCATGGCCCACACCCTGACCACCTTGCGCCGTTATGCGCTGGCACGCAGCCTGTTTGCACCCACCACCCTGGCGCGTGCCATTGAGCGCCTGGGCTTTGTGCAGGCCGACCCCATCCGCGCCCCGGCCCGGGCACAAGACCTGACGCTGCGCCACCGCGTCAAAGCCTACTGTGCCGGTGATCTGGAGCGGCGTTACCCCACGCTCGACATTGAAGAAGACTTCTTCGTCAACTACGGTTTTTTGCCCCGCAGCACCCAGGCGCTGATGCACCCGCGTAGCCCGGCCACGGCATGGCCGCCCGAACGCCAGGCACAAGCCCAGGCGGTGCTGGACTTTGTCCGCGCCCATGGCACGGTGCACCCACGCGAGGTGGATGCACACTTTGCCCACGGCTCGGCACGCAACTGGTTTGGTGGCTCGTCCAGGGCCAGCACACAGTTGCTCGATGACATGCAGTACCGTGGCCTGTTGCGTATTGCCGGGCGCGTCAAAGGGGTGCGCACCTACGCCGTGCGCCAGATGCCAGACCCGATATCCACCGGCACCGACCCGGCCCAGGCCATGGATGCTCTGGTGGACGTGATCGTGCAAAAGTACGCCCCCTTGCCAGAGCGTTCGCTGGCCGAGTTGATTCACCATTTGCGCGGGGGCGCACCACAGTGGGCCGGTCTGCGCCAGGCTGCCTTGCAACGCGCCAAGCACCGGCTGGCCCGTGCCACGGTGGACGGTATCACCTGGTTTTGGCCAGCCGACGACAAGCCCACCAAGGCCCGCCAGCCGCCGGAACAGGTACGGCTGCTGGCCCCGTTTGACCCGGTGGTGTGGGATCGGCGGCGCTTTGAGCTTTTTTGGGGCTGGGCTTACCGTTTTGAGGCCTACACCCCGGCCCCGAAACGGTTGCGCGGCTACTACGCCTTGCCCCTGTTATGGCGCGACCAGGTGATCGGCTGGGCCAACCTGAGTGTTCAAGACGGGCAGTTGCAGACCGATCTGGGCTATGTGGCGGGTCACCCGCCAACCGAGCGTGCCTATGCGGCGGCACTGGCCGAAGAGTTGCTGCGGTTTCGCCGTTTTCTGGGGCTGCTGAACTGAGCGAGGCGTTTCAACGACAGCTATCTAAAACATAGCTGTTTGCGCATGTAAATAAAGGGCTAGAGGCCAATTTTTATGTATTTTCCGCCCCCACCCGAGCAACATGGGCGCTCAGGGCTGGTCGACGAACACCCGTGCCCGGCGTGGGGTCAGCAGCACGGTTTCGCCGTCTTTCAGGGCCAGAGCGGCAAATTGCTGTGCGCCCAGGTGGGCCTCGATGATGTCGCTGTTGCCCACGGAGGCGGCATCCAGCGGCAACAGCTCCAGCCGGGCAATTGGCCCGACCACAATCGAGCGCACCAGCTTGGCCACAATGCCGCTGTGCGCCGGGCTACCCGGCACATAGCGCTGTACATCCAGGTCATGTGGGCGCACATAGGCCAAGGCCTTGGCATCTTTTGCGGCGTGGTGTTCCGGGCTGGTCAGGCGCAGGCCAGCTTCGCCTGAGCCGATGTGCATTTCGCCCTCATGGGCGCGGCCATGGAACAGGTTCACGTCGCCCAGAAAGCCGTACACAAACGGGCTGGCCGGATGGTCCCAGACCTCTTGCGGCGAGCCGATTTGCTCGACCTTGCCGCTGTTCATCAGCACCACGCGGTCGGCCACCTCCAGCGCTTCTTCCTGGTCATGGGTGACAAAGATGCTGGTGACGTGTAAGTCATCATGCAGGCGGCGCAGCCAGCGGCGCAATTCCTTGCGCACCTTGGCATCGAGCGCACCAAAGGGCTCGTCGAGCAGTAACACCTGCGGCTCCACCGCCAGTGCGCGGGCCAGGGCAATACGCTGGCGCTGACCGCCTGAGAGCTGTGAGGGGTAGCGATCGGCCAGCCAGTCCAGCTGTACCAAGCCCAGCAGCTCATGCACTTTCTGCTTGATCACGGCTTCGCTCGGGCGGATGGCTCTGGCTTTCATGCGCAGGCCAAAGGCCACGTTGTCAAACACACTCATGTGGCGAAACAGGGCGTAATGCTGGAACACAAAACCGACGTTGCGCTCACGCACGTGCGTGTCGGTGGTGTCCTGGCCATTGAACAAAATGTGCCCCTGATCAGCGGTTTCCAGCCCGGCAATGATGCGCAGCAGCGTGGTTTTGCCGCAGCCCGACGGCCCCAGGAGCGCGACCAGTTCGCCGGACTCAATGTCCAGGCTCACGTCACGCAGGGCGTGAAAGGTGCCAAAGTCTTTGCTGACGTTGCGGATTTCAATACTCATGATGGTTTCTTCTTATGGGTTAGACGCTGTGGGGCGCTCAGGCGGCAACTCGGCGGCGGCCTTCTGATCCCGCTCA
Organism: Comamonadaceae bacterium; assembly: GCA_008080595.1. Classification (GTDB taxonomy): domain Bacteria; phylum Pseudomonadota; class Gammaproteobacteria; order Burkholderiales; family Burkholderiaceae_C; genus Rhodoferax. The sequence continues at coordinate 5,618 of VIKI01000138.1, forward strand.
AACTGCCACTCGACCACCGACTTGATCAATAAAGTGAGCAAGGCCAGCAGCGCCAACAAGGACGCCACGGCAAAAGCAGCCACAGACTGGTATTCGTTGTACAAAATTTCCACATGCAGCGGCAGCGTGTTGGTTTGGCCGCGAATGTGGCCTGACACCACCGACACCGCACCAAACTCCCCCATGGCACGGGCGTTGCACAAAATCACGCCATAGACCAGGCCCCACTTGATGTTGGGCAGCGTCACATGCCAGAAAGTTTGCCAGCCGGTGGCCCCCAGCACAATCGCGGCCTGCTCTTCATCCGTGCCTTGCTCTTGCATCAGCGGAATCAGCTCTCTAGCGATGAAGGGAAAGGTGACAAACACCGTGGCCAGAATGATGCCGGGCACGGCAAACACAATTTTGATGTTGTGCTCGGCCAGCCACGGGCCAATCCAGCCCTGTGCGCCAAACATCAGCACGTAAATCAAGCCCGCCACCACCGGCGAGACCGAGAACGGCAGGTCAATCAGCGTGGTCAAAAAGGCCTTGCCCTTGAACTCGTATTTGGCCACCGCCCAGGCGGCGGCCACGCCAAACACCAGGTTCAGCGGCACGGCTACGGCGGCGGTGATCAGGGTCAGGCGAATGGCGCTCCAGGCATCGGGCTCACGCAGGGCTTCCAGTGCGGCAGGCAAGCCTTTGCGCAGGGCTTCGGTGAACACCGCCGCCAGCGGCAGCAGCAAAAACAGGCCAACAAAAGCCAGCGCCAACCCGGTCAGCGACCAGCGTACCCAGGTCGACTCGGAGGTGATGTGTTTGGCACTCATCATTGACCTCCCGCACGGCGGCGCTGCCAGCTTTGCAGCGCGTTGATCAGCAACAGCAGCGCAAACGAGAAACCGAGCATCACCGTGGCCACGGCGGTGGCTCCGGCGTAGTCGTATTGCTCCAGCTTGCCAATGATGATCAGCGGGGTGATCTCGGACACCATCGGCATGTTGCCAGCAATAAAAATCACCGAGCCGTATTCACCAATGGCGCGGGCAAAGGCCATGGCAAAACCGGTCAGCAGCGCCGGCGCAATGCTGGGAAAAATCACATGGCGAAAGGTCTGCCAGCGGCTGGCACCCAGGCAGGTGGCGGCTTCTTCCAGCTCTTTCTCGGCATCTTCCAGCACCGGCTGTACGGTGCGCACCACAAACGGCAGGCCAATGAAGATCAGCGCAATCACGATGCCTTTGGGGTTGAAGGCCAGTTGAATGCCCAGTGGCTCGGTGTATTGACCAATCCAGCCATTGCCCGCCAGCAGCGCGGTGAGCGAGATACCGGCCACCGCCGTGGGCAGGGCAAACGGCAAATCGACCAGCGCGTCCACGATCTTTTTGCCGGGAAAGCTGTAGCGCACCAGCACCCAGGCCAGCAGCAGGCCAAACACCACGTTCACCAGCGCCGCCAGCAGCGAGGCCCCAAAGGTCAGCCGGTACGAGGCCAGCACCCGTGGGCTGGCCACGGCGGCCCAGAACTCGACCCAGCTCAGGGTGAAGGTTTTGAACAGCAGGGCTGACAGCGGAATCAGCACAATCAAGGCCAGGTAAAACAGCGTGTAGCCCAGCGTTAAATGGAAGCCCGGCAGCACACGCTTGGGGGCGCGCCTGGCGCTGGGCAGGGGGGCGAAAACAGCCGTGCTCATCAGCGCTTACTTGACGGTGTAAATCTTGTCGAACTGGCCGCCGTCGTTGAAGTGCACTTTTTGCGCCTCAGACAAAGAGCCGAAGTACTCACTTACCGGGAACAGCTTGAGTGGCTTGAAGGTGCTGGCGTACTTGGCCAGCACTTTGGGGTTGTAGGGGCGAATGCCGTGTTTGGCGGCAATCTCCTGCGCCTCGTCCGAGTACAGGTAGTTCAGGTAGGCTTTGGCCAGTTCTCCTGTGCCTTTCTTGGCTACGGTGCGCTCCACCACCGCCACCGGGTTCTCGGCAATGATGCTGACCGAGGGGTGAACCGCATCGACCTTGCCGGCACCAAATTCACGGTCCACCGACACCACTTCAGACTCAAAGGTGATCAGCACGTCGCCAATGTTGCGCTGCAAGAAGATGGTGGTGGCATCGCGCCCACCCTTGGCCAGCACCGGCACGTTTTTGAACAGCTTGCCGACAAACTCGGCGGCTTGGGCATCGCTGCCACCAGTCTGGCGCACATAACCCCAGGCGGCCAGGTAGGCCATGCGGCCATTGCCACCGGTTTTG
>VIKI01000139.1 GCA_008080595.1 Comamonadaceae bacterium
GGAACCCGGCATCTACGTGCTGGAGCCGTTTGCCGGGGCCAAGCCGGGCATGCGGATTCACTGAGGGTGGGCTGAAATCTACCTGGCATCTGCTGTGCAGGCGTAAGCACCTGCAAGCGGCAGATTGGCTTGGCGGAGTGACGCAATCTGATGCCTTGTTTGAGCCTCAAACCCCGATAAAACAAGCGCAATAAGTTATTCAATGTACAGCGCCCTGTGACTTGTTGGGGGAGTTGTAGGGCATCCTGTTTTTGCGGGTGTAAGATCAATCACACATCCCTCACACTTGCCTACTCCAAGCCTATGAACAGTTTCAGCCAACCTGCCTCCTGGGTCCATCTGGACTGGGTGCTGGTGGTGGTGTGTGCCTGGTTGATGATCGGGATGATGGGGGTGGTGGCATTGCGGCGCTTTCGTTTTGTGGCCGTGGTGCTGTTCCCGGTGGGGGCCTGTTTTTCCGTGCTGTTGATGGCCGTGGCCTTGAGTGCGGCGTTCAGTGACCCTGAAATCGCCATCCTGCCTTTGGGTTTGCCGCAGTTGCCTTTTCATCTGCGACTGGACAGTCTTTCCGCTTACTTTTTGCTGTTGATTGGGGGCGTCTCCGCCGGGGTTTCCGCGTTTGCGGCGGGCTATTTCCGGCAAGGGGAGGGCACACCACCGGGGCTGATTTGTCTGGAGTACCACGTCTTTCTGGCCAGCATTGCCATGGTGGTGATGGCCGATGATGCCTATGTGTTCATGGTGGTGTGGGAAACCATGGCGTTTTCGTCTTTCTTTCTGGTGATGGCCAATCACCGCATTCCTGAAATCCGCCATGCCGGTTATTTGTACATGCTGGTGGCCCACATCGGTGCTTTGGGCATTTTGTTGTGCTTTGGTTTGTTACAAGCCAACACCGGGGACTACACCTTTGCCAACATGCGCCAGCAACATCTGACACCGTTTTGGGGCTCGGTGGCGTTTGTGTTGGCGGTGTTTGGTTTTGGGGCCAAAGCGGGCTTGTTGCCGCTGCATGCGTGGTTGCCCGAGGCGCACCCGGCCGCCCCCTCGCCGTTTTCAGCCCTGATGAGTGGTGTGATGCTCAAGATCGCCTTGTATGGCATCTTGCGCGTGAGCTTTGACTTGCTGCAAGAGCAAATCTGGTGGTGGGGCGTGTTGCTGATGTCACTTGGGTTGGTCACCGCCTTGTTTGGTGTGGTGTTTTCCACGGTTCAGGTGGAGATGAAGCGGCTGCTGGCGTATTCGTCGATTGAAAACATTGGCCTGATCTGTGCCGGTTTGGGCCTGTCGCTGCTGTTTTCTGCCTACGGTATGAAGGCTTTGTCGGCTTTGGCGCTGACCGCTGCGATGTACCACATGCTGGCGCACGCTTTTTTCAAAAGCCTGTTGTTTTGCAGCACTGGGGCGGTGATGCATGCCACCGGTGAGCGCAGTCTGGGCAAGCTCGGCGGTTTGATGCGTTACATGCCCTGGGTGGCCTGGCCCACCTTGATGGGGGTATTGGCCTGCGCCGGGCTGCCGCCTTTTGGGGGGTTTATTGCCGAGTGGTTGCTGCTGCAAAGCTTCCTGTTTACGACCGGCTTGCCGAGCTCATTTCTGGACATGCTGGTGCCGGTGATGGCGGCCTTGATTGCGCTGATTGCCGCGCTCTCGGGCTACACCATGGTCAAGTATTTTGGGGTGATTTTTCTGGGCCAGCCGCGCGAAGACAACTTGTCCCGCGCCCATGATGCCGGGCCATGGGAGCGCCTGGGCATGATGTGGCTGGTGGTGGGCTGTGTGGTGTTGGGTCTGTTCCCGAATCAGGTGATTGCCTTGATTGACCCGGCCACCCAAATGCTGGTGGGTGCGGGTCTGGCCCATACGGTGGCCGACAGTGGCTGGCTGCTGGTGCCGGTGAGTGAAGAGCGTGCCAGTTATGCACCGGCGATTTTTCTTTTGGGTGTGTTGGCCAGTTTTGGTTTGGCATTTTTACTGGTGCGCAAGTTCTACCATGGCCGCATGCGCCGGGTGCCACCATGGGATTGTGGTTACCCCTGGCAAACCGCCCGCATGCAGGACACGGCAGAGGGTTTTGGGCAACCGATCCGGCAGATGTTTGAGCCGTTTTTCCGCATGCAACGCCAGTTGCCGAATGCGTTTGATGAACACCCGAGTTACAAAGTGACGCTGGAAGATCCGTTGTGGTACTGGCTGTATGTGCCGGTGGCCCAACTGGTGGAGCGCATTTCCAGAATCATCGGTTTGTTGCAGCAGGGGCGTATTGCGGTGTATTTGATGTACAGCTTTGTGACCCTGATCGTGGTGTTGCTGGTGGTCAAAAGATGAGCTGGCTGGGCCTCTTTTCACAGTTGATGGCCTTGGTCACGGCCCTGGTGTTGGCACCCTTGCTCACTGGCTGGGTGAATCAGTGGCGTGCGCGTTTGCAAAACAAATCAGCGCCCGGCTTGTTGCAGCCCTACCGGATGTTGCATAAGCTGTTCAACAAAGAGTCGGTACTGGCCGAGCATGCTTCGTCGTTGTACCGTACCGCTCCCTATGTGATTTTCAGTTGTATGTTGCTGGCCAGCGCCATCATTCCCACCCTGTCGACCGACTTGCCGCTGTCGCCAGCAGCCGATGCCATTGCCCTGGTGGGGTTGTTTGCCCTGGCGCGGGTGTTTATCTCGCTGGCGGCGATGGATGTGGGTACCTCATTTGGCACTTTGGGGGCTCGCCGCGAAATGCTGGTGGGGTTTTTGGCCGAACCAGCGCTCTTGATGGTGCTGTTTTGCGCCTCCATGATCACCCGCTCCACCTCGTTGACCGCCATTGTGGAAACCCTGGCGCACCGCGAGCTGGCGATTTACCCCAGTTTGTTGCTGGCCGGGGTGGCCTTCACCATGGTGTCACTGGCAGAAAACGCGCGGGTGCCGGTGGACAACCCGGACACCCATCTGGAACTCACCATGATCCATGAGGCTTTGATTCTGGAATACTCGGCCCGGCATCTGGCTTTGCTCGAATGGGCCGCCAGTTTGAAGCTGTTTGCTTACTCCTGTGTCGGTTTGGCCATCTTTTTTCCGTGGGGTGTGGCTGAGGCCAATTCCCCGCTGGCCTTGCTGCTGGCTTTGCCGGTGCTGGTGATCAAGTTGGCGGTGGGCGGGTTTTTGTTGGCCCTGATTGAAACCCTGAGTGCCAAGATGCGTATTTTTCGCGTGCCTGAATTTTTGGGCACGGCTTTCTTGCTGGCGGTGATTGGTTTGCTGGTGAATGTGCTGCTGGGGGTGGGAACATGATGCTCAAATACGCGCCGCAACTGATCAACCTGTTTGCCACGCTGATCTTGCTGCTGTCGTTTGCCATGATTTCGCAGCGCCGCATTGTCTCGTTGATCAACCTGTTCATGATTCAGGGCGCAGCGCTGGTGGCGGCTTCCTTTTTGCTGGGGTATGTGGCAAAGCAGCCTGATCTGTATGTCTCGGGTTGGCTGACTTTGGTGCTGAAAGTCATTTTTATCCCCTGGATGCTGCATCGTCTGATTCGCCAGCTCAATGTGCGTTGGGATGTGGAAACCCTGTTCAACATCCCTACCACCATGCTGGTGGGGATTGCGCTGGTGATCTTTGCTTTCAGCCTGGCGCTGCCGGTGTCACGCTTGTCGGACTCGATTGCCGGCGGCTCCCTGGGGATTGCGCTGGCCTGTGTGTTTTTGTCGTTCATGATGATGATCACCCGCTCCAAAGCCGTGCCGCAGGTGATCGGCTTTTTGTCCATGGAAAACGGCCTGATTTTTGCTGCCACCACGGTCACCAACGGCATGCCGATGATTGTGGAGTTTGGCATTGCGCTGGACGTGTTGGTGGGGGTGTTGATCTTGGGGGTGTTCATGTTCCAGATTCGCGAGAAGTTTGACAGTCTGGACATTCACCACCTTGAAGCCCTCAAGGAAGACTGAGGATGAACGCGCTGCTCTTTGTGCTTGGTATTCCACTCCTGGGGGGCTTGGCATTGGCTTTGACTGGCCACCGACCCTACGCACGCGACATCAATGTCGCCTTCAGTCTGGTGACGTTTCTGGCCGCTTGTGCACTGACGGCGCAGGTCATTCAGAACGGCCCGCAACTGTTTTGGCATGAGCAGTTTTTCATTGATCCGCTGAATGTTTTTCTGGTGACCCTGACCGCTTTTGTCAGCCTCACCACCGCCATTTTTTCGCGCCCCTACATGCGGATTGAGCAAGACCACGGCAAGATGACCGCGCCGCGCATGCGCCTGTACCACAGCATGTACCAGCTGTTCAGTTTCACCATGTTGCTGGGTTTTACCACCAACAACCTGGGCATCATCTGGGTCGCCATGGAGGCCGCTACCTTGACCACCGTGCTGCTGGTGTCGGTGTACCGCACCTCGGCCAGTCTGGAGGCGGCCTGGAAGTATTTCATCCTCTGTGGCGTGGGTATTGCACAAGCCCTGTTTGGCACCATTTTGTTGTACATGGCTGCCGACAAGGCTTTGGGGGCCGAACACGCCACCTTGCTGTGGACGAATCTGGATCACATCAAAGGCCAGCTTGACCCCACCATCATCACCCTGGCGTTTGTGTTTTTGCTGATTGGTTATGGCACCAAAATCGGCCTGGTGCCGCTGCACAGCTGGCTGCCTGATGCCCATGCCGAAGGCCCCACCCCGGTGTCAGCGGTACTCTCTGGCTTGTTGCTCAACGTGGCCATGTACGCCGTGCTGCGCTGCAAGGTGCTGACCGATGGTGCTTTGGGCACACCGATGGCCGGGCAGTTGATGATGGGGTTTGGGCTCTTGTCGGTCACCGTGGCGGCGTTCTTTTTGTCGCGGCAAAAAGATGTGAAACGGATGTTTTCCTATTCCAGCATCGAGCACATGGGCATGATCACTTTTGCCTTTGGCATGGGCGGGCCAGTGGCCAACTTTGCCGGCTTGTTGCACATGACGGTGCACTCGCTGGTGAAATCGGCCATCTTTTTCACCGTGGGGCATGCCACGCAAAAAGCCAAAACCCAGGTGATGAGTGAAATTCGGGGTCTGATCAAAGTGAACCCCACCGTTGGCTGGGGCTTGATGCTGGGTGTGATGGCGATTTTGGGCATGCCACCGTTTGGCGTGTTTGCCAGCGAATTCCTGATTTTGACCACCGCCATGCGGGAGCAACCCTGGGCCGCCCCGTTTCTGTTTCTGGCACTGGGCGTGGCTTTCGCCTCGATTTTGATTCGCGTCTTGCCCATGGTGTTTGGCGACACCACCCTCAAGCCCCTGGCCCATCCACCGGCCTTGATCCCGGTGTTTCTTCACCTGATTTTGGCGCTGGCCCTGGGTTTGTACATTCCGCCTTATCTGAATGGCTGGTACGTGCAGGCGGCCAGCATGTTGGGAGGCTAAGCCGATGCAAATCCCGGATATTGATCTTGAATTTGCCGCATTTGATACGCCGGTTCCGGTGGCGTTTGCCCAAGTCAACGCGGCCCAGTGGCTGGAGGCTGCCTCGGCAGTGCGTGACGAGGGCGGGCGTTTGCTGGCGTTGTGGGCCGGTGCAGCGCCCGAGGAACCGTCTGCATCGGGTTGCATCTGCGCCGCCTATGTGACCCTGGAAGGCACGTTCTGGCTTGCCTTGCCCTTGACCCCGCTTAACGGGCAATGGCTTTACCCGGATCTTTCAGACCTTTTTCCGGCCGCCACACGTATGCAGCGGGCCGCCGCCGAAATGTCCGGCGTTCACGCACAGGGTGCACATGACACGCGAGCCTGGCTCAACCATGGCGCTTGGCCCGCTGACCATCCCCCGCTGCAGCACAACCCAGAGCAGTGGCCTCAACTGGCCCCCACTGCGTTGGTGAACTACCCCTTTGTACGGGTCGAGGGTGATGGTGTGCATGAAATCCCGGTGGGTCCGGTGCATGCGGGCATCATTGAACCGGGACATTTCCGATTTTCGGTGGTGGGTGAAAAAGTGCTGCGGCTGGAGCAGCGGCTGGGCTACACCCACAAGGGCATTGAGTTGCGTATGACGCAGTTGCCCCCCCTGCAAGCCGTGCGCCTGGCCGGGCGGGTTTCGGGGGACAGCACGGTGGCCTATGCCTGGGCCTATTGCATGGCGCTGGAGTCAGCCTGCCACACCACCCTTCCTGAGCGTGCGGCCTGGTTGCGCGCTGTTCTGCTGGAGCGTGAGCGGGTGGCGGCCCATTTGGGTGACCTGGGAGCTTTGGGCAACGATGCGGCTTTTGCCTTTGGCCTGGCGCAGTTTTCACGCTTGCGTGAAGACTGGGTGCGTGGTTCGCAAGCGGTCTATGGCCATCGCTTGATGATGGATGGCATCGTCCCAGGCGGTGTCAAGCAGAACCTGGATCGCCACCAAAAAGACCGCTTGATCCAACTCTGTGATGAGGTTGAGAAAGAAGTGCGCACCCTGCACCACATTTACGAGTCGCATGCCGGTTTGCAAGACCGCTTCATGACCACTGGCCGGGTGCGGCCCGAACTGGCCTCGCGCCTGGGGTTGACGGGTTTGGCAGGCCGCGCCAGCAGTCAGCTCTGGGATCTGCGCTGTGATCACCCTTTTACGCCTTATAGCGAGCTGGCTGTGAAGATGGCCACCCATCACAACGGTGATGTGGCGGCACGTGTGCTGGTGCGCTTTGATGAAATCTTTGAGTCGATGCGACTGATTCGCCAGATGCTCGATGGCCTGCCCGGTGGTGACATTGTTGGCCCGGTCAGCTTGCCGCAGGACGACGCGCGTGGCGCGGGCTGGGTCGAGGGTTGGCGCGGTGAATTGTTTGTGGCACTTGAGCTGGCGGGTGCGGCACAAAACCACCGCATTTTGCGCTGCCATTTGCACGACCCCTCGTGGCAAAACTGGCTGGTGCTGGAGCACGCCATCATGGGCAACATCGTGCCGGACTTTCCGCTCATCAACAAGTCGTTCAACTTGAGCTACTCGGGGCAAGACCTATGATCTGGAAAATCGTCAAACAGATCGCCCAAGCCGGCATTTGCACTGAACCCGCCCCGGATATTGGTGAAGAAAATACCCTTGAGGCTGCAAAAATACAGCGTGAGCTGCTCTCAATTTTGGGTCAGGCTTTGTGTATTCGGGAAGTTGATGCCGGCTCTTGCAATGCTTGCGAGCTGGAAATCAACGCCCTGGGCAACCCTTATTACAACCTGGAAGGTCTGGGCATCAAGTTTGTCGCCAGCCCACGCCATGCCGACCTGTTGCTGGTGACCGGCCCGGTGTCGCGCAACATGGAAACGGCCCTCAAACGCACCTATGAGGCTACTCCCGAGCCCAAACTGGTGGTGGCGGTGGGGGATTGTGCTTGTGATGGGGGCATCTTCGGTGAAAGTTATGCCAGTTGTGGCCGGGTGGCGAATGTGATCCCGGTGGATGAGGTGATCACCGGCTGCCCACCACCGCCGCTGGAGATTTTGCGTGGCATTCTCAAGGCGGTGCGCCGACGTGTGAATTGAGTTAGTACGCGACCACACGGTTGCGTCCCAAGGCCTTGGCCTGGTACATGGCCTGATCCGCGTGGTGGATCAGTTCTTGTGGCTCCATGCCATGCACAGGAAAGGTCGCAATACCAATTGACAGGGTAGCAGTCACCTGCAACGGGCCAAGCTCGGTGGGTGTGCCTGCGAAGGCCTGACGCCATTGCTCGGCCCGCTCAAAGGCAATGTCGCCAGACATGTTGGGCAATAAAACCAGAAATTCTTCGCCACCAAAACGGCAGGCAATGTCGGTGGCACGCACGCCTTGGCCCAGCAGTTGCCCCAGTTTTTTCAAAACCTCGTCACCCACCTGATGGCCATGA
>VIKI01000140.1 GCA_008080595.1 Comamonadaceae bacterium
CCCGCACCGAGTGTTCGTCAAAATCAAACTCTAGCGGTGGATTGCCGTTTTCGGCCAGCAGCGCTTGTGCACGCTGTACGCCGTAACCAAAGCGGTTCACATAACCCAGCGACTTCAACGCCTCGGCAATCACCGGATTGCGGTAGCTGTTACGGGTGGGAAAGTTGGTCTGCGTGGCCTCGCCATACAGGCCGCCGGGGTTTTGAATCTCGATGTGGTCGGCAAACACATAGAAGCGGATCGGCGAATGGCTGGCGTAGTTGCGGTGCATGACGGCGTTCATCAGCAGCTCGCGCAGGGCACCTTCGGGGTAGTTGGGCACCAGCTTTTCTTGCAAGGGGTTGACGGACACCATGGCGGTTTTGATGACCAGCCGCAGCCGCCCGAACAACTCTTTGAGCACGCTGGGTAAATCGCCCGCCACCTCGGCCTGGTCGATGGGTAACTCGGCAAGCGAAGTGCCCGCAAACTCCAGATACTGCACGTAGGCACCCGGCAAAAAGAAGCGCGGCCGTTTGCCGACCAGCAACACCCCGGCATGCGTGGCGCAGTGTCGGTCAGGGTCGTATAGGCGCAGCGAGGCCAGTTGCTGCTCCAGCGGGCGGTGGTTGGCGGCAATGGTTTCAGCGTCCACGGCCTCGCGCCGGTAGGCATCAAACTGGCCCAGCGCCAAGTCGTCCAGCTTGGATTCCAGACAGGGCAGGGCATCGAAGGATTTGGCCTGGGCGACGCGCCGCTCGGACAGGGCGCGCTCTTCTTGCTCGTTGGCAATCGCCTTGCGTGGGCCAATGCGGATGTACACGCGCCCCTTGTAGCGCACTGGTGGCAGGTCAGACGGCTGCACCTCCACCACTGCCACGTCACCCCCTGCCAGCGAAAACTTGGCCACGCTCATCATCGGCTGCGGCAGGATGTTGCCGTCCGAGCGAATGCCAGCCAGGTTTTTGAGCAAATCGTCCGTTACCTGGATGCCCGCCAAAGAGCCATCGTCCTTCACGCCCACCAGCAGATAACCGGGTCGGCGGTGATTGGGCAAGTCATTGGCAAAGGCGCAGATCGCCTGACCGAACTTGTCGGTGTTGGTGGTGGATTCGGTGCGCTCGCTGGTGTCTGATTCGAGATCAGCCAGTAGCGCTTTTAACTGGTCTTCGTTCAGCATGGTGGATTTGTTGGTTAAATATGGCTCTAGCCAATATTGGAAAAGCGTAAGCAGCTATAAGTAGAGTAGCTAGTCAATCCCATCATGGCAATTCGAGCCTGGCCCCTTATTTCTAAGACCAGCCGGTTGTACAGCCATGTCGATGCATCAACTCGTGCGCTAATAACTCATCTGTTTTGGTTGCAAAAAAGGTTATGCAGTCCAACACATCTTGCGTGTAGCCGCTATCTAGTACACCGGGGTTTGTAAGACCTATGACATCCACAGGGACACTGAAGCCATGGGCAAAAGCATGTCTGACTTTTAGAATGCCATCAAAAAAATTCTTCGTATCATTAGGGTTGGTACATTTGGGCAACCAAACCCACGACGCATACGGATCCATTCCTGTCACGGTGATTAGTAGGTCTCGGGTCTTTTCCCAGTTTGGAGTGTTTAGTTCAGCTGCCAATTTGTCGACAATAGATTCGAATTGCGCAATGAGACTCCAAGATCTACGCTGGGCTAGCACCCTTGTTTTTGAAACAAACTCTCTTAAAGCCGCTTCAAGATAGCCCTCCCAGCATCCTACTGCAGATGCAATGGCTGCCTTGAAGCAGGTCTGCTCGACAAATGTTGCATCAGTGCTAGCAACGGATGCAGTTGCATTGAAGGTCATTAAGACCTTTGCACCGGTAATCGTCGTATTGAACTTATCAAGAGCATTCGAGGACATATTACAGCCTCGCAAGCAACTTTTGAATGGCCTTGGTGTATTTGTCAATAGCGTTCTGATTGACTTGAACGACATCTCCGTCAATTGGATGATGCCCAGACTTCAGTAGAGAAAGTGGGCAACCCTCAGAAGAAGCAACGACTGCTACAGAATGGTAATCGGGCATTTCAGCAAATAGTTCAGTATTGTTTTTATGTGAAACAAAATAACGTTTAGCCGCCTTGCTTGCTGTATCGACTACCGCTCGTATTGGTGCGCTTTTAGCTTCAAATGCAGAACTTGGTTTGCCTTTGTACATGGTCACACGATTGCTGACAAAAGTATGAATTTTGGGAAGTTCAACCCCATCTTCATTTGCCCGCCGTGAAAAACTCAATTTGGCGTAGCCTTGCAACTCACTTGACGAAATTCCAAAAAGTAAGGCGAAAACGTTTTCAATACCACGCCTTGAGCTGTCATCAGCAGTGAAAGGAATGACCAGAAATTCAGAAGCCGATAGTCCGATTTGCGTGTAAATTGAAAAACTTGGATTGCAGTCTGTAAACACAGCAACATCACTGGCTTGGCTAAGATCAGTAAAGATTCTCGAGAAATCGTGCAACCATCGCATGACCTTTTGCCATGCGTCTGCCGGCAATGACATCTGTGATGCTTGGCGGATTGCTTCAGACAGCAATTCGAGCAAATTGTCGCCTGCCAATAGAAATAGGTTTTCAGGTATTTTGGGGTTGACTGTGTGCGGTTTGATAAGAAATTCGCTGATATCTTGAGGCGCAATAAACGGTGACGTTAAACGAGATTCAAAGTATCCCCCAACTGATCGGCGAGGTTTCTCGGAGTAAAGGGATTCCAATGTTTGAGATGCCTGGAGTTGGCCGCCAAGAAACATTTCTGTGACATTCGCTTGTGGGCACAAGTCGAGGACAAGTACTTCCTCATCGGCATTAGCCAACGCATATTCGCACGCTAGTGAGAAAGTAAGGAAGCTCTTTCCAACACCACCCTTGTTATTCCAGAATGCATATCGAGCCATGTTTTTTTCCTTTAATGGTTAGCTGATGGCAAAAACTGTGACTGAGGAAAGCCACTTTCACTTTTAATCTCGTCAGTCTACTTCCCCCAACTATCCTTCAACCCCACCGCCAAATTAAACACCGGTTTGGAGCCCTGCACATGGTCAATACGATCCGCCACAAAGTACCCATGCCGCTCAAACTGGAAGTTCTGTCCCGGCAACGCATTCGCCAGTGACGGTTCCACAATCGCGGAAACGACCTTCAGGCTGTTCGGGTTCAAGCTCTCCAAAAAGTCTTTGCCGCCCGCGTCGGGGTGGGCATCGAGGAACAGGCGGTCGTACATGCGCACTTCTACGGTTACGCCGTTGGCCACGCCGACCCAGGTGATGGCAGCTTTGACCTTGACGCTGTCGCTGCCGGGGGTGCCGCTCTTGGTGTCGGGCACTACGGTGGCCAGCACTTCGGTGATCTTGCCGTCAGCGTCTTTGGTGCAGCCGGTGCATTCGATGACGTAGCCGCCTTTCAGCCGCACCTTGTTGCCGGGGAACAGGCGCTTGTAGCCCTTGGGGGGCACTTCTTCAAAATCTTCGCGCTCAATCCACACTTCTTTACCGATGGTGAAGTGGCGGGTTGGGGATTCGACTCCCTCCGGTGGATGCGGCAGGGCGGGCTGGGTGCAGGGTTCCAGTTGGCCTGGCGCAAAAACTTCGTCCCAGTTGGTCAGCACGAGTTTCACCGGGTTCAGCACGGCCATGCCGCGGTGGGCTTTCAGCTCCAGGTCTTCGCGCAGGCAGCCTTCCAGCGTGGCGTAGTCGATCCAGCTGTCGCTCTTGGTCACGCCAATACGTTCGGCAAAGGCTTGCATGCTGGCCGGGGTGTAGCCACGCCGCCGCAGGCCGACGATGGTGGGCATACGTGGGTCGTCCCAGCCGCTCACGCGGTGGTCGTATACCAGTTGTGCCAGTTTGCGTTTGCTGGTGATGACGTAGGTGAGATTCAGGCGGGCAAATTCGTATTGCTTGGGCGAGGGCGCGGCCAGCAGGCCACCTTCGCACAAGCGCTCCATCAGCCAGTCGTAAAACGGGCGTTGGTCTTCAAATTCCAGCGTGCAGATGCTGTGGGTGATTTGCTCCAGCGCGTCTTCAATCGGGTGGGCAAAGGTGTACATCGGGTAGATGCACCATTTGTCGCCGGTGTTGTGGTGGGTGGCGCGGCGGATGCGGTAGATGGCCGGGTCGCGCATGTTGATGTTGGGGCTGGCCATGTCGATTTTGGCGCGCAGCACCATGGCCCCGTCGGGGTAGAGGCCGTCGCGCATTTGCCGAAAGCGGGTCAGGTTTTCTGCCGGGCTGTGGTTGCGGTAGGGGCTGTCCACGCCGGGTTTGCCAAAGTCGCCGCGATTCACGCGCATTTGCTCGGGGGTTTGCTCGTCCACGTAGGCGTGGCCGGCTTCAATCAGGTGCTGGCCTGAAACAGGTGGTTCTGGCCGTTGGCTTCCCAGCCAAAGCCGAGCCATTGCACTGCGTCCAGAATGCTGTTGACGTATTCGGTGTCTTCTTTTTCGGGGTTGGTGTCGTCAAAGCGCATGTGGCAGACGCCGCCATAGTCACGCGCCAGGCCAAAGTTCAGGCAAATGCTTTTGGCGTGGCCAATGTGCAGGTAGCCGTTGGGTTCGGGCGGGAAGCGGGTGCGGATTTTGGCCGGGTCGGGTTGGCCTGCGGCGTGGTGGGCGGCATCGCCGGGGCTGCCGGCCCAGTGGCGGCTGGCGTAAGTGCCCTTTTCCAGGTCAGATTCGATGATCTGACGCAGAAAATTGCTGGGTTTGACGGTGTCGGGCGTGGGGGTGGCGGGGGTAGGGGTGCTCATGCGATTGATTTTAGTCGGCGCTGCTGTGAGCCATGCCTGCGCAAACCCAGTCACGTTTGGGAAAATTGCCTGGTTCTCGTAAACTGCATCTTGTGCCGAATCCCGCCCATTTTTGTTCCGCCTCATGATGCCATCTGCAACCGCCGTCATTCCAGCCAATGCTTTGCACATGGCTCGCCTGTACGATCAGTCGCCCTTGGCCGTGGCGCTGTTTGATGCTTCGGACACGGTGCGTTATGCCAATCCTGCTTATTGCGGCATTTTTGACATGGCCGCCATCATCGGGTTGACTTGGGCGGAGCTGATGTGCCGTAGCCACATGCTGGGCGTGGGAGCGGCCATTCAGACCGACGACTTTGAGGCTTGGTTGACTTCCACCCGATCGCGTCGGGGCAAGCTGCCGTTTCGCGTATTTGAGGCAGATCTGACCGATGGCCGTTGGCTCTACATCACCGAGACGGTGGATGAGCAGGGCTGGATGCTGTGTGTGGCATTTGACATCACCACCATGCGGGTCGGTGAGCGCACGCTGCGCCAGGATCGGGATGGTGCTTTGCGTGCCGCGCAAACCGATGCGTTAACTGGCATCAGCAACCGCGCTCACGTGTTGCAGCAGTTGGAACTGCGCTTGGAGCAACTGCGCATGCGGCAGCAACCCTGTGGCCTGGTGATGCTGGATCTGGACCATTTCAAGCGGGTGAATGACACTTACGGTCACACCGGGGGCGACCTGGTTTTGACGCACTTTACCCGCCTGGTGGGTGATGCCTTGCGGCGCGAAGACGGCTTTGGCCGCCTGGGGGGCGAAGAATTTATGCTGCTGTTGCCCCAAATTGCCCCCGACACCATGGCGCAGCGGGTCGGGCGGGTGCAGGAACTGGTGCGCCAATCACACCCGCTGCCCGAAGCGCCAGCGTTCACGTACACCTGCTCCGCCGGGCTGGTGATGCTGGACCCCAAGCTGGATGCGGTGCACAACATGCGCAACGCCGACCGTGCCCTGTACGCCGCCAAGGCGCAAGGGCGCGACCAGTGGGTGTGGGGCGGTGACCAGGTGGTCTAAAAAAATCAGTCGTGGTGCCAGCCGGTGAGCTGCACCAGCCGCTCCAGCGCAAAGGCTCCCAGCACCGAGTTGCCTTTGGCATCCAGCTCCGGGGCCCAGACGCTGACCGTGCCGATGCCGGGCACGATGGCCACAATGCCGCCGCCCACGCCGGTTTTCACTGGCAGGCCAATGCGGTAGGCAAAGTCACCGGCAGCATCGTAGGCCCCGCAGGTGAGCAGCAGGGCGTTGACACGGCGGGCCGCTTCGGCGCTCAAAATCTGCTCCGGTGGCCGGGTACGGGTGCCAATGTCGAGCCCATGGTTGGCCAGGAACATGGTGGTCTGGGCCAGCTGGACGCAGTTCATTTCAATGGCGCAATGGCGGCAGTAGTTGTCCAGCACCAGTTCGGGCGGGTTGGCAAAGTTGCCGTAGCTTTTCATGAAATAGGCCAGGGCCATGTTGCGGTGGGCGGTGTCGCGTTCGGACTTGGCAATAACCGTGTTCCAGTGCAGCTTGGGGTCGTCGGTCAGGCGGCGCAGCATGCCCAGCAGGGCAATGTCCAGGTGGGCGTAGCGGCTGGTCAAAATGTCGGTGATGACCAGCGCCCCGGCGTTGATGAAGGGGTTGCGCGGAATGCCTTGCTCGGTTTCCAGCTGCACCATGGAGTTGAAGGCCGCCCCAGAGGGTTCGCGGCCCACACGCTGCCACAGGTCGTCGCCCACCAGTTTGAGCGCCAGCACAAAGGTGAACAGCTTGGTGATGCTTTGCAGTGAGAACGGCGTGTGGGCATCGCCCACGGTAAACGTGCTGCCATCGGTCAGCGCCACCGCCATGCCAAACTGGCGCGGCGGCACCTGGGCCAGCGCGGGAATGTAGTCGGCCACCTGTCCACGGCCAAACAGGGCCTGGGCTTCGGTGTGGATCTGCTGGAGGATGTCTGCCAGAGGCAGCGGGCGGGTCGGTTCGGTGTTGGTGTCGGGGGCTTGCATGGCGCGGATTCTAGATGCGCCCATGTGCTTGATCGGGCCATGAAAATCTGCGCTATGTGGCTTCAATTCGGTGAATTTGAGGTATGGTTCGGCCAGAGGAAACACTGAGAAGCCCTATGCCATCCACGTCATCCACACCGTCCGATTACCCCGACACCTATGCCAACTGGCAAGCCACCCGTTTTGCAGAAACCCGCGTTGAAGATGTATTCGCACCAGGTGTGCGGGTACAGCTCAGTTGGAAAGACATTGAGGAAGCCGTAGAACGCGGAGCCATCCTGCCCACCGAGGTGCATTCCCTGTGGGCCAGCTGGGCCGCACCAGACAGCCCGCAGCGGCTGGCAGCCCAGCCCGAAACCCGGTACGAAGTGAGCCCGGACGATTCAGATGAATCCGATGAACCCGATGAGCCCTTGGTCATGCCCACCCTGGCCGGGCCACGTTTCAGCTTCACCAACACCTTGTATTACTTTGGCGGCATGGTGGCCATTGGAGCCATGTCCTTGTTCATGACGTTGGGCTGGCAGTCTTTTGGGCCATGGGGCTTGACCCTGATCAGCTTGGGTTATCTGCTGGCTAGCCTGAAGGTGGCCGATTATTTGAAAGGCCGCAGTTTGCCCGTACCGGCTGGCATTTTGGCCACGCTGGCCGTGGTGCTGGTGCCGCTGCTGGTGTGGGCGGTGCAAAACGGTTTGGGCTGGTGGCCGCCGGGCGGCTCCAACAGTTATTCGGCCTACCACACCCACATCAACTGGCGTTGGCTCACGCTTGAATTTGTGACCCTGGCCGCAGGTGTGGTGATGTTGTGGCGCTACCGCCTGCCGTTCATGGTGATGCCGATTGCGGTGACGCTGTGGTACATGAACATGGATGTGGCCCACGCCATCTGGAGCCATACCGGGCTGTGGGACTGGAAGTTCATCCGTGACGTGTCTCTGGTGTTTGGCATCGCCACCGTGTTTATCGCCTTGTGGGTCGATGTGCGCTGCCGGCGTGCCACCGAGCCTGAGTGGAAGCAAGACTATGCGTTTTGGCTCTACCTGTTTGGCACGCTGATGTTTTGGGGTGGGCTGAGTCTGCGGGACTCCAATTCAGAGCTGGGCAAGGCGCTGTATTGCCTGATCAACCTGGTGCTGGTGTTTGCCGGTGCGGCTCTGGGGCGGCGCGTGTTCACCGTGTTTGGCGGTTTGGGGGTGGCCATTTACCTGGGCCACTTGTCGCACAAAGTGTTTGGCGACAGTCTGATGTTTCCGTTTGCGCTGAGCCTGCTGGGGCTAGGGGTGATTGGCCTGGGTATTTGGTGGCAGCGCCATGAAGAAAGCATCAACGCCACCCTGGGCAACTGGCTGCCCGAGGGTTTGCGCCCGGCGACCGTTTAATCCAGCAGCACCTGAGCAAAGGCGTTGATGGCGTTCACATCAGGCGGTAGCATGGTGTAAGGCAGGTGTTCACGTTCCAGGATTTCGCGCAGGCCAACATCCACTTCCTTGGCTTGCTCTTCGTCCTGGAACCGCCCGGTCCGCACGTATTTTTTGTCGCCACGCTCAACCAAAATGTTGATGTTGTCGTTTTGGCGGTACCACTCCAGTATCTGCTCACGGGTTTTGGCCACGTCGCAAATGTTGTCTGAGTAGTTCTCGTTGTAAAACAGCACCTGGGGCAGTGAGCATTCGGTGATCAAAAAGTGCACCTGGCCGTCAATCAGGTTGAGCATTTCATACTGCCGCTGGGCGATGAAATACTGGTTTTTCAGCACCTCAAAATTACGCTGCCAGACCAGTGACTTGGCGTAGTCAGGAATGGTTTCCACGGTTTTGCCGTGCAGACTCAAATACAAAACAATGGCCGCAGAAAACAGCGACTTGTCGCTGCCTGGCCCACCAATGATGTTGATCACCTTGGTGGGGTACAGCCGCATTTTGGTTTCGGGCAGGTGGTTGATGACGTTGGCGTAGCGAATACTCATGATGTTTTTCTCCGAAGCCGACACTTTACGTCGAAATGCCGTTGCGTTCCAGCAAATCTCCCACCAGCTCCAGCCGCACCAGCGGGTTGTCCAGCGACATCAGGCGGTTTTTCAGCTCCAGCGGCATCGGCAGCAGCTCACACCAGCGGTTGGCCACCCAGGCGCAGTCGTCCAATTGGTAGGGCGGCTGCATCGGCATCTGGTCTGCGGTGGTGCCCTGGGCTTGCAGGGTGGCAATCACACGCTCAAGCGTTTTGGCAACTGGTAGCAGGTCTTCAGGAATAGGAATGCGCTGATCATCCGGCAACACGTTCACGTTGGCCACCCACAGGCCATGTTTGAGCAGCTCATGCTGGCTCACTTCAAAACGCTGCAATCCGGTGCACTGGATCAGCATCAAGCCTGGCTGCGGGCGGCTCAGGCTGGTGATACGTGCCAAAGTGCCGGTGGGGTAAAAAAGCTCCTGGGGCTGGTTGTCCGGGTCGGTTGCGTTCAATGCCTGGCGTACCTCGGAGCCCCGGTTCAGGGTGACCACGCCAAAGGGGGCTCCGGCCTTGAAACACTTGCCCACCATGTCAAGGTAACGCACCTCAAAAATTTGCAGGGGCAGGTAACCTGCTGGATACAGCACGGTACCTAGCGGAAACAGGGGCAAGGATTGGAGTGTGAGGGCTTCAGACATAAGGCTTGCTGAGGTGATCTGGGGCTCCATCATCCCACGGTTGCCCAGGGTGTGCCAGCTGGCGGTTTCTGGCCGCAATGAGGCTGTTTCAGGGATGGTTTCACGGCGTATCGGTGTAGCTTGACACCGCCTGGCTGCAGTTCGTCGCAAATCAGCTGTGCCATGGCCACTGGCACCCTAGAGTTCGCTCCCATTCATCCCCCGCATTATTTTTCAGGAGTATTTGAATGGTTCAATTGCCGTTAAACCGACTCACACGCAGCCTGTTGTTTGCCGCAGCCGTATGCCTGTCCAGCAGTACCATCGCAGCCACACCAGCCCAGTTTGACAGCGCGTTTGCCCTGTTTCAGCAAGCCAGAGCGGGCCATGAGGTGGCCATTGGCCAGTCTGCCGAGGCTTTTGATGCCCTGCTCAAAGCCGAGCCCCTCAACCCGGTGCTGATGGCGTATACCGGTGCGACTACGGCCATGAAAGCCACCACCACCTGGTTGCCCTGGTCCAAAATGTCTTACGCCGAAGATGGTCTGGCCTTGCTGGACAAGGCGCTGACCTTGCTCACCGCCGCACACAACGCCCCGCTGCAGCACGATGTGCCTGCCGCGCTGGAGGTGTGTTTTGTCGCCGCCAACACTTTTCTGGCGGTGCCTGGTTTCATGAACCGGGGCGCACGGGGTGCCCGGCTGTTGAGCGACATTCTGGCCAGCCCGCTGCTGGGGAGTGCGCCGCTTGAATTCAGGGGCAATGTATGGATGACTGCCGCGAAGTTGGCCAGCAAAGAAAACCGCCCGCAAGATGCCCGCAAGTACCTGGAAGACATCATCAAGGCCAACGCCCCGCAGGCCGAAGTTGCCCGCGCTCAACTCAAGGCTATTCAATCATGAGCAGCAACCCTACTTCTGTCATTGAACTCCACCGGGTGCACAAAACCTACCGCCTGGGTGAACACGTGATCCCGGCTCTGCAAGGCGTGGATTTGACGGTGCAGCGTGGTGAACTGCTGGCCCTCACCGGTCCATCCGGCAGTGGCAAGAGCACCATCCTGAACCTCTGTGGTCTGATCGACACGCCGGATTCGGGTGATATCGTGCTTGGTGGCCAGCATGTGAATGGCCTGAACGAAGTGCAGCGCACGCTGTTACGGCGTGATGCCCTGGGCTTTGTGTTTCAGAACTTCAACCTGGTGCCGGTGATGACGGTGGCTGAAAACGTGGACTACCCGCTGTTTATCGCCGGGGTCAGTGCGCCCGAGCGGCGTGCGCGGGTCGCTGCCCAATTGGAGGCCGTGGGCCTGCAAGACCACGCCCACCATCGGCCCGATGCCTTGTCGGGCGGGCAGCGCCAGCGGGTGGCGATTGCCCGTGCGCTGGTCAAACGCCCCAAGCTGGTGATTGCCGACGAGCCCACCGCCAGCCTGGACTCGCACACCGCCGATCAGGTGCTGGACTTGATGCGTGAACGCTGCCACGCAGAGGGCGCAGCTTTTGTGATTGCCACCCACGACAGCCGCCTGACCCGCCGCTGCGACCGTGTGCTGGCCTTGCTGGATGGGAGTTTGCTATGAATTGCATAGCTGTTTGCGCATGTGCTGATTGCGCTAGAGACCTAAAACATATCCAAACAGGAACATTGTCATGAACTTCATGTGGTTGAAATTTGCCGTACAAAACACTTTGCGCAACCGGCGGCGCTCATTGGTCACCGCATCAATTGCGGCCCTGGGCACGGCGGGCATTCTGCTGGGCGGGGGCTTTGCGCTGTACACCTACGAGTCACTGGCCGAGGCCGCTGCGCGTGACACCGGCCACCTGGTGCTGGGCCAGCCAGCCCAATTCACCCAGGACGAAGAAACCCCGCTGCAACACGGCATCGACAACGCCACCGAGCTGCGCAACCAACTGCTGGCCGACCCCAATGTGCGCAGTGTGCTGCCCAAAATCGAGTTCAGCGGCCTGATCAGCAATGGCGATAAATCCGTGGTGATGGTCGGCCTGGGCGTCGAGCCCGACAGTGAATTTGCCATCAAAGGCCCGTTCATGACCGTCAAAGCCGGTCAGGTGCTGGCCAGCGGCTCAACCGAGCCCGAGGTGATGCTGGGCGACGTGCTGGCGCGCAACCTGAAAGCCCAACCCGGCAGCAGCCTGACCCTGCTGGCCAGCACCACCGACGGCGCACTCAACGCCATGGACGTGCGGGTCAAAGGCATCTTTGCCATCGGCATCCCGGAGATCGACAAGCGCCTGATCTACGCCGACATCGCCACCACCCAGCGTCTGTTGAACACGCAAAAAGTCAGCACCCTGGGCGTGTACCTGAACCGCATGGCGCAAACCCAGTCAATGCAGGCTCAGTTTGCTAAGGCTCACCCCAGTCTGACGGTGCAAACCTGGGAAGACCAGGCCCTGTTCTACAAGGCGGTGCGCAACCTGTACAACCGCATTTTTGGCGCTTTAGGCATGATCATTGCGGTGATTGTGGTGTTTGTGGTGACCAATGCCATGTCCATGGCCATCATCGAGCGCACCCGGGAAATCGGCACCTTGCGCGCCCTGGGCACGTTGCCCGGCCAGATGCTGCGCACCTTGTCGCTCGAAGGCATGGTGCTGGGCGGGGTTGGCGCGCTGGTGGGCGCACTGATCGCCCTGGCCGGATCGGCCTTCTTGCTGGTCGTGCCGATCGACATGCCACCACCACCGGGCCGCTCGGTCGGTT
>VIKI01000141.1 GCA_008080595.1 Comamonadaceae bacterium
TATTCCCCCCCCTATCCCCCCCGCCCCTTTCCACCCCCGCCGGGGCGGAAAGGGGAGCTGAACAGCCCTATTTGGCCGCGTGTTTTGAGGGAAGTCTTACACGCCGAAGGGCAGTTGGCGCAGACAAAACCACCGAACTGCAATTGGCTTTGCAGCAGGCAAACTGCCCCACGGCGTGTAAGACCTCAGTCAACAGCGTCGGCCAAATACGGCTGTTGGCCCCCCTTTCCGCCCCGGCGGGGGTGGAGAGGGGTTGGGGGAGAGGGGGGGGTTACGAAAGCCTCACCATCCGCCCAGCTCAGAATAAGCAACAAGGGACATCATGGCTTTGACCCTATCCCAGCTCAACGCAGCCACACCAGACGAAGCGTTAAAGCTGCTCGACGGCCTCTACGAACACTCCCCCTGGATCGCCCAACAAGCCCTGAAGCAGCGCCCCTTCAAGACCATCCACCAGCTCAAATACAGCCTGACTGAGGTGGTCAGCCACGCCAGCCGCGAACAACAGCTCAGCCTGATCCGCGCCCACCCCGAGCTGGCTGGCAAGGCCATGGTCAGCCAAAGCCTCACTGCTGAATCCACCAATGAACAAAGCACCGCCGGACTCACCCATTGCAGCAGTGAGGAATTCGCCCAGCTCCAGCAGCTCAACCACGACTACAACACCAAATTCGGCTGGCCCTTCATCCTGGCGGTGCGCGGCCCGCGTGGCACCGGTTTGAGCCGCGCCGAGATCATTGCCACCTTTGCGCGCCGCCTGCACGGCCACCCTGACTTTGAGCTGCAGGAATGCCTGCGCAACATCCACCGCATTGCCGAAATCCGCCTGAACGACAAGTTTGGCTTCACGCCCACGCTGGGCAACGCGGTATGGGACTGGCAGGAAGACTTGAGCCAGTTTTCCGAGGCCCCAGACCAGTTGACCGTAACCTACCTCACCGAGGCCCACCGCGCCTGCGCTCAGGCCATCCAAGGCTGGATGCAAGACTGCGGCTTTGACTCGGTGCAGATTGACGCAGTCGGCAACGTCGTTGCACGCTACGAAAACAATAGCTTCTTGCGAAATGATTTAAAGGGCCACAAGCCAAAAACACTACTGACAGGCAGCCACTACGACACGGTACGCAACGCAGGCAAGTACGACGGCCGCCTGGGCATTTTTGTGCCGATGGCTTGCGTGCGCGAGCTGCACCGCACGGGCCGCCGCCTGCCATTTGCCATTGAAGTCATCGCCTTTGCCGAAGAAGAAGGCCAGCGCTTCAAAGCCACTTTTTTGGGCTCGGGCGCGCTGGTGGGCGACTTCAGGCCCGAATGGCTGGCGCAACAAGATGCCGATGGCGTGACGATGCTCAGCGCCATGCAGCAGGCCGGTGGGTGCGGCACAGAAGATGCGCAGGCGGTGCTGGCACGCATCGCCAGCCTGAAGCGCGACCCGGCGCAGTACCTGGGCTTTGTGGAAGTGCACATCGAGCAAGGCCCGGTGCTCAATGCGCTGAACCTGCCGCTGGGCGTGGTGACGGCCATCAACGCCAGCGTGCGCTACACCGGCAGCGTCACCGGCCAGGCCAGCCACGCCGGCACCACCCCGATGAACCAGCGCCACGATGCCCTGGGCGCGGTGGCCGAACTGGCGCTGTACCTGGAGCAACGTGCCGTGCAAGACGGCGATTCGGTCGCCACCATGGGGCAGATCAACGTGCCGCATGGCAGCATCAACGTGGTGCCCGGGCGCTGCAGCTTCAGCCTGGATTTGCGGTCTCCCAACGACTTGCAGCGCAATACCCTTGAGCGCGACGTGCTGCAAAAATTAGAGCAAATCTGCCAGCGACGCGGCCTGGCGTTTGAGCTGCAGCAAACCATGCGGGCCAGCGCCGCCCCCAGCGCGCCCGACTGGCAGCAGCGCTGGGAAGCCGCCGTAGCCCAGCTTGGCCTGCCGCTGCATCACCTGCCCAGCGGGGCCGGGCACGATGCCATGAAGCTGCACGAGATGATGCCGCAAGCCATGCTGTTTGTGCGTGGGCAGAACGCGGGCATCAGCCACAACCCGCTGGAGTCCAGCACCAGCGACGACATGCAGCTGGCGGTGGAGGCGTTTGGTCATCTTTTGGAAAATCTGGCTCTGGCCATTTATTTACCTGCGTGAGTAGCTATTACTTTTGAATTTTGCTGACGTGAGTTTTGTATTCCCCCCCCTATCCCCCCCGCCCCTTTCCACCCCCGCCGGGGCGGAGAGCTAACAGCCGTATTTGGCTAGCTCTTTTTACGGAAGCATTACACGCCGTGGGGCAGTTTGCCCGCGCCGCAGAAAAGTGCGGCGCAGTGTGCTTTCAGGGGTCTGTGCAACGAACAAGTTGGAATTTGCCCTCCCATTTTTCAGACCAGCTTCTGGTCTTCCCTCACTGCCCTTCGGCGTGTAAGACCTCACTCAAAACACGCGGCCAAATATGGCTGTTGGCTCCCCTTGTCCAGCTCAGGGCGGGGGTGGAGAGGGGTTGGGGGTGAGGGGGGGATTACAAAAGCCTCAACACCCAACCCACATCAATCAACCAAACCACCCAAAAACCATGACCACCTACACCGATCTCGACCAATGGATTGATACCCACTTTGACGAGCAAGTGCGCTTTCTGCAAGCGCTCATCCAAGTCCCCACCGACACCCCACCCGGCAATAACGCCCCCCATGCCGAACGCACAGCCGAGCTGCTGGCCGCCATGGGCCTCACGGCTGAAAAACACCCGGTGCCGCAGGCCGAGGTACAGGCCGCCGGGTTGCAAAGCATCACCAACCTGATCGTGCGCCGAGCCTACGGGCCGGGTGGCAAAACCATTGCGTTGAACGCCCATGGCGACGTGGTGCCGCCCGGCGAGGGCTGGACGCATGACCCCTACGGTGGCGAAATTCAAGACGGCAAAATTTTTGGCCGTGCCAGCGCCGTGAGCAAGAGCGACTTTGCCACCTTCACCTTTGCCTTGCGGGCGCTGGAGGCGGTGTGCCAGCCGACAAAAGGCCAGCTTGAGCTGCTGTTCACCTACGACGAAGAATTTGGCGGCGAGCTGGGCCCGGGCTGGTTGCTGAAAAACCAGCTCACCCAGCCCGACTTGTTGATTGCCGCCGGTTTCAGCTATGAGGTGGTAACCGCGCACAACGGCTGTTTGCAGCTGGAGGTGACGGTGCACGGCCAGATGGCGCATGCCGCGATTCCCGAATCGGGTGTGGATGCCTTGCAAGCCGCCGTGAAAATCCTCAACCGGCTGTACGCGCAAAACACGCTGTACCAAGCCATCCGCTCCAGCGTGCCAGGCATCAACCATCCGTATCTGAATGTCGGGCTGATCCAGGGCGGCACCAACACCAACGTGGTGCCCGGCAAGGTCAGCTTCAAGCTGGATCGGCGCATGATTCCCGAAGAAAACGCCGCCGAAGTGGAAACCACGCTACGCGAGCTGATTCAGCAGACCGCCGCCACGCTGCCAGGCATCACGGTCGATGTCAAACGTATTCTGCTGGCCCATTCGATGCAAGCCTTGCCCGGCAATCAGCCGCTGGTGCAGGCGATTCAAAGCCACGGCAAAACCATTTTTGGCCAGGACATTCCCGCCATGGGCACACCGCTGTACACCGATGTGCGGCTGTTTGCGCAGCAAGGTATTCCCGGCGTGGTCTACGGGGCCGGGCCACGCACGGTGCTGGAGTCACACGCCAAACGCGCCGACGAACGGCTTGATCTGCAAGACCTGCGCCGGACCCATTCTGTTCACCCGGTTGACCAGCATTTACCCAGCGGCAAAGTGGCCGCTCTGGGCCTGCAGCATGTGCTGGTGATGTATGCGGGAGCCATTGCCGTGCCGCTGATCGTGGGGCGTGCGCTACAACTCAGCCCGCAGGATGTGGCTTACCTGATCTCGGCCGACTTGTTTTGCTGTGGGCTGGTCACACTGATCCAGTCGCTCGGGGCCACACAATGGTTTGGCATCAAACTGCCGGTAATGATGGGGGTGACCTTTGCCTCGGTGGCCCCGATGGTGGCCATGGCCAATACCACCCCGGGCCAACTGGGCGCACAACTGATTTTTGGGGCCATCATCGGGGCCGGAGTGATCTCGATCCTGATCGCCCCGATGGTCAGCCGCATGCTGCGGTTTTTCCCACCGGTGGTCACCGGCACCATCATTGTGGTGATTGGCATCAGCCTGATGCGCATCGGCATCAACTGGATCTTTGGCAACCCGTTTGGCCCCACTGCGCCAGCCATCGTCAACCCTGATCATGCCCAATGGTTGGCGGACGTGACACAAGCGGCAACTGCACCCGGCTCGACCCTGCCGCCCGTGCCCAAAGACCTGGCCTTGTTGCCCAAAGTACCCAACCCGAAATACGCGGATTTGTCTGGCGTGGGTATCTCTGCCCTGGTATTGGTCTCCATCATGCTGATCGCCCGTTTTGGCAAGGGATTCATGGCCAATATTTCGGTGTTGCTGGGCATGGTGATTGGCGGCGTGGTGGCTACAGCCATGGGCTTGATGAACTTCAGCAAGGTCGAGAAGGCTGCCTGGTTTGACTTGGTGCTGCCTTTTCACTTTGGCCTGCCGCAATTTGACCCGGTGCTGATCCTCACCATGGCCCTGGTCATGGTGGTGGTGATGATCGAGTCCACCGGCATGTTTCTGGCACTGGGGGAAATGACGGATCGCCAGGTCGATCAACCCGCCTTGGCCCGTGGTTTGCGCACCGATGGCCTGGGCACCCTGATTGGCGGTATTTTCAACACCTTTCCGTACACCAGTTTTTCTCAAAACGTGGGCCTGGTGGCTGTTACCGGGGTCAAGAGCCGGTTCGTTTGTGTGGCGGGTGGTCTGATCCTGATGGCCCTGGGCTTGCTTCCCAAGATGGCAGCCTTGGTGGAATCCTTGCCAACGGTGGTTCTTGGCGGCGCAGGGCTGGTGATGTTTGGCATGGTAGCCGCCACCGGCATCCGCATTCTGGCCGGGGTGGACTTCAAAACCAACCGCTTCAACGCCATGATTGTGGCGATCTCCATTGGCATCGGCATGGTGCCGCTGATTGCGCCCAACTTCAAACAATGGATGCCCCACAGCATCCATCCGCTGATCGAATCCGGCATCTTGCTGGCCAGCCTGTGCGCCGTCAGCCTGAATCTGTTTTTTAATGGTGCGCCCTCTGACACCACGGCTGCCGTTAAAGCCGCCGCCCAGAGTGATGCCCACTGAGATCACCCACGCATTTGTCACAAGCTTCCCCCTTGCCGGGTGTAAAGTGCACTCCCTGTCTTTCAAACGGAGATTCTGATGAGCAAAGAACTGTCCACCGCAGAGCAAGCCTTGGGTGATGCCTCACGCGACTACCACCGCTTTCCTACCCGCGGCAAGATTTCGGTCAACGCCACCAAGCCGCTGATCAACCAACGCGACCTGGCTCTGGCCTACTCCCCCGGTGTGGCCTACCCCTGCCTGGACATTCAAGCCAACCCCGACCTGGCCTACGACTACACCAGCCGTGGCAATCTGGTGGGCGTGGTGACCAACGGCACGGCGGTGCTGGGCCTGGGTGACATCGGCCCGCTGGCGGGCAAGCCGGTGATGGAGGGCAAGGGCTGTCTGTTCAAAAAATTTGCCGGTGTCGACGTGTTTGACATTGAGCTGGCCGAGCGCGACCCCGACAAGCTGATCGAAATCATTGCAGCCCTGGAGCCGACGCTGGGCGGCATCAACCTGGAAGACATCAAGGCCCCGGAGTGTTTCTACATTGAAGAAAAACTCAAGGCCCGCATGGGCATACCAGTGTTCCATGACGACCAGCACGGCACCGCCATCATCAGCAGCGCCGCCCTGGTGAACGCGCTGGAGCTGGTGGGTAAAAACATTGCCGACGTGAAAGTGGCCGTGTCAGGCGCCGGTGCAGCGGCACTGGCCTGCCTGAATGTGATGGTCGGCCTGGGTGTGCAGGTGAGCAACGTGTTTTTGTGTGACTCCAAAGGCGTGGTCTACCAAGGCCGCCCGGGGGGTTATGACCATTCCAAAGCCCGCTTTGAACAAGACACGCCCAAACGCACGCTGGCCGATGCGGTCGACGGCGCGGACGTGTTTCTGGGCTGTTCAGCCGCTGGTGTGTTGACGCAAGACATGGTCAAAACCATGGCCGCCAGCCCGATCATCCTGGCACTGGCCAACCCGGAGCCGGAAATCCGCCCCGAACTGGCCAAGGCCGTACGCCCGGATTGCATCATTGCCACCGGCCGCTCGGATTACCCGAACCAGGTCAACAACGTGCTGTGTTTCCCCTACATCTTCCGTGGTGCGCTGGACTGTGGTGCGACCCAGATCACCGAAGAAATGAAGCTGGCCTGCGTGCGCCAGATTGCCGATCTGGCCAAGGCCGACATCAGCGAAGAAGTGGCCCACGCCTACGCCGGGCAAGAGCTGGCCTTTGGCCCGGACTTCATCATTCCCAAACCCTTTGACTCGCGCCTGATTTTGCGCATTGCGCCCGCCGTGGCGGCTGCGGCTGAGGCCTCAGGTGTGGCCAAACGCCCGATCAAAGACATGGACGCTTACCGCCAGACGCTGGCCCGCTTTGTCTATTCCACCGGCTTGCTGATGGAGCCGGTGTTTAATGCCGCTCGCCTGGCCCCCGCATCCGCCAAGCGTGTGGCCTATGCCGAGGGGGAGGATGACCGCGTGCTGCGTGCCGCGCAAATCGTGGTCGAAGGCAGCCTGGCCCGGCCCATTCTGATTGGTCGCCCCTCGGTGATTGAGGCCCGCATTCTCAAAGCCGGTTTGCACCTGCAACTGGGCAAAGATGTGGATGTGGTCAACCCCGAGGATGATCCGCGTTTTCGCCAGTACTGGGAAACCTACCACCAGCTCAAAGGCCGCGACGGTGTCAGCCCCGAGGCCGCCAAAGCGGCAGTACGCCGCAGCACCACCACCATTGCTGCACTGATGGTCAAGCTCGGCCATGCCGATGCCATGTTGTGCGGCATGCATGGCCGTTTTGACATGCACCTGGATCATGTGCGCGACGTGATTGGCCGCGCCCCGGGTGTGGCCAACTTTGCCACCCTGAACGCGCTGATGCTGGAACACCACAGCCTGTTTGTCGCCGACACCTATGTCAATGAAGACCCCAGCGCCGAACAATTGGCCAGCATCGCCCAGATGGCCGCCACCGAGGTGCGCCGCTTCGGGCTGCAACCCAAAGTGGCCTTCTTGTCGCACTCCAACTACGGCTCATCCAGCCGCGCATCGGCCCGCAAAATGCGTGCTGCCCGCGACCTGTTCAAAGTGAATTGTCCGAATGTGGAATGCGACGGCGAGATGCAGGGTGATACCGCGTTGTCGGAAGAAATCCGCCGTGCCACGTTGATGGACAGCACCCTCACGGGTTCTGCCAACATTCTGATTTGCCCCAACCTGGATGCCGCCAACATTTTGTTCAATGTGCTCAAAATGACCGGCAGCAATGGTGTCACCGTCGGCCCGATCCTGCTGGGTACCGCCGCCACCGCCCATGTGCTGACCCCCTCCAGCACCGTGCGCCGGGTGGTCAACATGACGGCATTGGCGGTGGCTGATGTGAATGCGCTGCGGTAACCAGGCCGCCACTCGTTTGGCGGCACAGGCAGAAATTTACTTGCCGCCAATCGACTTCTGCAAGATCGCCAACGCGGTGTTCAGGTCTTCAATCGGCACTTGTCCGGGGGCTGAGCTTGCTGCGCCAACGGCAAAGCTCAGGGCCGAGCCGAAGGTCCAGCCAAACAGCCGGGTCATGGCACCCAAGGAGCCCATGGACATGGAAATCAACGGAATTCGCAGCTTTTTGCTGGCTTCACGGGTGGCGGTGAGCAGTGTCAACACGTCGTCCAGGTCTCGTGGCATAACCGCCACTTTGGCTACATCGGCGCCCAACTGATCTGCCATCAGAAACTTGGCCGCCAGCGTTTCCAGCCCTGGTGTGTAAGAGAAATTGTGGAACGACAACACCAGCTTGATGCCATTGGCTTTGGCTGTGTCACGCACACGCACGATGTTGGCCGGGTCATTGGCCATTTCATAGTCGATCAGGTCGATGGTTTTGCTCTCGCACACGGCGCGGTACAGGGCAATCACCTGGTCTTCGTTCAGGGCAATCTTTTCGCCGCCTTCAATGGTAGAGCGGCGGGTGAACAGGATCGGGATGTCACCCGCTTCCTTTTTGATAGCTGCTGCCGCTTTAATGACGGCGGCTGCATCGCCAATTGGCTCAAAAAAATCAACCCGCCATTCCAGCACGTCTGGTTTTTTGGGCAGCACCACGGCCAGCTCGGCCATGAGTTTGTCTTGCGTGCGCCCGACCAGCGGGGTGCAGATCAGCGGAAACTTGCCGCCGGCGATGGGGTGTCCGTTTAATTCGATGGGTTTGGAGGTTTGCATAGAAGATGGCTTTCAATCGGTTTATCGGGCAGTCAAGGGGGAACGGCGCTACACACCGCTGAGTACGGCATCCAGCGCCGAGATGACATCATCTGAACGCGCACCCAAGTTGGTGATTTGTGTTTTTAACAAGCGCTTGTCCAAAGGGGCGGCCTCAAAAGGCACCAACATCAGTGTTTTGCCGCCCACGGTGAACAGCGGACACAAACGTTTGGGGAGGTCTTTGCTGGACAAGTGGGTCACCGCCAGCGGCGCGACCATGCGTGTCGGCAGGCTGCTGAGCAAGTCGCTTTGGATGTCCATCACATAAGGATAGAAGTCGCGTGAACGGGAGCTGGGGTTGTCATACACATCGAACTGCATGGAGCGCACCTACCAAGCCCGCATGTCGTCGCACCACAAGCCATGCGCCTCAAAGCGCTGATTTTGCTCGGCGATCCAAGCGCTGTGCGCCTGCTCGAAGCTGGCTTTGCGCTGAATCAGCGTGTCAGACCGGGCATCCGCTTGCAACTTGGAAAACTGCTGAACAGACAGAATGACGGTGTCAATCTGCCCATCTTTTTCAACAAAAATCGGCTCGATTTTGGCCTGGGCGCAGAGGGCTCCAAACCGATTTTTGGCCTGTGTGGCAGTCACTTGCATCACGCCTCTCCTTGCTGTGGTTGATTGGCCATTTTAGCCATTTGACAACCCAGGGTTGGCGTGCGCGATGTTCAGTGAAGCTCAGCTTAGCAGGCGCTGGCCATGTCCTCAGCGGTGAAATTACCTTCTTCCAGCGCGGGATCGTAGAAATCACCAAACAACTCCTGGTCAGAGGGTTTGTCTTCTTTGATCGGCACCGACACCCAGGTGGTGTTCATGTAGTGCTTGAGGCTGACGTTTTCGCTGATCACGTTGCCGCCCCAGGTGCCGCAGCCCAGGCTGGAGGTCATCGGCATGCCGTTGTTGAAAGCACCGGCGTTGGCCTTGCTTTGCGGCTGGCGCACCATCATGCGGCTCACCGGTGCGGCCAGGGCGAGCTGGTGGATGTGATCCTGGTTGAACGAGTAGATGCCGCAGGAGTGGCCTTTGCCGCCGACGTTGTAGATGCCGCGCATCATGCTCAGCGCTTCGTCAAAGCTGCCGTATTTGTACACCGCCAGCAGAGTGGTGAGTTTTTCGCCGGAGTAGGGGTAGGCTTTACCAATGCCATCGCCACGCACGATGATGAACTTGCGGTCTGCGGGGATGCTGAAGCCTGCGGCCTCAGCCAGTTTTTGCGGAGCAATGGCCACGGTGTCGGCCAGGCGGTGCATTTCGTCGTCCCACATGGCTTTGCGCAAGGCGGCTTTTTCTTCGTCGTTAGCCAGGTAGCCGCCTTCGACTTGTAATTGGGCCAGCAGCGCGTCAAAAATGGATGCCTGAATGATCAGGTTGCCATCGGCCGAGCAGCCTGAACCGAAGTCAGAGGTTTTGCTCAGACGGGTGTTGTACGCGGCTTCCTTGATGTCGGCGGTTTCGTCAATCACCATGGTGGAGTTGCCCGCGCCCACGCCGTAAGCCGGTGTGCCTGAGCTGTAGGCGGCACGCACCATCGGCTGGCCACCGGTGGCGATCACCAGATCGGCCTCGGCCATCAGGGCTTGTGACATGGGGATGTTGACCTTGGTCAGGCATTGCAACAAGTCAGCCGGTGCACCTTCTTTTTCCAGCGCTTCACGCATCAGACGCACTGTCTCGAAACTTGTCTTTTTGGCGCGCGGGTGGGGCGAGAAGATCACTGCGTCACGCGCTTTGATGCCGTAAATGGCGTTGCCGGCGGGAGTCAGGTCGGGGTTGGTGGTGGGCACGATGCAGGCCACCACGCCAGCCGGTTTGCCGTATTTGACGATGCCTTTTTCCGGGATTTCCTCAATGATGCCGACACTCTTTTGGCGCAGTGCGTCACGCAAGATGCCGCGAATTTTCATGCGCTTGCCCATGCGGCTGTCGGGGTCGCCCAGGCGGCTTTCGGCAATACCTTCGGCCACCAGACGGGTGAAGGTTTTCTTGTTGGACACGGCCCAGGCCACGGCTTGGCACAGGCGGTCGATGCGTGCCTGGTCGTAGGTTTCGATGATGGCCAGGGCGGCACGGGCCTTGGCAAAGGCGGTGTCAAGTTCTTCGCGCTGCTCGGCGTTGATTTCGGTCTTTTTCAGTTCGGGCGGGATGGTGCTCATGGTGAAGTCTCCGGTTTTAAGTGATGGGGTGATCAGTCAAGGTGCTTGCGGGCGGTTTGCAGGGCACGGCGGGCGTAGGCTTCGCAGGCAGGCCAGGATGTCTTTCACGCCAAAAGCACCATCACCCGGAAACAGCCGGTGGCTGCGGGCTTCGTGCAGGATGGCCTCCATGCCTGGGGCAATGTGCTGCGGGCCGTCACACACATGGGCAAAGTGGAACCACTCGCGCGGCAGGGCTTTCAGCGCTTCGTGGCTGGAGTTGGAGCGGTAGAAGTGCAGCATGTCGATCAGCATGCCGGCGTTGTTGCGGCGCACGGTGTTGAGCACGGTGGTGGCGGTTTCCAGGTTGCCGGTCTCCGTCCACCAGGGGAATTCGAGGCTGATGGTGATGCCCAGCGGCTTGGCATAGTCGCACAGCTTGGCAAAGCGCTCGTGCGCGCGCTCACGATCCGGGTCGGGTAGTTGGCAGATCACATGGTGGGCTCCCAATTCAGCGGTGGCTTCGAGCATGGGGATGTAGCTTTCTGCATCATGCGTGGGGTCCATCCGTGCCAGCTCTACATCCCACACTTTGACTCCGGTGTCTGCCAGCTTGGCCTTGGTGGCTGCCATGGCAGTTTTGCTTGTGATCAGCGGGTAGAGTGGCTCAGTATCAGTGACCCGGCTCAAACGCAAGCCCACATAGTCGTAACCGGTTCTGGCTGCCACCTCAATCAAATCCACCGGAGGCAGTGCCATGGCGGTCAGGTGGGCCAGGGAATAGGCGTGTTTCATGATCTACCCACTTCCCTCAGGCCGTGCGCGTCACGTTTTGCAGGGTGCTGGTGTCTGCGTGGTGCACCTTTTTGCCGGGTGAGTAAATGTCCATGATGTTCCAGTGGCCTGCAGTCTCGACCGGAGCGTTTTGCATGGCCACGTCGATCACAAACGGGCGCTTGGCTGCCACCGCAGCTTCCAGCGCGGGTTTGAATTCGTCGGCAGATGTGACGCGGATACCTTCAGCGCCGTAAGCACGGGCAATGGCTGCGAAGTCGGCCTGGAAGGGTTGGCCGTCCTTGTAAAACAGTGTGCCCACGGTGGTGCCGTAATGCGCCAGCTGCAGCCCGGCGATGGTGCCAAAAGCGCAATTGTTCATGATGACCCAGATGACCGGCACATTGCTCTCCACCGCCGTGGCCAGCATGGCCGGGTTCTGGCCAAAACCACCGTCACCCACGAGTGACACCACCACCCGATCCGGGCAGGCCAGCTTGGCCCCAATGGCGGCCGGTGCGCCAAAGCCCATGGTGGCAAAGCCGCCGGGGGTCAGGATGCTGCCGGGGGTGTAGATGTCAAACTGCTGGCCCACACCGTTTTTGTTCCAGCCGACATCGGTGGTGATGATCACGTCACGCGGCAGCACGGCGCGGGCATCGGCCAGGATGCGCTCGGGGCGCATCGGGAAGGCATCGCTTTGTTGTGCGGCCACCAGACCGGCCTTGAAGCTGCTGCGGTTGCTAGCCATCTCGGCTTTGAGCACGTCGTTTTTGAAGCCTTCCGGGTAGAGCTTTTTGGCAACACGGTTCAGCACCTTCAGCGCTTGTTTCAGGTCGGCCACGGCACCGATCTGGACGGGATAGTTGCGGCCAATTTCGCTGGGGTCGATGTCGATATGGATCAGCCGGGTCTTGGTGAAATCAAAGGTGTAGGCGTTCTCCCAGGAGCTGCAATCAGCTTCGGCAAAACGGGTGCCCAAGCCCAGCACCAGGTCGGCGCTCAGGCATTTGTCGTTGATGAACCTGGTGCCCCAAAAGCCGGTCATACCCAGGATGAAGGGGTGGTCATCCGGCAGCACACCCTTGCCCATCAGGCTGTGGGAGACCGGCAGGCTCATGTGGTTGACAAACTCTTCCAGCTCGGCCGTGGCATTGGCCAACACGATGCCGCCCCCCACATGCAGCTGCGGGCGCTTGGCAGCGACCAATGCCTCAATGATCTGGGTGGCCACCTCATCGTCTATGGACGGGGTGTGCAGCTTTTTGGTGTGCGACTTGAGCTTGGCAAACAGCGCTACATCGACGGGCTTGGAAAAAATGTCCATCGGTACTGACACCAGTACCGGGCCAGGGCGACCGGTTTCGCTTTCTCAATGATTTCAGGAAACAGGTCAGGCCGCTCTACGCGCCAAACGCGCTTGCAGAACGGGCGGTAGATTTCAGATTGGGCCGCGTCCGCATGCAGGTTCACCTCTTGATGTGGGTGCTTGCCGTAGAAATGACTGGGTACGTCACCGGCAATCACCACCATGGGAATGGAGTCGAGTGCAGCATTGGCCACACCGGTGGCGGCATTGGTCAGGCCTGGCCCGAGGTGGCTGAGCACCACGGCGGTGGTTTTCTTGGCGCGGGCATAACCGTCAGCAGCATGGGCGGCCACTTGTTCATGCCGCGTGTTGATGAACTTGATGCTGCTTTTTTCAAGGGCCGTGAGCACCGCAATATTGGTGTGACCACACAGGCCAAAGAGGTACTCCACACCCCGGTCTTCGAGGTATTTGACCAGCTGGTGGGAAATCAGATCTTGCATGTTTGTCTCCTGCGGTGGGTGTGCTGTGTTGAAAACGCTCAAAACACTTGAGCAACCGATGACTCTCGGAATGTGATCAGACTTTAGCGATTTCACGCACTTTTGTTTGAACTATTTCGTTCATTAACGTTCGATAATCGATCAAACAAATGCGACAAACGCACACAATGCGGGTTATCCCTATTTTGCTGGAATCACCCGAAACGCAGATGGGGGCCAGGCCGTCCCCCGAAATTCAGGGAACGGAAAAACGCAGCAGACTACACGGCATATTCAATGCTGATGGGCGCATGATCCGAGAATTTCTCGGCTTTGAAAATGGAAGCCGCGCGAGCCTTGGATGCCCATTGTGGGGTAGCCAAGTGGTAGTCCAGCCGCCAACCCACATTCTTGGCATACGCCTGGCCCCGGTTGCTCCACCAGGTGTAGGCCTCATCGGTGGTCGTAGGGTGCAACGTGCGATAGACATCAACCAAGCCAGCCTCGCTCAGCAAGCGAGTCATCCAGGCGCGTTCTTCGGGCAGGAAACCCGAATTTTTCTGGTTGCTTTTCCAGTTTTTCAAATCAATTTCTTGATGGGCAATATTGACATCGCCACACAGAATAAATTCGCGCTGGCTTTTCAGTTCCAACAGATGGGGGAAAATGTGCGCCAGAAAACGGTACTTGGCCTGTTGCCGCTCTTCACCGGATGAGCCACTGGGAAAATAACAGCTGATGATGGATCGCTTCTCGCTGGCCGTGTCAAACCGCAGTTCCACATAACGCCCCTCGGCATCAAACTCGGTGTGACCAAAACCTGTCACCACCTCTGAGGGCTCATTTCGGGTGTAGATCCCCACACCCGAATAGCCTTTTTTCTCGGCAAAATGAAAATACCCCTTCATGTCTGCCAACTGCTCAAAACGCCCCTGAATATCCACTGCTTGGGCTTTGACTTCCTGCACGCAAATACAATCTGGGCGACTTTGGCTGACCCAAGCCTCAAGCCCTTTGCTGCTGGCTGAACGTATACCATTGAGGTTAAGGCTGGTTAATTTAAACAAGGAATTCCCCATGACTGAGCGTAGTGAATTGCAACCCGATCAAAACCTTGCGCAAGATACCTTGGCGCAAGATTTTGTGCAGTTTGCAGTGGATTGTGGAGTGCTTCGTTTTGGCGAGTTCAAAACCAAAGCTGGCCGCTTAAGCCCCTATTTTTTCAACGCCGGCCTGTTTGATGATGGTGCCAAATTAGGCCGCTTGGCCCAATTTTATGCCCAGCGTTTGCTGGCCAGCGGCATGCAGTTTGACATGATTTTTGGCCCCGCCTACAAAGGTATTCCATTGGGCACAGCACTGACGGTGGAGCTGGCCCGCTTGGGCCACAACGTGCCCTTTGCCTACAACCGAAAAGAAGCCAAAGACCATGGCGAGGGTGGCACCCTGGTCGGTGCGCCACTCAAGGGCCGGGTATTGATTGTGGATGATGTGATGTCTGCCGGCACGGCGGTGCGCGAATCCATCGCCCTGATTCAGGCTTCAGGTGCCACGGCCCACGGTGTGGTGATTGCACTGGACAGGCAGGAAAAAGCCACCGAGGGTGGGCAGGATGTTAATCACAGCGCCGTCCAATATGTGCGTCAGCAATTGGGTTTGCAGGTTTGCGCCATTGCACGACTGGATGACTTGATGCATTATCTGGAACAACACAAGGGAAGTGATTTACAGGATGTGCAACAAAAGGTGCGTGCTTACCGTGAGCGTTATGGAGTGAATGAATAACTCTGAACCTATTTCGGCCATGCCCAGTGCGTGGCGACTCAATGCGGCATGTGTGCTCACGGCACTGGTGAGTGCAAGTTTCGTGACGGTTGCACTGGCGCAAAAGTCAGACCCCGCGCCAGAAATTTACATCTGCGTGGATGCCAAAGGTCGTCGGCTGACCTCTGACCGAAAAATCCCGGAATGTGTTGACCGGGAACAAAAAGTCCTCAACCCGAGCGGCACACTCAAAACCGTCGTTCCACCCCTCCTGACGGTCAGGGAGCAGCAAGCACTGGAAGATAAGGCCTTGGCTGAGCAAGATGCAAGAAACCGGCCTTTGAAAGAAAAGAGACGGCTGCAGGCCTTGCTGCTGCGTTACCCCAATCAGACCGTTCACGAGAAAGAACGAGCCCTGGCACTGGCGCAGGCCATTACCGCGAACTCACACGATCCGGCTGCCAAAGTGGAGGCGGTCAACCAGGTCAACTCACGATTTGACAATGAACATGCGCAGTTGAAACTCTTGTGGGATCAAACTGCCGACTCAAATCCCAAACCCTTGAAGTGAAAAGGGATGTGTATCGGTACATTGCACCGACACACACGCCCTCATGATGCCAATTTTTGACGCAACAAGTCGTTGACCTGCTGCGGGTTGGCCTTGCCCTGGCTGCCCTTCATGATTTGCCCAACCAGCGCGTTGAGCGCCTTGGTATTGCCGGCGCGGTACTCTTCCACGTTTTTCGGGTTGGCCGCCAGCACGCTGTCAACGATTTTCTCTAACGCGCCGGTGTCGTTCATTTGCTTCAAACCCTTGGCTTCGATGATGACATCGACGGCGCTGGCGGGCTCAGTCCACAGCACGTCCATCACCTGGCGGGCGGCGTTATTCGAGATGGTGCTGTCCTGAATGCGGGTGATCAACTGCGCCAGTTGGGACGGGCTCACCGGGCAGGCGCTGATGCCCGCCTCGGTCGCATTGAGGCGGCGCGACACCTCGCCCATGATCCAGTTGCCCACCAGTTTGGGCTGGCCACAGGCTTGGGCTGCGGCTTCAAAGTAGGCCGCCACCTCGCGGCTTTGTGTCAGCTGCGTGGCATCGTAGTCAGACAAGCCGTAGTCGGCGGCAAACCGCGCTGCCATCACCCGCGGCAACTCGGTCATGCTCGTCTCGCCAGTGTCGGGGTTGAACAGCACGGTGGCTTGCTGGATGGCGCGACCGTCTTCCAGCTCTTCAATCTGCCAGCGGATTTCAAAATCAATCGCCTGCTGCATGAACTTGAAGCTGTTGAGGTTCTTGATCTCACGCCGTGTGCCCAAGGGCTCACCAGGCTTGCGCACCGACACGTTGGCATCACAACGGAAGCTGCCTTCCTGCATGTTGCCGTCGCAAATGCCGATCCAGGTGACGATTTTGTGCAGCTCTTTGGCGTAAGCCACCGCCTCGGCACTGGAGCGCATGTCAGGCTCGGTGACGATCTCCAGCAGTGGCGTGCCAGCGCGGTTCAGGTCAATGCCGGTCTGTCCAATGAAGTCTTCGTGCAGCGACTTGCCCGCATCTTCTTCCAGGTGGGCGCGCACCAGGCGCACCGACTTCTTCTCGTCACCCAGGTAAAACTCCACCGCACCGCCCTGCACCACCGGAATCTCAAACTGGCTGATCTGGTAGCCCTTGGGCAGGTCGGGGTAGAAGTAATTCTTGCGGGCAAAAATGCTGCGTGGCGCAATGTGGGAGCCCACGGCCAGTCCAAATTCGATAGCACGTTCGACCGCGCCCTTGTTCATCACCGGCAGCGTGCCCGGCAGAGCCAGGTCAACCGCGCAGGCCTGGGTGTTGGGCTCGGCACCAAACGCGGTCGAGGCGCGGCTGAAAATTTTGGACTGGGTCGAGAGCTGGGCATGGGTTTCGAAGCCAATGACGACTTCGTAACCCTGCACCAGCAGTGATTTGCTGGCTGGTTTTTTTTCTTGGACAGTTGCGTTCATGTTCAGATTCCTTGCGGCTTGGCTGTGTGCCAATCGGTGGCTTGCTGGAAGCGGTGGGCGACGTTGAGCAGGCGCGACTCGCTCAGGTAGTTGCCAATCAGCTGCATGCCCACTGGCATGTGTTCTGCGCCAAAACCCACCGGCACACTCATGCCAGGCAGGCCGGCCAGCGAACCAGGCAGGGTGAAGATGTCGGCCAGGTAATCGGTCAGCGGGTCGCTGTGCCCACCCAACTTCCAGGCCACGGTGGGGGCCACTGGCCCGGCAATCACGTCACAGAGCTTGAAGGCCTGCTGGAAATCGTCGGCAATCATGCGGCGGATTTTTTGCGCTTGCAAATAGTAGGCATCGTAATAACCATGCGAGAGTACGTAGGTACCAATCATGATGCGGCGCTTGACCTCATCACCAAAACCCTGGTCGCGGGTTTGCTGGTACATGTCGCTCAAGTCGGTGTACTTGTCGGCCCGAAAGCCGAACTTGACCCCGTCAAAACGGCTCAGGTTGCTGGAGGCTTCCGCAGGCGCAATGATGTAGTACACCGGAATCGACAGCTCGGTCCGGGGCAGCGAAATCGGTACCAGTTTGGCACCGAGTTTTTCATACTCCTTCAAGGCAGCGTCTACGGCAGCGCGCACGTCTGGAGCCAGGCCGTCACCAAAGAACTCAGCGGGCACGCCGATGCGCAGGCCAGCCAGGTCGTCGTTCAGGGCACGGGTGAAATCCTCGGAGGGCACATCCAGCGAGGTGGAGTCACGGTCTGCGTCCGGCCCGCACATGGCGCTGAGCAACAGGGCGCAGTCTTCGGCGGTGCGGGCCATGGGCCCGGCCTGATCCAGGCTAGAGGCAAACGCCACCATGCCGTAGCGCGAAGCTCGGCCATAGGTGGGTTTGATGCCGGTTACACCACAAAACGAGGCCGGTTGGCGGATGGAGCCGCCAGTGTCGGTGCCAGTGGCAGCCGGAGCCAGCCGGGCCGCCACTGCGGCAGCGCTGCCGCCCGAGGAACCACCGGGTGTGCGTGTCGCATCCCAGGGGTTTTTGACCGGGCCATAGGCCGAGTTTTCGTTGGCCGAACCCATGGCGAATTCATCGCAGTTGAGTTTGCCCAGGGTCACCATGCCTGCGCCACTGCCTTGGCCTGGCACTCCGGTGCCCAAGCGGCTCACCACCGTGGCATCAAACGGCGACTGGTAGCCCTTGAGCATCTTGGAGCCTGCCGTGGTGGCGAAATCACGGGTGACAAAAATATCTTTATGGGCTACCGGCACGCCGTCCAGCACACCGGCCGTGCCTGCGGCCAGCCGGGCATCGGCGGCGCGGGCTTGTGCCAGCGTCACGTCTGCCTGGGTGTCCAGAAACGCGCCCAGTGCGTTGTGGGTCTGCCCACGGGCCAGAAAATGTTGCGCGGTTTCCAGGGCCGAGACTTGGCGCTCAGCCAAAGCCTTGGCCAGTTGGGCCACGGTCAAATCGTGCAGATCAGTAGAAATATGCGTCATGATGAAGGGGTGGGTACGGTTTATTCGATGACCTTGGGAACCAGGAACAGGCCGTCTTCCAGCGCTGGGGCGTTGCGCTGGTTGGCTTCGCGCTGGTTCGGCTCGCTGGCGACATCGTCGCGCAGGCGCAGGGCCACATCAGCCATGATGTCGGTCGGGTGCGCCAGCGGTGTGATGCCGCTGGTGTCCACCGCGCGCATTTTTTCCACAATGCCAAAAAAATCGTTGAGTTGCGAGTGCATGCGTGTGCGCTCTTCGGGTGCCAAACCCAAACGGGCCAAATGGGCCAGGCGGTCAATATCGGCGGCTGAAAGTGACATGGGTAATCAATCGAAACAGGGTGTAAATGAAGGCCAAAACCAGGCTGAATCTGGAGTTATGCACAGGCAATAGGGTATTATCCACCCCCTGAGCAGCGTCCTGAAGCTTCCAGGCTTTTCGCTCAACTACCACCTATTTTGAACCCATTACCTGGCGGCATGCAGGCCGAAGCGCCTCATGCGCCCAAGAGGATTACTCCA
Source organism: Comamonadaceae bacterium (assembly GCA_008080595.1). Classification (GTDB taxonomy): domain Bacteria; phylum Pseudomonadota; class Gammaproteobacteria; order Burkholderiales; family Burkholderiaceae_C; genus Rhodoferax. The sequence continues at coordinate 18,948 of VIKI01000141.1, forward strand.
TGTTTGGAACATTTCGTCAGTATTTCTCAACTGACCTGGCCATTGACCTTGGCACCGCCAACACCCTGATTTACGTGCGAGACAAAGGCATTGTGCTCGATGAGCCTTCGGTCGTGGCGATTCGCCACGAAGGCGGCCCACAAGGCAAAAAAACCATTCAGGCCGTGGGCAAGGAAGCCAAGGCCATGTTGGGCAAGGTGCCCGGCAACATTGAAGCCATTCGCCCGATGAAAGACGGCGTGATTGCGGACTTCACCGTCACCGAGCAAATGCTCAAGCAGTTCATCAAGATGGTGCACCCACGCTCCATTTTCCGCCCCAGCCCGCGCATCATCATTTGTGTGCCCTGCGGCTCCACTCAGGTCGAGCGCCGGGCCATCCGTGAAAGCGCCCTGGGCGCAGGTGCCAGCGACGTTTACCTGATTGAAGAACCCATGGCCGCCGCCATTGGCGCAGGTCTGCCGGTGTCGGAGGCCCAAGGGTCGATGGTGGTGGATATTGGCGGCGGCACCACCGAAGTCGGCGTGATCTCGTTGGGTGGCATGGTCTACAAAGGCAGCGTGCGCGTCGGTGGTGACCGGTTTGATGAGGCCATCATCAACTACATCCGCCGCAACTACGGCATGTTGATTGGCGAGCCCACCGCCGAAGCCATCAAAAAGAACATTGGCTCGGCCTTTCCGGGTAGCGAAGTGCGCGAGATGGAAGTGCGCGGGCGCAACCTCTCTGAAGGTGTGCCACGCAGCTTCACCATTTCCAGCAACGAAATTCTGGAAGCCCTGACCGACCCGATCAACAACATCGTCTCGGCCGTGAAAAACGCGCTGGAACAAACCCCACCTGAGTTGGGAGCCGACATTGCTGACCGCGGCATGATGCTGACCGGCGGCGGTGCGCTGCTGCGTGACCTGGATCGTTTGCTGGCGGAAGAAACCGGCCTGCCCGTGCTGGTGGCGGAAGACCCTCTGACCTGCGTGGTGCGCGGCTGTGGCATTGCGCTGGAGCAGATGGAACGCCTAGGCTCCATTTTCACCAGCGAATAAGCGAACAGGCACAGCGATGCCACTGGGTACGCTGAATGGCGCTCCCCCGCCATTTTTCAGGCAGGGGCCGTCTGCGCTTTCCAAACTGATCTTTTTCAGTGCCTTGGCGGTGCTGCTGATGGTGGCCGACCTTCGTTTTCAGATTGCCAAACCCATCAGAGCCACTTTGGCCACCGTGCTGTACCCCTTGCAATGGGCCGTGTTGCAGCCTTTGACCTGGGCTCAGAGTGGCAGCCATTATTTTCAGACCCTTGATGCATCCCAGAGCAAGGAAGCTGCAGCGCAATACAAGCTGGGCTTGCAATCTCAACGCGCCCTGCAAGTCGAGCAATTGACGCTGGAAAACACCCGTTTGCGTGCCCTGCTTGAGATGCGTGAGCGCCTCAACGCCCCGGCGCTGGCCGCCCAAGTGCTGTATGACGCAGCCGACCCCTATACCCGCAAAGTCATCATTGACAAAGGCAGCTTGGCGGCCGTGCAAGCCGGTGCGCCGGTGCTGGATGAATCCGGCATTCTGGGGCAAGTGACCCGCGTTTACCCCTTGGTCAGCGAGGTCACGTTGCTGACCGATCGCAACCAGGCGATTCCGGTGCTCAATGTGCGGACTGGCGTGCGTGGCTTGGCGTTTGGGGAATCCGGCACACGCAGCGGGGCGCTGGAGCTGCGTTTCATGGATGCCAATGTGGACATGGTCACGGGCGACTTGCTCACCACCAGTGGGGTGGATGGTGTTTACCCACCAGGCTTGCCGGTGGCACGGGTGCTCAAGATCGAGCGCCGAGCGGACTCTGCCTTTGCCCGGATTGTGTGCACGCCAGAGGCCCGCGTCGCCGGCAGCCTGCATGTGCTGGTGTTGCAGCCTTTGGCTGGCCAGATCCATGCCAGACCGGTTGAAGAAAGCCCACCCGCAACAAAAGCAAAAAACAAAGGGGGCAAGCCATGATCATGCCGCGTGGTCAACAACAGCTGTTGATGCCCGCCAGCCCCTGGTTTATCTGGGGCTCCCTGGTGTTGGCCATGAGCCTGCACATGCTGATCAACATGGGCTGGGCTGGGCGTGCGGTTTGGGTGCCTGATGTGTTGGCTTTGGTCTTGGTGTTTTGGATCATTCATCAACCCCTGCGGGTGGGGGTGGGCGTGGCCTTTGTGCTGGGCTTGGCCATGGATGTGCATCAGAGCAGCTTGCTGGGGCAACACGCCTTGGCCTACACCGCCTTGAGTTTTTTTGCCCTTGGTGTTCACCGGCGCTTGATTGGCTTCAGTGTGCCCTCCCAAGCGGCACAGGTTCTGCCTTTTTTTGTGGCAGCACATGCCCTGTCTCTGATGGTGCGTCTTCTGGCTGGAGGGGATTTTCCGGGCTGGGGAATGGTGGCGGCCCCACTGCTGGAAACACTTCTGTGGCCCTTGGTCAGTGTGTTGCTCTTGATGCCACAAAAACGCCCACCTGACCCGGATGCCAATCGGCCACTGTGAATCTGGCCAGGTGAAGCTCTCATGACTGTGATCCGTAATGTTCAGCTTGAACTGGCCCGCTTCCGTCTGCGGGTGCTGGTGGCCAGCCTGGTGGTGGTGCTGTGCTTTGGTTTGCTGGCCGCACGCCTGATTTACCTGCAAGTGGTGCGCCATGACGATTTGCTAGCCCAAGCTGAAAACAACCGCACGGCGGTGCTGCCCATCGTGCCCAACCGTGGCTTGATCCTTGACCGTAACGGTATTGTGCTGGCGACCAATTACTCCGCTTACACACTGGAGATCACCCCCTCCAAAGTGCCCAACCTGGAGCAAACCATTGAGGATTTGGCCCAGGTACTGGAGATCACCCAGCGGGATCGTCGACGTTTTAAAAAACTGCGCGAAGAGGGTAAAAGTTTTGAGTCCTTGCCGCTGCGCAGCCGTTTGACGGTCGAAGAGGTGGCCCGTTTCGCCGCCCAGCGCTACCGTTTTCCGGGGGTGGACATCAAAGCGCGCTTGTTTCGCAACTACCCCTATGGCGAATTGGCCAGCCACGTGATTGGCTACATCGGGCGCATCAATACATCTGAGAAAGAACAGTTGGACGAATCGGACGATGCCTCCAACTACCGTGGCACCGAATACATTGGCAAGCTCGGTATCGAGCAAAGCCTGGAGCAGCAATTACATGGCATCACCGGTGTGGATTCAATGGAAACCTCAGCCGGTGGCCGCGCCACCCGGCGGCTCACCAGCCAGCCCGCCACCCCAGGCAACACGGTTCAACTGTCGATTGACATCAAGCTGCAAAAACTCATTGAAGACATGTATGGTGATCGGCGTGGCGCATTGGTGGCATTGAATCCGAAAACTGGCGAGGTGCTGGCTTTTGTCAGCAAACCCACCTTTGACCCCAACCTGTTTGTCGAAGGCATCGATCAGGAAAACTGGCAACTTCTGAACGAATCGATTGACAAACCGCTGCTCAACCGTGCCCTGCGGGGCACTTACCCTCCCGGCTCCACCTACAAACCTTTCATGGCGCTGGCCGCCTTGAGCACCGGCAAACGCTCGGCCAGCATGCAGATGAATGACCCCGGTTTTTTCATGTTTGGCGGCCGCCGTTTTGGCAGCCCGGAGAACGAGCGTGGTGGCATCATGGACATGCACCGTGCCATTGTCGAATCCAGCAACGCCTATTTTTATTCTTTGGCCAATGAACTGGGCGTGGATACCATGCACGACTTCATGAAGCCGCTGGGTTTTGGACAAATCACCGGCATTGATATTCACGGTGAGGTAAGGGGCGTGCTGCCCAGCCAGGAATGGAAGCGTGGCTATTTCAAACGCCCGGAACAGAAAAAATGGTTTGCCGGTGAAACCATTTCCCTCGGCATTGGCCAGGGGTACAACAGTTTCACCATGCTGCAACTGGCTCAGGCCACCGCCATCGTGGCCAACAACGGCATCAAACACAAGCCGCATCTGGTGATCGCCACTCAGGATGCCAGCACACGCGTCAGCCAGGCCATCACACCCGATGCCGCAGAAGACCTGGGACTTCAACCCGAGCACATTGAGGTGATTCGCAAAGCCATGGTGGGTGTCACGCAACAGGGCACATCCACCCGCGTCTTCGCCGGTGCGGGCTACCTCAGTGCCGGCAAAACGGGCACAGCGCAAGCGGTCACCATGCGCAAAAATGAAAAATACAACGCCGCCCGCCTGGAAGAACACCAGCGTGACCACTCTCTCTACATCGCCTTTGCGCCAGTGGAAGACCCCCAAATCGCCCTGGCGGTGATTGTCGAAAACGCCGGGTTTGGCTCAACTTCTGCCGCCCCCATCGCCCGGCGCACTTTTGACTACTGGTTATTGGGCCAATACCCGAACGATCAGGATCTGGCGCTGGTGCGTGCCGGTCAAGCCACAGCCCCCGTCGGACAAGCGCTACGAGCTTCTGAGGTACCGTGGCCTCGGGGTGCAATGCCCCAAGCCACTGCACCAGTTACAGCGACCAGCGCCCCCACCCCGCCGGCATCAACCCCAGCTCAAGCCGCTTCTTTGTAGAACACATTGCGCTGCAACACCCGCCCCGGCAGAGGGGCGACCTTGTCATGAATCGCACCAATGTGCGCAGGCGTGGTGCCACAGCAGCCCCCCACAATGTTGACCAGGCCTTCGGCGGCAAATTCACCGACCAAGCGGCTGGTGACTTCGGGCGTTTCGTCAAAACCCGTGTCGCTCATGGGGTTGGGCA
>VIKI01000142.1 GCA_008080595.1 Comamonadaceae bacterium
CCAAGGGTGCGGGCGATCGGAGCTACCACCGGGGCCAGCCGCGAGAACAGGTCATACACCCGGCGTAAACCGCGGGCATGACGGACAGACCAAAGGCGCAGGGAGTGCATGGGCTTGGGTTAAGTGATTGATTCAAATTGAATACACGATGTATACATCATGTGCCAATTAAACAACCTAATGCCTATGTCGTCAATGTGGGTAAACGCTAATTTTTGCAGAAATATGCAAATATTTCGCAAAAAAATGGCCAAACATTGAATTTTCTTGGCTGTTATGAAGGTCATTAAAGTTCTGACATGCCTGATTTGTTGTGATCAATGCTTTTTATGTATACATGTTTGCCGCCGTGTGTACCGCTCAGGTTTTTATATTCACCCGTTGGGGAGACTTGATCGCCTAATTTGTTCTGCATCATGACAAGCACAGAACTGATTAAATAAGAACATGCTAATTTATTGATTTAAATCAGTGTTCGTTTGAGTCGGCGTATTAGTATTAACCCTAATGGCGCTGCCAGTTCACTACCGTATCTGGGCATGGGCGCTTACATTGAGCGAGGAGTTCATGATGCGTAGTCGGTATTTGTTGATGGCTGCAGCAGCGGCCATCTTTCTGGTGACAACGGCAACAGCCGCCACCGACACCACCACGGTGAAGTTGCCTAGAACCACGGCGGATCACAGCAAGTTCAAAGTGCTGGATCAAGACTTTGCGACCGGCCCCGAGGTGACCAAAGCCTGTTTGAGCTGCCATACCGAGGCCTCCAAACAAATTCACCAAACTCAGCACTGGAAATGGGAGTTTGTGAACCCTGACACCCAGCAAGTGCTGGGCAAAAAACACGTGATGAACAACTTCTGCACCTCGGTCAAATCGAACGAGGCGGCTTGCAACAGTTGCCACATCGGTTACGGCTGGAAAGACGATACGTTTGACTTTGCTTCACAAGAAAACGTGGATTGCCTGGCCTGCCATGACCACACCGGCAAGTACAAAAAACCATCGGGTTTTGCCGGTAACCCGGTCACCAAAGACACCGAGTTTCCCCCCGGATCGGGCAAGATCGTGCGTGGCATCAACCTGAAGGAAATTGCCCAAAAGGTCGGGCCGACCCAGCGCACCACTTGCGGCACTTGCCACTTTAATGGGGGTGGCGGCGATGGTGTCAAACATGGTGACCTGGACACCTCGCTGGAAGCGCCCGACAAAGCCCTGGATGTACACATGGCTGCAGATGGCAACAACTTCACTTGTGCCACCTGCCACAAGACCGATGGGCATCAGGTGCCAGGCAGCCGTTACGCTCCCACGGCGCAAGACAAAAAACCGGCCCATTTGCGCGGCAAGGTAGACACCCGCAACCCGGCTACCTGCCAGTCGTGCCACGGTCAGGCCCCCCACCCGGTGGCCCGCCTGAATGAGCACACCGCCAAGATTGCTTGCCAGACTTGCCACATTCCGGCATTTGCACGCGGTGGTCAGCCCACCAAGATGTCATGGGACTGGTCAACTGCGGGCAAACTCGACAAAGACGGCAAGCCCATGGTTGTCAAAGACGATGATGGTTACGACACCTACATGACGATCAAGGGCGATTTTGTCTGGCAGGAAAATGTGATCCCTGAATACGTCTGGTTCAACGGCACGGTCAAGTACACCTTGCAAAGCGACAAGATCGAGAAGGGTGACAAGCCGGTTCAGATCAACCGTTTTGAAGGCAGCGCCACCGATGGCAAGTCGATGATCTGGCCGATCAAGATGTTCCGTGGCAAACAGGTTTATGACTCGGTCAACAAGCAACTGGTGATCACCCACCTGGCTGGCAATGACGACACCGCCTTCTGGAAAAACTTCAACTGGGACAAGGCCGTGGCCGCCGGCATGACCACCGCCAAGCTGCCGTTCTCCGGCAAGCTGGATTTCATTGAGACTGAGAGCGCCTGGCCCATCACCCACATGGTGGCCCCCAAAGACAAAGCCTTGGGTTGTGTGGACTGCCATGCCAATGCCGGTAGGTTGGAAAAAGTAGATGGCGTGTACATGCCGGGGCGCAGTCGTGACCACATGGCTGGGCTCGACAAAGTGGGCTGGACAGTGATTTTGCTCACCTTGCTGGGTGTGATCGGCCACGGTTTGATCCGCATCGTCACCCACAAACGCAACCCCAAATAAGGAGAACATCATGGCACGCGTTTATCTGTTCAAAGGTTTTGAGCGCTTCTGGCACTGGAGCCAGGCCGCATTGATTATTTTCATGCTGCTGACCGGCTTTGAAGTGCACGGCACTTACACCGTGTTCGGGTTTGAAAAAGCCGTCAATTTGCACACACTATCGGCCTGGACTTTGGTGGGCTTGTGGGTGTTTGCCATCTTTTGGCATCTCACCACCGGTGAATGGCGGCAATACATCCCAACCACGCAAAAAATGGTGGCGGTGGCCCAGTTTTACTCATCGGGCATTTTCAAAGGGGAACCGCATCCCTTCAAACCCACGGCAAGCCGCAAACACAACCCGCTGCAATTGCTCACCTATCTGGGTGTGCTCACCTTGTTGAGCCCATTGATCTGGGTGACCGGATGGCTCTACCTTTTTTATGCCAACTGGGCGGCCTGGGGCTTGACCGGTTTGCAACTGCAATGGGTCGCCACCGGCCACACCATTGGCGCATTTTTGATGCTGGCGTTTTTGATCTCGCACCTGTACCTGGCCACCACTGGGCATACGGTCACTGCGCATCTGAAATCCATGATCACGGGTTGGGAAGACGAGGAGGATGACTCCTCCAAAGCGACCCCCACCCAAGCCAAGAGTTAACCAAGCAAGGAGTTGAAAATGGAATTCAAATTCAAAAGAAACCTGCTCTGTGCACTGATCGCAGGCATGTTTGTGCCGATGGCAGCCTATGCTTCTGAGGCCGATTTGCTGAAAAAAATCGAGGCCCTGGCGCAGCAGAACGAGATGCTGGCGCAACAGTTGCAAGCACTCAAGAGCCAGGTTCAGGCCAATGAGGCCAAGGCGGCTCAGACTGAAGAGCAAGTCAAGGCCGTGGCTGCGGTGGCCGCCAAACCCGATGCGGCTGCGCTGGACGACCTGAAGAGCCAAGTGTCCAAGCTCGAAGGCAAATCACTGAGCAAGTGGCTCACCGTGGGGGGCGACTACCGCTTTCGGTATGACTATCTGAAAGGGCAAACCAAAACCTTTACCGATGTGAATGCCACTTTTGCCAATGCGCAAAGTACGCTTCAAGCCGGCTTTTTTGCCAACCCGGCAGCCGCTTCCAGCCTGAATCCGGCATGGACAACTGCGCAAGCATTGACTGGTTTGATGGGCTTTGCACAAGGCATGAACCAGGTTCAGACCATTGACCAGGCCAACGCCTTTTTAGGGGCCAACGCCGCCATGGCGGGTGCCATGGGCGCTTTTGCCAAGACCATTCCTGCCTATCAACCGAAAAACACCAGCCTGTACGGCAACCGCTTTGGCCTGGACTTGAATGCCAAGGCCACACAAGACATCAGCGTGAGCGCCCACCTGAACATGTACAAGGTGTTTGGCTCGCAAAACGATGGTGCGGTAACCAACAGTGGCAGTGCCCCTTTCTTTGCTGACCGTGTCGGTGTGTTTGACGGCACGCTGGGCCATGTGCCTTCGACCAGCTACCTGAATGTGGATCGGGTTTATGCCACCTGGAGCAACATTGCCGACAAAGAAATCTGGTTCTCCGTGGGGCGCAGACCCTCCACCGGTGGCGCACCCAGTAACTTGCGCAATAACACCGCCGTGCGCCCTGGCAATGGCGGCACGCCAGCTTTGTTGGTGGACTATGCCTTTGATGGCATGACCCTGGGTTATGCCCCCGATCTGGATGCCTTCCCTGGTGCTTATGCCAAGTTCTGCTATGGCCGCGGTCTGGAAACCGGTTTCACCAATTTCACCGGCAACTCTCTGGCCGACACCGACATGGTGGGCATCTCGCTGGTGCCGATTGACACCGATCCGCTGCGTGTCTGGTTGCAGTGGAATCGGGGCATGAACATCTTTGATGCACCCACCATGAGCAACACCTATTTTGGCAACACCGTCGCCAAAACCAACTTGGGAAACATTGACTGGCTTGGCGCTGGTTTTATGACTACCCACAAAAATGTGGGCCCAGGCACCTTGCAGTTCTTTGGTGATGTGGCAATGAGTGTCACACACCCGAACAACAACGTGTCGTCCCAATTTGGCTTCCAGGGCTTGATGACCGGTGCTTTCTTCCAACCAGAAGCCCCGACCAGCAAGACCGGTACGGCCTTTGCGCTGGGTGTGCGTTATGACCTGCCGTCCAAATCCAAGTTCGGCTTTGAGTGGAACCACGGTTCCAAAGACTGGATCACCTTTGCTCCGGCGGCTGACGACATGTGGACGGCCAAAGTGGGCACGCGGGGTGACGTGTATGAGGCCTACTGGATTCAGGAGCTGGATCGTCAGCCGATCTCGTCTTATGTCAGCAAAGCCTTCTTCCGTGTGGGTCTGCAGTACTACAAATTTGACTATACCGGTAGCAACAACTGGGTGGGCGCACCGGTGGCCATTGGCGCGGTCAACGGCAACATGATGACCACTGCGCCACTGGAAAACGCTGTCAACCTGTACGCCACGTTCGAGGTCAAGTTCTGATCTTTATTCAGATTTTCCCCACTTCATTCATTCTTATAGGAGCACAAAATGAAAACCCCACTCTCAACCCTGATGGTTTCGCTGGTGGTCGCATTGTCTGGCCTGACCTATGTGGGCAGCGCGGCCGCTGAAGAAGGCAAGATGGTCGGCCCCGTGACCAAAATCACGCTGGCTGCCGGCGGCAAGTCTGCCACCGCAGTGCTGAAGGACAGTAAAACGGGTGAGGCCGTCACGCTCACCATCACGGATGACCTGACCCTGGACAAGTTCAAAGACAAACGCATCCAGGAGGGTGACGAAATCCGCGCCCGGTTCGAGAAAGATGGCAAAAACACCAGCAAGTCTTTCAAGAAAACTGCGGGCTGCTGAGCCTCTTTGAACCTTGCCACCGCCCATGTCTCCTGGGCGGTGGCAGGCGATCTTTTGTTGGGAGACACCATTCTCATGCTCAAGGAGAGAAGTGATGAAACGCATTTTTTTGACGCTGGCCTTAACCGGCGTATTGGCTTGTAGCGCCCTTGCGGCGGATGTCAAAGTCGAAGCCGATGAGGTCATTAATGACCAAATGGTGAGCTTTTACGAGCAAGGGGCCATTGGCAAAACCGTCTGGGTGGTGGACAGTCGTCCTGCTGGCAAGTTCATTTCAGGACACATTCCCGGTTCTGTGAGTTTGCCGCTGGATGTGCTTAAAAAAGACCCAGGAAGTGCCGACAAAGTAGCTGCCCCCAAGACCGGCAAGCTGGTGTTTTACTGCGCTGGCCGCGAATGCACTTTGTCAGTGGATTCAGCGCTGATCTTCAAGCAGATGGGCTATACCGATGTCTGGGTGTACCGCAATGGTGTGCCAGGCTGGAACCAGAAAGCACAGCCCTTGTTGGCTGAGGCCGCCTTCATTCAAAAAGGCAATCTGGTGCTGATCGATACCGCGCCCGGCAAAGACACGATCTCAGTGGCCTCCAACAAAATGCTGCAACTGGCCCTGGCTGATTTGAAGGGTGATAAAGGTCATGGTGCTTTGGCGAATCTGTCTAAAAATGCCCCGATTGTGGTTCTCGACCGTGGTGACATGCGCCTGGTGAATGAGGTGCTGGAAGATTTGCGTGAGCAGGACTTTCGGCGACTGGCCTATTTCCCGATGAGTGCCTGGAAAGGGGCCATGGCTGCTGCACCCGCTTTGACAACGCTCACCTGGGCTCCAATTTATGGGCCAGGACAAGTCTCACCCAAAGACTTTGAAGCGGCAGTTGCTGCCAGCAAGTTCATTCTGGATGTTCGTCCTGCAGCAGACTTTGCCCGCGGACACTTCAAAGGGGCGGTGAATCTGCCCATTGAAGACATGGAAAAAGACTTTGCCAAGATTCCCAAAGATGTTCCGGTGTTTGTGAACTGCGCCACAGGAGCCAAGAGCCAGAAAACCTATGACATTCTGGGTCGCAAGGGATACGCCAATGTGGCGTACCTGGATGCTGAAATTGCGTGCAAAGGCGAAACTTGCAGCATCAAGGAATGACCCACAAGTTCATCCTGGCACTGTTGAGCGCGGTTGGATGCTTGGGTGCGCAAGCTGGTGACACGCCACCGCTGCGCATCACCAAGCAGAGTACTGAGTTTGTGGTTCAGACACCCAGTGGGCCGTTGGTGATCAGACGCACCAAAACGGCATGTGGTGTGGCCAAGGGTTTTATCCAGCCCTTGGTTCCACAGCCGGGTGTGACACCCGTGACAGAACTTGAAGTCCTTCACGCGCTCAATGATCCCGCCACCATGGTGATTGATACGCGCGACGAAGATGCCCCGCTGGAATCCACCATTCCCAATAGCTATCACATCCCCTTCAACGAGCTTGAGGATCGTCTGGGTGACTTGGGATGCGAGCTTCGAAGCAAAAAACAGTGGGACTGTTCAGCTGCTTTCAAGCTGGTGGTTTTTTGTTATGGGCCGATGTGTGTCCAAAGCCCGGCAGGTATTGCCAGCGTGGTGCGTATGGGCTTTCCGGTTGACAAAATTTCGTATTACCGTGGTGGCATGACAGACTGGGAGGCGCTGGGCTTGACCACCGTCACAGGTAACCGACCCATTTCCAGTCGCGCCAAACCACCAGCTCATTCAACCGAGCCAGCCCGCTGATCAGCCGCGCTCGTACCACCCCTTGCTGCGATTGACAATGTTGACCACCAGCAGCATCACCGGTACCTCAATCAACACCCCTACCACGGTGGCCAGCGCGGCACCGGAATGAAAGCCAAACAGGCTGATGGCGGCAGCCACGGCCAGCTCGAAAAAGTTGCTGGCTCCAATCAAGGCGGAAGGGCAGGCAATGTTGTGTTTTTCGCCCACCACACGGTTCAGCCAGTAAGCCAGCGCTGAATTAAAAAACACCTGAATCAGAATCGGCACGGCCAGCAGCGCAATGATGAGTGGTTGCTGGATGATTGCCTCACCCTGAAACGCAAACAGCAGCACCAGCGTGACCAGCAGCGCGGTGATGGACCAGGGGCCGATCTTTTCCATGGCGCGATCAAACGCCACCTGCCCTTTAGACAACAGCGACTTGCGCCACCCCTGCGCCAGCAGCACCGGAATGATGATGTACAAGCCGACCGAAATCAGCAGCGTGTCCCACGGCACGGTGATGCTGGACAGGCCCAGCAAAAACGCCACCAGTGGGGCAAACACCACCACCATGATGCTGTCGTTCAAAGCCACTTGCGACAGGGTAAACAGTGGGTCGCCCCCGGTCAGGCGGCTCCAGACAAACACCATGGCGGTGCAGGGGGCTGCGGCCAGCAGAATCAGCCCGGCAATGTAGCTGTCAATCTGATCCGCAGGCAGTAACGGCGCGAACAGGGTACGAATGAACAACCAGGCCAGAAACGCCATGCTGAAGGGCTTGACCAGCCAGTTGACAAACAGCGTGACGCCGATGCCTTTGATGTGCTGGCGCACCTCGCCCAGGGCAGAAAAGTCCACCTTGACCAGCATCGGGATGATCATCACCCAGATCAACACCCCTACCGGCAGGTTGACCTGCGCCCCTTCCATGCGGCCAATGGCTTGTCAAAAATACTCATGGGCGCACCGGCGGCGCGTTTGCCAGTCACTTCACATTGGGCACTCATGGCTTACTCCTTGGCCAGGTCGCGGGCGGTGTTTTGCAGCAGGGTTTTTTCCAGCTTGGCCGCAGGCAGGCTGATCAACAGGTCAAGACGGCGTTTGAAGGCCAGCAGGGTCAGGCGAAAGGCTTCCCCTTTTTCAGCATCAGTGCCATCACCGGCTGAAGGGTCGGGGTAGCCCCAGTGGGCGGTGGCGGGTTGGCCGGGCCAGTAGGGGCAAACTTCACCGGCGGCGTTGTCGCACACGGTGATCACCAAGTCCATATGCGGCGCATCGGGCAGGGCAAAGGCATCCCAGCTTTTGCTGTACAGGCCTTCGGTGGAAATTCCGGCATGTTGCAGTACCTGCAAACCCAGTGGATTGGGCTGCTGGTTGTCACGCGGGCTGCTGCCAGCGGAATAGGCCTTGAAGCGGCTGCCACCGATGTGGTTCAGGATGGCTTCGGCCAGGATGCTGCGGGCCGAGTTGTGGGTGCACAAAAACAGCACATTGAGGGTTTTGTCAGTCATGTCAATTTCCTGAGGTGAGATTGGAGGAAGGGCGGGTCAGTTGCAAAAGGCGTTGAACCCCCACGGGTTCTTCTTGTCTGAGCGGCACCAGCGCATAACGGCTGGCGTGCTGCTNNCAAGGCTGAGCTCACCTGGGTGGCAGCCACGCAGTTGTTCAGCACCCAGGCCCAGGGCTCAATGCCAGCGCGGCGCAGGTCGGCTTGTAAATTGGCGGCTTCCAGCACCGGCGTGGTTTCGGCCAGGGTGACGATCAGCACCTTGGTTTGCCTGGGGTCTTGCAATTGCATCATGGGCGTGGTGAAGTGCGCTTGCGGCCCCATCTGGCGGGCGATGTCGCGGTGGTAGGCCCCGGTGGCATCCAGCAGCAGCAAGGTGTGGCCGGTGGGGGCGGTGTCCATCACCACAAACTTCTTGCCGGCCTCACGAATCACCCGTGAGAAGGCCTGAAACACCGCAATTTCTTCGGTGCAGGGTGAGCGCAAATCTTCTTCCAGCACGGCGCGGCCAGCCGCATCCAGCTGGGCTCCCTTGCTGGCCAGCACCTGGGCGCGGTAGGCCTCGGTGACTTCGTGTGGGTCAATGCGGCTCACCGTCAAATGTTCCAGCGTGCCATGCAGTGTTTCCATCAGGTGCGCGGCCGGGTCAGAGGTGCTCAGGTGCACCGGGTAGCCGCGTGTGGCCAGCGCCACCGCCACAGCGGCAGCCAGCGTGGTTTTGCCGACACCGCCTTTGCCCATCAGCATCACCAGGCCATGGCCGTCTTGGGCGATTTCATCCACCAGCGAACTCAGGCTGGGGGCGTGGATGTGAATCGACTCAAGCGGCACAGTTTCGGCAGCCAATTCGTTGGTGCTGGCCCGCACCAGCAATTGCTTCAAGGCCGCCAGCCCCACCAGGTTAAACGCCTTGAGTTCTATCTGGTCGGTGGGCAAGCCGCGCAAAGCCTGTGGCAAATTGGCCAGCACCGCTTGTTCGCGCTCACAAATGGCTTGGGCCAAGGGGTCGTGCGCGGCTTCGGCTGCCGGAAACACGCCATTGATCACCAAATACTGCTGGGCCAGGCCAATTTCAGCCAGTTCACCGTGGGTGCGCGCTGCTTCATTTAATGTAGCGGCTTGCGCACGTGCCACAAGCACCAGACGGGTTTTTTGTGCATCAGCCAGGGCATCCACAGCGGCCTGGTACTGGGTGCGCTGCTTTTCCAGCCCGGCCAGTGGGCCCAGGCACGAGGCATCACCCTTGCCATCTTCCAGAAAACCGCTCCAGGCTCCGGGCAGTTGCAGCATGCGAATGGTGTGACCGGTGGGGGCCGTGTCAAACACGATGTGCTCAAAGTCCTGGGTGAGAGCGCTGTCTGTCAGCAAGGCGGTGAACTCGTCAAACGCGGCAATCTCGGTGGTGCAGGCCCCCGAGAGTTGCTCTTCAATGCCCTTGACCACACTCTCGGGCAACAGGCCGCGCACCGGGCCGACGATGCGGTCGCGGTAGGCCTGAGCCGCCGCTTGCGGGTCAATCTCCAAGGCACTCAGATTCGGCTCGGCGGCCACTGGCGTGATCTGGTTGCCAATGGTCATGCCAAACACCTGGCCCACGTTGGAGGCCGGGTCGGTGCTGACCAGCAACACCCGTTGGCCTGCGGCGGCCAACTGAATCGAGGTGGCGCAAGCGATGGAGGTTTTGCCCACGCCCCCCTTGCCGGTGAAGAACAGAAAGCGTGGGGCCTGTTCCAGGAATTTCATCCGCAGCACTTTCCACCGCCGCAGCATGCGCCACTTGTTGGCGCGGGTGTGTCTGCTGGGGTACCGATCCAGCGGGCCAGATCATTCCGGCTGGGGT
>VIKI01000316.1:0-4869 GCA_008080595.1 Comamonadaceae bacterium
TTTAATGCAAATGCTGATCAAGCTCAGCGACTAGAAGCGACATCGAGTCGCACCATTGCCCCAGCATACCTCATGACCTGACGGCTACCGGAGTTGGGCCACGCTGAAGACGCTAGACTCATGGCTTTGCCCAACAGGCCACACCTTGCGGAGACCTTGATGATTCTTGAACTTGCCGATATTTCCATCCATGCCGGCCAAAACGCCGCTTTTGAAGAAGCCATTGCACGGGGCTTAAGCACCGTGATTTCTCGAGCCAAAGGCTTTGAAGGCTTCAAACTCAACCACGGCATTGAAAACCCGCAGCGTTACGTGTTGCAAATTTTCTGGACCACGCTGGAAGACCACACCGTGGGTTTCAGGGGCTCCCCGGCATTCACCGAGTGGCGCAGCATCGTCGGCCCATTTTTTGCTGCCCCGCCGGTGGTGGAGCATTTTGATTTGATCGGTAAATCGGCCTAAGCGTTAGCCATGATGAGCTACGTTTTTGCCCCGCCCCCCGTCGTGTCCGTCCCGGTAACGGGCAGCAACGACCAGTTTCCGGTGCACCGCATTTACTGCGTGGGCCGCAACTATGCCGAGCACGCCCAGGAAATGGGCCACAGCGGGCGCGAGCCGCCATTTTTCTTCATGAAACCAGCCGACTGACGCAGAACCTGCACCATGAAATTGAACTGGTGGTGGCGATTGGCAAAGGCGGCCAAAACATTCCAGTGGCGCAAGCCGCCGAGCACATTTTTGGCTATGCCGTCGGCCTGGACATGACCCGGCGCGACCTGCAAAACGACATGAAATCGCAGGGCCGCCCTTGGTGCATCGGCAAGGGTTTTGATCACTCTGCCCCGATTGGCCCGATCACCCCCAAGGCAGCCGCAGGAGATATCGATCACGCCTGCATCAGCCTGCAGGTCAACGGCACCGTCAAACAGCACAGCACGCTGGAGCAACTGATCTGGAACGTGGCAGAAACCATTGCGCAACTCTCCAGCGCCTGGGCCTTGCAGCCGGGCGACCTGATCTACACCGGTACACCGGCGGGTGTAGGGGCGGTGGTTCGGGGCGACACCTTGGTGGGCAGCATCGGTGGCCTGGTCAGCATCGAATTGAAGGTGGTGTGAACCTGCCGATTTACACTCAGACCATGCACCGCCCCCCCATCAAACACTGCAAAAACTGCGGCACAGCCGTGGTCTACCGGCTGCCTGACGACGGCGACACCAAGCCCCGTGCGGTGTGCCCGGCCTGCCAGACGGTGCACTACGAGAACCCACTCAACGTGGTCGGCACCATTCCCGAGTGGGGCGACAAGGTGTTGCTGTGCAAACGCAACATCGAGCCCCGCTTTGGCAAGTGGACACTGCCTGCCGGCTTCATGGAGCTGAATGAGACGGTGCGTGAAGGCGCGGCGCGTGAAACCCTGGAGGAAGCCGGTGCGCAATTTGAGATGGGTGAATTTTTCTCGCTGGTGAACATTGCGCGGGTCGGCCAGGTGCATTTGTTTTACCGGGCCCAACTGCTCAGCGACCAGTTTGACCCCGGCATCGAGACCATCGAAGCCCGGCTGTTTGCCGAAGAAGACATTCCCTGGGACGAGATTGCCTTCAAAACCGTGGGCCCGCCTGGGCAGATTCAACACCCATGTTTTTGACATCACCTGAGCTCCAGGCCCGGTTTGAATTCTGGTGTTACCGGGTTGGCTCGTATCTGTTGGTCAATGTGCTGGATGACCCCGCCTGGCTGGCGCTCATGTTTTGCTGAAATTTATAAACGTTTTTGGCCTCTAGACCTTGTACAGCAAGCGCAAGCAGCTCCTTTTTTCATATCACCTTTGATACCCTATGTTGCCCTGCTACCTGTTGCTGGATCTGGAAACCACGGGCAGCAGTGCGCTGCAAGACCGCATCACCGAAATCGCAGCGGTGCGGGTCGAGCAGGGTGTGGAGGTGACTCGCTGGAGCACCCTGGTCAACCCTGGCACACCGATCTCAGGCTTCATTGAACAGCTCACCGGCATCAACGATGCCATGGTGGCCGATGCCCCGCGCTTTGCTGAGGTGGCCAGCCAACTGATGACCCTGCTCGACGGCGCGGTGCTGGTGGCCCACAACGTGCGCTTTGACCATGGTTTTTTGCAGCACGAGCTGGCCCGCGTCGGCATCACACTGCACACCCAAACCCTGTGCACCGTGCGCCTGTCGCGCCTGCTGTACCCGCAGTTCAAAAGCCATGGTCTGGATGCCATCATGCAGCGCCACGGCCTGAGCAGCAGCGCCCGGCACCGTGCCATGGGCGATGTGGAGGTGATGCAACGCTGGCTCCAACTCGCCAGCGCCGAGCTGGGAGCCGAATCTGTGCAGCGCCAGGCGCAAAGCCTGCTGCAAGGCAGTGCGGCCCTGCCGCCGCAGCTTGACACGGCAGTGGCCGACATTCCCGACACACCTGGGGTCTACTGTTTTTATGGTGAAAATTCCCTGCCGCTGTACGTGGGCAAAAGCGTCAAACTGCGCAGCCGGATCCTGTCGCACTTTCAAGCTGCCGGAAACGACCCGCGTGCGCGACAGATTGCGCAAGACATCCGCTGCCTGGAATGGACTGAAACCGCCGGTGAACTGGGAACGCTGCTGTTGCAAGCCCGGCTGCTCAAAGAGCTGCAGCCGCTGCACAACCGCCAGTTGCGCCGTGAAACCACCCTGTGTGCCTGGCGGCTGGAAGCCAGCCCAAACAGCCGCCCGCTGCTGACCCTGGTTCGCGGCAAAGACTTGGCACCGCAACAATTTGGCGCACTCTATGGCCCTTTCAGCTCGAAAAACCAGGCGCTGCGGCAGGTGCAGGAATGGGCCGACCGCCATGGCTTGTGCCGACAGGCTTTGGGCCTGGAGTCCGGCAAAGGCCGCTGTCTGGCTCAGCCATCGGGCAATTGCAAAGGCGTGTGCTGTGGCGAAGAATCCCCCGAGCGACATCACCTGCGGCTGCAAATGGCCATGGCCGAGCACAAATTACAGGTCTGGCCCTACGCTGGCAAAGTCGGCCTGCGTGAACACAACCCGCACACCGGGCGCACCGACATTCACCTGTTTGAGCACTGGTGTCACCTGGCCACCGTGCATTCAGACGAAGCGCTGGCCGTGGCCGATGCCCTGCAAACCCGCCAAGACCAGATGCCCGCATTCAACCTGGACACCTACCGCCTGGCGGTGAAACATCTGCTACCCGGCAAGCACACCGGGGTGGAGCGCCTGATTTTCTCTTAATTTACAAGAAAAATTGGCCTCTAGCCCTTATAAAACAAGCGCAAGAAGCTATCAATTTTGATAAACCTCTGATCACCGTGGCTCAATCCGTTTGGGTTCCACATCGGTGACCACCGAGACATCGGTCGCCTGCACATCCACCACATCATCACGCGAAGATGCGGGGCTGTTGCCAAACCCATCACCCCGGCCAGCCTGCTGCTGCCAGGGCGGGCGGCGGTTGAACTTGAACACCCAGGGCATTACCGGTTTGCCGGTCAGCCTGGCCCACAAAGCCCGCAGCAACCAGAGCAGCAACAGCACCATGCCAGCAGCCATCAAGCTGGCAAAAAACACCAAACCGGCCAGTAACAAGCCCAAACGGATGATCAGTCCCAACAACGATGTCACGAAATCAAGCATACAAATTCCTTTATCCAATACAGGGACGGCGTGACACGGCATAGGGTGGCAAGCCTTGCAGCATGCGCCGACCATAGGCCATGCTCAGCAGCCGTTTGTCATAACAAATCACTCGGGCCTGATCGGTCTCACTGCGAATGGCCCGGCCCGTCCATTGCAACAGCTTGATGCCGGTGGCGGGCACGACCAATTCAGCAAACGGGTCGCGCCCGCTGCGCTTAAGCCAGTCGGCACGTGCTTCTTCGACCGGGTCACTCGGCGGGCTGAACGGCAGTTTGGTGATGAAAACGGTTTCACACAATGGACCGGGCAAATCCAGCCCTTCACCAAACGACTGCAAGCCAAAAATCACCGACGCACCGCCCGCCTCAATCCGTGCCTGGTGAATGCCGAGCAGCTTGCCGCGTGCCATCTGGCCTTGCACCAGCACCCGGTCTTCCAGATGCGCATCGAGCGCGCTCACCGCCGCCTGCATTTGCACGCGCGAGGTAAACAGCACCAGTGCGCCACGTGGCACATCGCGCAAATCGGCCAGCAAGGCGGCCACCATCTCGCTGGTGTAAGCCTCCACCTGGCGTGCATCGGCCAGCGTGTCGGCCACGATCAGCTGGCCCTGGTGCTGATAGTCAAACGGGCTGTCCACTGCCAGGGTACTGACCTGCGGCAAGCCGGCCAAGCCAGTTTCAGCCAGAAAATAATCAAAACTGCCGCAGGTGGTGAGTGAGGCGGACGTGACCACCGCCCCCCGCACTTGCTGCCACAGGTGCTGGCGCAGCAAATCCCCCGGCACGATCGGGCAGGCATGGGCACTGAGCTGCACCAGGCCGGAACTGGTGTCCGATTTAAGCCATTTCGCCAGGGGCGGCTCGCTGCTGGACAACCACATGGCACTGGTGGCCACCACGCTGTTGATTTTGGGGGCGAGTTGGCCCAGCTTGGCATACTGCACCGAGCAGTGCGCGGCTTGCGACGGGTCTTCTTTGGCGCGCAATTTGAGCTCTTTGCCCAGGGCTTCCAGGGCATCTGACAAGGCCGTGGCATGGCCATGGATCAGCTTGAAGGGCTCCAGCATCACCTCCGGCACCACACCTTCCTTGAAGCGGTGCACCACGTCATAAGTGCTGGCCACACCACGCAAAAACTCCATCGCCAGGCGGCTGGCTTCGAGCAGCGCGGTTTTGAGCTGCTGGGCCAGGGTGGTGACATCTTGCACCAG
>VIKI01000316.1:4901-6627 GCA_008080595.1 Comamonadaceae bacterium
AGCACAAACCCCATTTTTTCCGCCACGTCGAGCAAGATTCTGGGCAATTTATCCAACCAGCGCAGGCCACTCAAATCCATGGCGCTGGAAAACTGGTCAAGGGCCACGGCGGGCAGGTGGTGGCCTTCGTCAAACACCACCAGACAGTTGTCCAGCTCGGGCAGGGCTTTCATGCCCAGGGAGGCCAACACCAGGTCATGGTTGGCCACAATCACTTGGGCCTGGGCCAGTTGCATGCGGGCCTGGTAGTAGCTGCAGCTACCAAAACGCGGGCAATGCCGCGCCGTGCAGGTGTGGCGCTCGGCCGCCACGGTGGCCCAGTCAGAGGCCTCGGGCTGCTCGGCCAGGCTGTCGCGGTCACCGTCCCATTTGCCGGTGGCCAAGCCCGAGGCTAGCGTGTCATACAACTGCATACGCCGCTCTTGCGGGTCTTGCCAGACCCCGCCTTTGGCAGATTTGGCGGCTTTGGCCGGTGCGGGGGCTTCTTCATCGCCCTCAAACATGTCGAGCGGCTCACCATCACTGCCGGCCAGCCGTTCCAGCTTGAGCTTGCACACATAGCGCCCACGCCCTTTGGCCAGGGCAAAGACAAACGGAGTGTCGAGCACGGCGGCCAGCGCGGGCAGGTCTTTGCTCATCAATTGCTCTTGTAGCGCCACAGTGGCAGTTGACACCACCACCCGGGTTTTGCGCGCCAGGGCCATGGCCACGGTGGTGGACAAATAAGCGGCTGACTTGCCGACTCCGGTACCGGCTTGAATCACCGTCACGGCGCTGTGCGGCTCATCATGTTCACCCAGACTCACATCATGCAGGGTGCTGGCAATACGCTCGGCCATGTGGCGCTGGCCCAGCCGTGAGCGAAAGCCCGGTGTGGCGGCCACCATCTGGTCAAATGCCAGCAAGGCAACCGAGGTCAAATCAGGTTTTTTCAATCACGCCCCAGTCACAAGCAAATTGCAGATATCGCCAAAAAATCCATTCTAACGAATGCAAGCTGCGTCTCTGGACCAGTCGGTATTTACAAGCCCATACAAATCAATGACTTACGCTACGATTCAAAACATGGAAATTGATTACCGCCTGGCATTCGACATGGCCCCCGTGGGGCTGGCGCTGTCGCGCAACCGCACCATGGTGGATTGCAACCGCCACCTGTGTGAGATGTTTGGGGCCGCACCGGATCAACTCATTGGCCAATCATTTCAGCTGCTGTACCCCAGTGTGGATGAGTTTGAACGCACGGGTGAGCGCATTGCCCCCCTGTTGAACCGTCACGGTACCTATGCCGATAACCGCATCATGAAGCGGCTCGACGGGCGCTTCAAGGGCGAAACCTTTTGGTGTCATGTGACCGGTCGCGCCTTGAACCAGTCGGCCCCGCATGAGGCGGGCATTTGGACTTTTGAAGACCTCAGCGCCATCCGTCCGGTGAAGGCCGAACTGACCGCCCGCGAACGCGAAGTGGCCACCCTGCTGATGGATGGCCTGACCAGCAAGGAGATTGGCCGCTTGCTGCTGATCAGCCACCGCACGGTTGAAATTTACCGTGCCAGATTGATGAAAAAATACCAAGCCAGCAACACCGGTGACCTGGTTCACAAGCTGATGGCCGGGTGAAGTGCCGAATCATTGGGCTGATTGCGGCCAAGACATGACCCAAGTCAAAACTCAATCCCGTGACTTGTCAGACAATCCAGTGTCTTTCAACCGACTTACAAGGAGC
>VIKI01000143.1:0-2888 GCA_008080595.1 Comamonadaceae bacterium
CCGAGGCCATGAAACACATCATTGCCCAAGGCTGCCGGTTGCTGGCGCAGGGCAGCTGGGTCATCATGTTCCCGCAGGGCACCCGTTTGCCACGCGGCGAAAAAGGCACTTACCAAACCGCAGGTACTCGCCTGGCGGTGCAGTCTGGTGCCCCCGTGGTGCCGATTGCCGTGGCCACCGCACGCTGCTGGCCGAAAGACGGTTTTGCCAAACCCGCTGGGGTGGTCACGGTGTCGATTGGCCCGCTGATGCCCAGCGCCGGGCGTGATCCCAAAGCCCTGATGCGCGAAGTGGAGGCCTGGATTGAGGCCGAGCTGCGCCGCATCGACCCGCAAGCCTACCCGCCAGTTTGAGCGCCGCACCCCGCCATGCACCCCTTACTTCGGTTTACGCTTGATTTATTTGAGCAAAATCAACCTCTAGATCCCATCAATAATGCGCAAGAAGCTATAAAAAAAGTAGCAATAGAATCAAGCCCAAAGAGCACCACCCAGGGCGTGACGGACGAGATGCTGCATTTCCGCCACCCCCGGGCCAGCCGTGAGGTGCGCTTGGGGCACGCCCTGGTGGCGTATGAGTTCAAGCGCGGCCAGCGCCGCAGCATTGGCTTCAGCGTGGGGGTGGAAGGTTTGGCAGTGCGGGCACCCAAGTGGGTCGTGTTGTCCGAGGTGGATGCGGCCCTGCAATCCAAAGCCGCCTGGATTTTGCGCAAACTACAAGAAACCCGTGAGCGCCATCAGCGCCTGGCGGAGCAAACCATCGTCTGGCAAGACGGCGCGACGCTGCCGTTTTTGGGCCAGCAAGTGCGCTTGCAGCTCGATCCCCAGCATGGTTTTGGTGCCGCCGGGGCCGAACTGGTGGCCGCAGTTGGCCCAGACGATATGCCCACGCTGCGCCTGAGCCTGCCCCGCAGTGCCTCCACCGAACAAATCAAGGATGGGGTGCAAGCCTGGTTGATGCGCCAGGCCAAGCAGTTTTTCCAGCAGCGGCTCGACCACTTTGCGCCCTTGCTGGGCGTGCAGTGGAAAAAACTGGCCTTGAGCAACGCCGGCACCCGCTGGGGCAGTGCCAAGGCCGACGGCTCAATTCGCCTGAACTGGCGGCTGATCCACATGCCGGTGTCGGTGATCGATTACGTGGTGGCGCACGAGCTCAGTCATCTGCGCGTGATGGACCACAGCCCACGCTTCTGGGACACCGTGCGCTCGGTGGTGCCGGATTACGCGGCGCTGCGTCAGCAGCTCAAGCATGAGGCCTCGCCGCGCTGAGTTTCTTGCGACCACGTTGTTGCTAGCTCTGGAATGGTTGACTTGGATCAATTTCTTTGCAAATTCAGACCGAGACCCAGTTTTGCTTGCAAAAACGCCTCTCAAAATATGATTTACTCCCAACGTTTGAAATTTTGGCTCACCGAGTCAAAGTGGATTCAAACCATTCACAAGGGAAGACAAATGAAGTCAGTTGCAGTCACACTCAGTTCTTTGGTACTCGTGGCATGTGGTGGAGGTGGGGGTGGATCAACGACCACGGCCACGCCAACCGCCGCCACCCCAATCGCCACAACCCCAACGACCACCACCCCAGCCAGCTCAACTGCTGCAGTGGTGGCGCTCAGTAGCACCAACCAGAGCACGGTTGCGCAGGAGTCGAGCTCCAGCGCTTTTCTGCTGCTTTCCAGCGCACAGTTGGTGACAGGTGCTCAGGCGGCTGACGAAGCTGCTCTGGTCGGTTTTGCAAAGTCCATGGTTGACAAATTACCGCTCTATATCGCTGATGCCAAGGCCAACAGCACCTTGACCGGCGTGGTTCCAAGTCAAACCTATGCCTGTGCTTATGGTGGAACGCTCTCAGCCAGCGTTGTCGATGCTGACAATAATGGCTTGATTTCTGCGGGTGATTCAGTCACGGCCACCAGCAATAACTGCAAAGAGTGGATGGGGACGATAACCGGCTCGCTCGCTTTCTCCGTCAGCAGTCTCGTCGGCACTTTTGGAGTGGCTCCTTATAACTGGGCCGTGACGATGAAGTTCAGCAACTTCGCTGTTGCAAGTGCGCAATACTCTTCGAGCATCAACGGTAGCCTGACCTTGAACGAAAACTACAAAAGCATCAACTCAAACAGTCAAACGATTTCAACACCTCTGGCCGAGATGTCTGCTACCTATGCGGGTGTGACCCGCACGCGCACGCTGTCGTCCTACAGTGCAACCTCCACCACGGTACCGGATGCGACCTATGTCTATTTGAGAAGTGATACGGTGAGCGGGGTGGTGTCGAGTTCTGCACTCTCGTCACAGTCGGTGACATTCAGCACCCCCACCACAATGGTGAGACGGGGCACGGACACCTATCCCTCGAGTGGCGTTTTCCTGATCACAGGAGCCAACAACTCCCAGCTCAAACTGACGGCGGTGTCTGCCACCCAAGTGCGCCAGGATCTGGACGCCAATGGCGACGGAACGTTTGAGAGCACCAGCACGGTGGCCTGGAATACCTTGTTGTGATGCGTGTCTTACCCTGCCAACTGGCTGTCAGAAAGGCGGGGTTTTTCAGTGGCCTGGTGGTGGCATTGTCCAGTGCAGCAGCGTGCCCCGACAGTGCCATCACATGGCAAGTGGCTCAGCAAAGTGATCTTTCCGAGTGGCGCGAATTTGATGCCATTGGACGGCCATTGGTGCGTGAATCAGGTCGTTTGACCGGCCCGGAGTTGACTCTGACTTACCAGTGTGGGAACTGGCAACTGGATGGCCGGATGGCTGAACTCAAAGGTTCACGTCTGTACAACGGCCAAACCAATACCGGTGTGCCCGTGGTGTCTCAGTCGGCCATTGGTCAGCGCCAAGGGCAGTTGCAGGCCAGTTTTGCCCTCAGTCAGTCATGGCGCATTG
>VIKI01000143.1:2941-10588 GCA_008080595.1 Comamonadaceae bacterium
TGCCATTGGGCGCGATTCGTCGCATGGATTTGGCGCTGGGATGGCGCGTGCCCCTGAGCCCTGCTTGGCATGTACAGGTTGATGCAGGTTTTCGCAAAACCGAGATTGGTGAAGGCACAGAGGTCATCGTGACGCGCAATGGCGTACCTGTTGGTGTGGCACATCAACCGCGCTCGGTGCTGCTCAGCCGTCCGCTGTCGATCCGGCTGGGTTACGCATTTTGATCTCTCCAGATTGATCATTGCGCAAGTTCCCGCGCCTAGAATCGCTCAAACATAGGGGCAGTGATGGGCATCATGCGGTTTTTATTCAGCTGTTTTCTGGTGGCGTTGCTGGCAGCCTGTGCTGCGCCCAAGTTCACCGTGGATGACGGCCGCAAAGTGAATGAGGAACTGCTCGGGCACATCAAGACCTATGGCGCGGGCGAGCGGGTGTTGCGCCCGGCGATCGTCCGCTCAGCCGAGTTGCAGGACGCTCAGTGTGACACCCAGTGGGAATTGCCTTTTTCGGTCGCCAGCAGTGACGACTGGAGTGACGATGACAAGGTGGCCTGGGTACGCGCCCTGGGGGTGGATGAGCGCTTGACGGTGGTGGCAGTCTCGGCCCGAAGCCCGCTCAAAGTGGGCGACAAGATGCAGGACATTGAGGGTTATCAGCGCGACAAGGCAGAAAAAATGCTGCTTGAACTGGCGGATCGGCGTGATGCCGGCAGGCCTTTTGAGATCAAGCTGGTGAGTGGCAAAAAAGTGCGGGTCGAACCTGTCAAAGTGTGCCGCGGCTATGCCCGGTTGGCTCCACCCAACAGCCCCAAAACCCAGGACTACCATTGGCTGATGAACGTTCACCCCTTGGAGATTGTTCAGCCCGACCTGACCGAAGACGAGGCCTTGTGGGCAGTGTTGTGGGGCCAGGGCGTGTCAGAAGAGGGTGGCGCACGCATGAAAACCTACCACTACGGCAGCAAGGTGGTGGGTACCTTGTACAACCTGTTCACCATTGCCTCGGGCATCAAAGGGGCCGCTTTGGCGGCCGATGCGGCGATCTCGGCAGCCCAGTCTGCGGCTACCGGTGTGGCTGCTGAAATTCTCAAAAAACAGTTGATCGAGCAGGCCACATCGGCAGCGGCGGCCCGCATGCGTGATGAGGTTTTGGGTGCGGCACGCAAGTTGACGCAACAGCAAGTGGTTGGGGCCATGCAGGCGGCGGCGGCCAACCGGGGGGCCTTGAGCGGGGTGGCCTGGGTCGCCTCCACCGTGTTTGAGCAAGCCGATGCCTGGGCTTATCAGCGACTGGAACAGCTCAAGGCTGATCCCCTGGCCAGCTTTAGCCTGCACCAAAAGTTGATTGAAAAAGGCTTGGTCAGCAATTCCATGGTGTTTGATCCAGACCGCTTGATGGCTCTGAGCAAGCTGGCACAGGCCAAGGGCCGCGGGGCTGATGTGGTGAATGTGTTGCAAGGCATCAAGCCTGAGGAAATTCAATTCGCGCTGGCCGAGATGCCGGTAGCTTCGGCTGCCCGTGGTTTTTCTTATGAAGATGCCATCGACAACGCCCCTGGTGCACAGCCGTTTGCCCGGGGCCTGGTGGACGGCATGCTGAACATGCCGCTGGCCTCGGCCCAATCCAGATAGTGATGGCGGTATGACATTGCCATCACTCACGCAAACCCTGCGGCAGGCCTGTATTTGTGGGGCGTTTGGGGGGCTTTCATGGGTGTGCCAGGCGCAGACTCCACCTGAGCCTGCCGCCAGTGCGCCCGATTTGGCGGCATCGGCAGTGCCAGCGCCACCTCCGCAGCTGGCTTGTCGCCCCTTGACGGATCAGGCCATGGCCAAAGACATGGCGGCGGTCACCGCCAAATCCAGAAAAGCGGATTTGGCTGAACAAGCCCAACTGTTCAAAGACGCGGTGGCGCTTTGGACGCAGGCCGCCCAGCAGTGTGAGGGCCGTGCCAGGGAGCGTGCTGTGAGAAGCCGCGAAGATGACCAACAACTGCTGTCCCAGATCACCGAAGCCTTGAGTGATGGCCCGCAATGCGCCAGTGGCCAAAAAGATGCAGCCGTGTTGCAAGACATGGCCAAGCTGGCTTTGGCGGAGCGCCGCTGGGCCGAGGCCGCTTCGTTGTTCCGTAAAGCCGAAAACACCTGGGACTATGCCGCCGAGCGTTGTACCGGCAACCAGCAGGAGCTTGCCAACCTGCGGCGTGAGCAGTCGGCCCTGGACGGGCACAACGCTCAGCATTGCGCCCCCTTGTTTGAAGCTGCGCGTGAAAGCACCCAGAAGTACCGTGGCGCAGCGGCCAACCTGTCCAAAGAAGAAAAGCAGGATGCCTCCATGGTGGCAGAGACACTGTGGCGTGATGCCCTGGAGCATTGCCAGGGCGTGGCTGTGCTTGAAATTGCCGCCAACAACGCCAAGGCGCTGGCGCGTGAACGTGGCACACCTTGGGTGCCGCGTTTGGCTCCGGCGGGCTCAAGTGCACTGGTTGCCAGCAGCAACAAGCCCGGTGGAGCCATGTTGGGCAGCCGCAAAGCCGCCAGCACCACCAGCTCAGCAGTTTCTGCAGTGACCACGACCGCCGCCCCGATGGCTTTGGCCGCGGCGGCCCCTGTTGCGAAGCCAGTTACGCCCGCGTTGATTCCCACGCCCCTGACCCGCAGCGCATCACCTGCCACGGCGCAACCGGTCTCTGCAGCGCCATCACCGGCCCAATCCACAGAACCTGAACCCACCAGCCCCGGTGACCTCAGCGCAGGCAGCACCCGCTTTGTGGGGCAGTTTGCGCGTGATGCGGGGGCGACCACCATTTCTGGTACCGGCAAGGTCACCTGGGCGACTGGAGATGTGTTCGAAGGCAGCGTGGTCAAAGGCCTGCGTCAGGGCAAGGGCAGCATGGTGTGGGCCAATGGCCAGCGCTACAGCGGTGACTGGGTGCACGACAAGCCCACCGGCCAGGCCAAGGTGCACTTTGCCAATGGCAATGATTTTGAGGGCAGTGTGGTGGACAGCACCCCGCAGGGTGCCGGCCACATGCGCTACGCCTCGGGAGATGAGTTTGTCGGGCAGTTCAAAAATGGTGAGCCTGATGTGCGCGGCATCTATACCTGGCGCAACGGTCAGCGTTATGAGGGGGCCTGGGTGAATGGCCGACCCAATGGCCAAGGCAAGCTCAAATTTGCCACCGGCAACCAATTTGAGGGCACGGTGGTGGACGGTGTTCCTCAAGGTCAGGGCCGTATGCTGTTTGCCGGTGGCGAAATCTATGAGGGGCAGTTTGTGGCCGGTGAGCCTGAGGGCGAAGGCAAATTTGTCTGGCCCTCAGGCGACAGATACGAAGGCCAATGGAGGGCCGGTAAAAAACACGGCAAAGGGGCGTTCACCTGGAAAAGTGGCGACCGCTGGGAAGGTGTTTACGACAATGATGTCCAGATGAATTGAGCTGGTGAGTGGATTGGGGGTGTGTTGATTTACGCCATAATTGACGTTTACGTCAACGTCAACTCACAACAATTCGCTTTATGGCACACCTTTACAGCATCAGCGATCTGGCCAAAGAATTTGACCTGACCACACGGGCCATCCGTTTTTATGAAGACATGGGCCTGCTGCGACCGGAGCGCACCGGCCCGGGCGGGCGCTCCCGGGTCTACAGCAGCCGAGACCGGGCCCGGCTCAAACTCACTTTGCGTGCCAAGCGCCTGGGCTTTAGCCTGGTGGAAGCCAAAGACATCATTGACATGTATGACAGCCCGCGCGACACCACCGCGCAGCTGGAGAAATTTTTGCAGGTGCTGGATCTTCACCAAAAGCAACTGGTGGCGCAGATGCAAGACCTGCAAGCCAATCTGGACGAGATCAAGGTACACCAGCGCGAAACCAAAGCTTTGCTGACCAAAAGCCTGGTCAAAGGGGGTGACGAAAAAGTGAAAGCCAGCAAAACAAGCGCAGCAAACGTCTCCTCCATCCCACCGGCAGACCCCACTTGATGCCCATCAGCTCATCTACCCTATTCAAACTCACACCATGACCCATCACGAAGATCCCCGCCAGCGGGTACAAGCCAGTTTTGAGCGTCAAGGCCTGATGCGTGAGCTGGGTGCACGGGTGCACCATGTGGCCAAAGGTGAATGCATCATTGAGTTGCCTTATTCCGGCAAAGTGACTCAGCAGCAAGGGGCTTTTCACGGGGGTGCGGTGGGCGCATTGGCTGACATTGCCGCCGGTTATGCGGCATTAACCGTGGCCCCGGTCGGTATGGAAGTGGTCAGTGTGGAATACAAAATCAACTTTCTGGCCGCTTGCCAAGGAGGTGTGTTACGCGCCAGTGGCCGGGTCGTCAAACCGGGGCGGCGCGTGATTGTGACCAGTGCAGAGGTGACCCACATTGCAGAGGATGGCCAGGAAACCGCTTGCGCACTGTTGCAACAAACCGTGATGCCGGTGGCCCAAACCTACTGATTGCCAATCCGGCTTCCAAATTCAAAACAACCCAGGAGACAAACCCATGAACAATTTACCCGGCCTGAACTTTCAACTCGGTGACGACATTGACGCATTGCGTGACGCAGTACGCGACTTTGCCCAGGCCGAGATCGCTCCACGTGCCGCCGAGATTGACCGCAACGACCAGTTTCCGATGGACTTGTGGCGCAAGATGGGTGACCTGGGGGTGCTCGGCATCACCGTGGGTGAGGAATACGGCGGCGCCAACATGGGCTACCTGGCGCACATGGTGGCCATGGAAGAAATCAGCCGCGCCAGCGCCAGCGTGGGCCTGAGCTACGGTGCACACTCCAACCTGTGCGTGAATCAGATCAGGCGCAACGGCACACCCGAGCAGCGTGCCAAATACCTGCCCAAACTGATCAGCGGTGAGCATGTCGGCGCACTGGCCATGAGTGAGCCCGGTGCCGGATCAGACGTGTTGAGCATGAAACTGCGCGCCGTTGACAAGGGCGGCTACTACCTGCTCAATGGCAACAAGATGTGGATCACCAATGGCCCGGATGCCGACACGCTGGTGGTCTACGCCAAGAGCGAACCCGAACTTGGCGCACGCGGAGTCACCGCCTTTCTGATCGAGAAAGGCATGCCCGGCTTCAGCATTGCGCAAAAACTCGACAAACTGGGCATGCGCGGCAGCCACACCGGCGAGCTGGTGTTCAACAACGTGGAAGTGCCCGAGTCGCACATCCTGGGCGGACTGAACATGGGTGCCAAGGTGCTCATGAGTGGTCTGGACTATGAGCGTGCGGTGCTCACCGGCGGGCCGCTGGGCATCATGCAAGCGGTGATGGACAACGTCATTCCCTATATTCACGACCGCAAGCAGTTTGGCCAGAGTATTGGCGAATTCCAGCTGATTCAGGGCAAGGTGGCAGACATGTACACCGTGCTCCAAGCCGCCCGCTCGTTTGCCTACACGGTGGCCAAGAACCTGGATTTGCTGGGTGTGGAGCACGTGCGCCAGGTACGCAAGGATTGTGCGTCGGTGATTTTGTGGACGGCTGAAAAAGCCACCTGGATGGCCGGTGAAGGCGTGCAGATTTTTGGCGGCAATGGCTACATCAACGAGTACCCGTTGGGACGGCTGTGGCGCGATGCCAAGCTGTATGAGATTGGCGCGGGCACGTCGGAAATTCGGCGCATGTTGATTGGCCGGGAGCTGTTTGCCGAGACTTGTTGAGTTTGAGGGGGCATGGGGGGAAAACCGGGCGTTCGCCAACAAGGCAAAATGGCTTGCAACCGATGATCGCAAATTACCAGGAACCCCACCGCATGCCATCTCTTCAAAACCTGCTGGACAACAACCGCATCTGGGCGGCCCGCATGGAAGCTCAGCGCCCGGGTTTTTTCAGCCAGCTGGCGCACCAGCAAACCCCCAAATACCTGTGGATCGGCTGCTCCGACAGCCGGGTACCGGCCAACGAGATCACCGGGCTCGACCCTGGCGAGGTGTTTGTCCACCGCAATATTGCCAACGTGGTGGTGCACTCTGATCTGAACGCCTTGTCGGTGATCCAGTTCGCGGTGGATCATCTCAAGGTGGAGCACATCATGGTGGTCGGGCATTACGGCTGCGGTGGTGTGCTGGCCACATTACGTGGCACACGGGTCGGCCTGGCTGACAACTGGCTGCGCCATGTGCATGACGTGAAACTGCGCCATCGCCGCCGCCTGGATCATTTGACGGTGGCCGAGCAGGAAGACACCTTGTGTGAGATGAACGTGATCGAGCAAGTGGGCAACGTGGCCTTGAGCAATGTGCTGCAAGATGCCTGGGCCCGGGGTCAAAAAGTGGCGGTACACGGCTGG
The DNA here is from genome assembly GCA_008080595.1 of Comamonadaceae bacterium. Lineage (GTDB taxonomy): Bacteria > Pseudomonadota > Gammaproteobacteria > Burkholderiales > Burkholderiaceae_C > Rhodoferax. The sequence goes on from VIKI01000143.1 coordinate 9,257, forward strand.
TGTTATGGCCTCAAAGACGGCTTGGTGAAAGACCTTGGCGTCAGCATGCAAGGTGCACATGAAGTGGTGGACGTGTTTCGCAATGCGTTCAAGCGTTATCCGCGTCCCAGCAAAGCTTAAAGTCAGTAGAGATCGGTTTTCAAAGCCTCAATTTGGCAATAAAAATGCCTTCCAGCGCTTATAGATAAAGCGTAAGCAGCTATATAAATTAGAGTAGACATGTTCCCTATCCGCCTTGACTCCACCCTGGCTTATGACATTGCCAAAGCCATGATGGACGGTTTTAACCGCCATTACCGCTTGTTCAGAACCGAATCGGCCCGGGCCAAACACCGTTTCGAGACCGCCGACTGGCACGGCCAGCAACGCGCCCAGCGCGAGCGTATCGAGTTTTATGACCTGCGGGTGCGGGAGTGTTCGATGCGGCTGGAGCGTGAGTTCAAGGCCGGTGAGCAGCCCATGGAGATCTGGCATCAGGTCAAGCTGCACTACATCGGCCTGCTGGTTGACCACCACCAGCCGGAACTGGCCGAGACCTTTTTCAACTCGGTCACCACCAAAATTTTGCACCGCAGTTACTTCCAGAACGACTTCATTTTTATCCGCCCTGCGGTCAGCACCGAGTACATTGAAAACGGTGAACCCGAGGCACGCCCGACCTACCGGGCCTATTACCCGGCCAACCGCGACGATCTGCCCGAGGTGCTGCTGCACCTGGTGAAAGACTTTGACCTGCGCCGCGAGTTTGAAGACCGCCCGCGAGATGCGGCCCGTGTGGCCGCCGTGCTGACCCAATTGCTGGGCGACAGCATGCTGCGTGCCAACTTCCAGATTCAGGTGCTCACCAGTCTGTTTTTCCGCAACAAAGGGGCTTACATCGTCGGCAAATTGATCAACGGCTTTGTCGAAACACCGTTTGCGCTGCCCATTTTGTATGTCGAGGGTGAGGAAAAACTGGTGATTGATGCCGTGCTGTATGGCGAGGACGACTTGCACGTGCTGTTCAGCTTTGCCCGCGCCTATTTCATGGTCGAGATGGAAATCCCCAGTGCCTACGTGCAGTTTTTGCGCAGCATGATGCCGCGTAAACCGCGCAACGAAATCTACAACGCGCTAGGCCTGGCCAAGCAGGGCAAAACCCTGTTTTATCGCGACTTTTTGCACCACCTGCGCCACAGCACCGACAAGTTCCGTACTGCACCCGGTATCAAAGGCATGGTTATGCTGGTGTTTGACTTGCCCAGTTTTCCCTATGTGTTCAAGGTCATCAAAGACTTTTACCCGCCGCCCAAAGAAACCACCCGCGAGCAGATCAAGGGCAAGTATTTGCTG